>NZ_JAVDDS010000013.1 GCF_030848475.1 Herbivorax alkaliphila
TATACTACCACATGTTTTTTTCTTTGTCAACACTTTTTTTTATTTTTGTAATGTTTATTATTCCCTTTGTACTGCTTTGTCTCTTCTCGCGTCGACAGCTATTTGATTATAACACCATAAATAAATAAAAGTCAATAGGTTTTTTAATTTTTTTTAATGGTTTTTGCTGGATAAACGCATATCCTAAGTGGTCACTGATATTTGGCTACCATTAGTACAGTTTAGAACTTCCACTACAATATATTTTTTAGCTTCTCCAAGTCTTCATAATAAATGCTTTTAAGTTTTCTATTATAAATAATACTTGCCGGATGGTAGAGCGGAAACAAATTATACTTTTTTTCTTCAATTAAAATATCTTTAAGGTTTCCATGAACCTGACCAATCTTAATTTGCATATCCCCTAAAACGGCTCTTAGAGGAACATTCCCAAGCGAAACAATAATTTCAGGCTGAATAATACTTATTTCATTAAGTAGATATTTTCTGTTTTCTCTAACATCCTTATTGGTAGATGGTTTATTAGATACCCTTCCTGTCTCTGGGTTTACCTTTGACAACCTATATTTTATTACATTAGTTATATATATGTCACTTCTATCAATACCTAATATATCTAAAAATTCACTTAGGTTCTTCCCTGCTGCACCCACAAATGGCTTTTTTTTAAGCACCTCATCTTTCCCAGGTGCTTCACCTATCAATAACAGCTTAGAATCAACACTGCCATCTCCCAAAACAATTTCCCTTTCATTAAATACACTTTTATATGTATCGTATAAAATATTTAACTGTTCTGATTTTGACATATGATATCCAACCTTTGTTTAACTTTTTTAAAATCTTCCCACATTAAAACCTTTTTAGACTCATCTCTTAAAAGTGCTGCCGGATGAAAAACAGGCATAATCCAGTACCCTTTTCTTTCAATCCAATTACCTCTAATCTTTGTTATCCTAGCATCTTTATCTATTATATGTCTCATAGCAGTAGCACCTAAACATACTATTATTTTAGGTTTTACCAAGAAAACTTGATTCCTTAAGTAAGGCAAACAGGTCCTTGCTTCATCATCATTGGGAACTCTGTTTCTAGGAGGTCTGCACTTCACTATATTGGTAACATAATACTGATCTTCCTTAATTCTTAATGCTTCCAACAGCAAATCAAAAAGCTTGCCTGCTCGTCCCACAAATGGTGTTCCCTGAATATCCTCCTGCTCTCCCGGCCCTTCACCAATAAACATTAAGGAAGCATTTCTGTTTCCCTTTTCTATTACTATGTTTTTTCTTGTATCACCTAAAATGCACTTCTTACAGTTAGTACATTCCATTATTAGTTCTTCCCAATTATACATAATCACTAAACCCCTGTCATGTCTGGTTCCCAAATAAGCTTGTGAAGCTGCAATTGAAATCGAACATTTAATCTGTCTTCAAGTATCCACCTTACTATTTTAGCATAATCAACTTTGCCAAAAACAGGCGAAAATGTTAAAACTCCTTTTTTATGATACTTGAAAATAATATCTTTAGACCATTCATAATCAGCTCTGTCTTCAATTACAAATTTTATTTCATCTTTTTCTTCAAGAAATTCAAAGTTATTTAACACCATTTTTTCACTACATCTTGAAGAAGGTGTTTTAATATCTAACACAAAGGAGTACTTTCTATTTAAAAGATCCAAACATTCAAGTTTAACAGAACCATTTGTTTCAATGGAAACAATATAACCCTCTAACATTTTTAAAAGTTTGTCTAAATCCTTTTGTAAAAGAGGTTCTCCCCCTGTCAAACATACTCTGTTATAATGAAACTTTTTTATTTTTTTCATTATACTCTCCGGTGTCATGTCTATTCCATCATTATATGAATATGTTGTATCACAGTAACTACATCTTAAATTACAACCTGTGAATCGAACAAAAATTGTTGGAAAACCAGAAGATAAACTCTCACCTTGAATGCTTAAAAAAATCTCATTTACTTTCACACTTTCCCACTCCCATTATTCCATATCTTTTCTGTCAATGGTTATAAAGGATGTGGGCGTTTCCCATAAAACAAGTTTTTCAAGAACAGGGTCTAGTTTTGATATCTTTTTTAAAATTTCATCCCACAACCATAGTCCAATCATTTCGCAAGTCGGATTAAACTCAAACAACTCATTTAGATATTTATGATCTATTTTTGAAAGAATTTCATCTTCTATAATGCTATCTAAATCATGAAAATCAATTACAAACCCCTTCTCGTCAGGTGTTCCCTTTAATGTGATTTCCAATTTATAAGTATGACCATGTATATTTTTACACTTTCCTTGATAATCTTTTAAATGATGAGCACTATCAAAGGTAAATACCTTGCTAATACCAATCTTACCAATTTTCATAAACATATTCCTTTCAACCTGTTAATCTATTATTAATAAACTTTTTTAGCATATTCAACAGTATCTACAATTCCAGCTTCCTTAAAACCCCTTAGTCTCAAAGAACAACTGTCACAAACTCCACAGGCTTTTTCGCCTCCCTTATAACAGCTTGTAGTCAAATGAATAGGTGCATTATTCTCACAGGCCAATTTTATTATTTCTGCTTTTGAAAGCTCAATAATAGGCGTTAGAATTTTTATCGGTTTCCCATTCACGCCTCCCTTTGTTCCAACTTTTATTACATTTCTAAAAGCTTCAATAAATTCCGGCCTGCAATCAGGATATCCACTATAATCAACAGCATTAACACCTATGTATATAGCCTCTGCACCAACAGCTTCAGCATAACCTACTGCATAACTTAAAAAAATAATATTTCTAGCTGGAACGTAAGTCACAGGAATATTGGGTAGACCCTGATAGTCAGGAACTTCTATATCCTGATCTGTCAATGCACTCCCGCCTACATTTCCAGTCTTTATAATCTTGTGTGGCTTTATCGAATAATATTCCACTACATTTTTAGCACTTAAAATTTCTTTATGGTGCTTTTGACCATAATCAAAAGATAAAGGATATGCCTCATAGCCTTCTTTTATTGCAACTGACAAACATGTTGTGCTATCCAATCCACCTGAAAGCAAAACTACAGCTCTACTCATATAATTCTCCCACCTATATTCGGATTTTTCAAAAAATTTACTATTACTCATAAATTTCCTCGTTTGTTGCAGCTATAAGTATATCATATAGCAACAACAGCTGCAATCAAGATAATAAGTTCTTTATGCCCACATCTTCATTTTTTTAAATAATAGTAACAACATCCAATAGCCCCATTTAATTGAGGAAAAGAAGGAACAACTACCCGTTTAAAGTCAAGCTCTGTTTTTATATATTTGACAAAAGCTTTATTCTTTGCAACTCCTCCCGTTATAACAATAGAGTCTTCTGGAAATCTTTCTATTAGTGGTCTTATCCTCTTAAAAAGAGAATAGTTGACACCCGCACCTAACTGCTCTATAGAATATCCTTCAGATATTTTCCCTATGAGTTCTGACTCACCAAAAACAGCACATGTTGAATTCAATTGAACTGGATCTTTAAAATACTCAACTAATTCCTCAACACTTATTTCCATAACAACAGCCATATTTTCAAGATACCTTCCACACGATGCGGCACACTTATCGTTTAACATCATATCCACCATTTTGCCGCCTTTTATAGACATAACTTTGCTATCTTGCCCACCAATATCTACTAAAGTAAAATCATGAAGTTTTGTTTGCCACATAGCACCGTATGCATGAGCCTTTAACTCTAAAATAACTTCTGCATTTTCTACATTAACGTTGTTTCTTCCATATCCAGTACTGATGATTTTATCAAACTCACCTAAATTCAAGCTGTCAAAGTCTATGGCAACTTTACCACCTTTAACAAAACAGCAATTTTTATAAAAAAAAGATGTACTAAATATTTTATTTTCAGCAATATTATTTCCTTCAAAAACTACAATTTTAACAGACCTACTACCTAAGTCTATACCTATAATTCTCATATTTCCACCCTTTTACTACTATTTAGCCAATCATGTCTATAAATGACTCTATTCTAAGTTTTGTCCTCGAATCTAAACTCCCAGGTCTGTCGCCTTCTAACGTTAGCACTGGAATGTCTAAGTTTTTTCTTATAACAATATCCTCAATTCCCCTAAAACAAAATGCCTGGGTATAATGTATAACGCCATCTATTTTCCTCTTTTTTATCTGGTTCTTTATATCTTCAAGCCTTGTATATATGTCATAAGGATAAGTAAAATTTTTATAGGTTTCAACAACATCATCTATACCAATAGAATCCGCCATGGTAAATTGTCTTTGAACCTCATTATAAACTATCCTTCCATCTAATGTCTCTACAAAATCATATAAATCAGAAATTATTGGTGGAACACCAATATAACCTATTCTCACCTTTTCATGAAATTCATCTCTTTTTTCAATTTGTAATATTTCAGCCTCTAATTTAGATTTAAATACATTGTAATCGCCATTAAAGTCGCTACTTGAAACCTGCCATATATGGTTTTCCAGTCCACTTGCCTTATTATATTTCCATGTTAACTCATCTAAATACACAAGTTTTTTTCTTATATTGTCTAACTTTTTCTTTATATGTACACACTGCTCTATATTTATTCCAAAATAATTGCACAAATTTAATATTTCAGATTTTAGTAAGTTATAGTCTCTTGAATTTGGATAAGAAAAAGGAACGCTTTTAACTCCATTTAATTCAAGCACCTCTCTAAGTGCCCTAGTATTTGAACAGTCCCCCTCAACAACACCTATTATCATATCAAGATCTGCACTGCTCATTATACACGAGTACATACCTTTTATCCATGCACATGAATTTCTGGGAAAGCCGATTTTTTCAGCATTTTCCAAAAGTTTTTCGGCATTACGTTCATTCACGAAAATATTGTTTATATCTACAGGCTTACAGTCTGCAGCAAATACCGTTTCCACAGGTATACTTGTTGTAAAACCTACTTTTTTCAAAAAAACACTCCTTAAAATTTCATCTTATTTTAAGTCTCCACTTCTATAATGCGAAGTTGCTCTTATAATTATAATACACAAATAAAAAGCTTTAAAGCTTTTTTATTAAAAAAATAACTGCTGCAAACTAACTTGTTTAGTATGCAACAGTACCAAATATATTATTTGCTTTTAAATATTTTTTAAACTCCTCTAAGCCTTGTGAAAAAATTATTTTTTGGGTTTTCAATTTCCTCAGGAATATCACTTGCTCTATTTATTGAATATGGATTAAAACTCGATGTTATAATGCGGCCGCTTTTATCCACCTCTAATATTGCATGATGAAGAAAATCATTACGCATGTAATATCTCATGTCAATAAATGTATATCGAGTTATTCCACCTATTAATTGTCTGTTTACATGAAATACAGGGGTAAACTCAGCAAAAAATTTACCAACACTTGAATCTGAAACTGTTTCTAAAAGTTCATCCTGTATCTTATTTAACTTTTCTATAATCTTTATATTTCGTCTAAAAATATTCTTTTCTCCAAATATACTGCATGTATCTTCTTCAAGTATAAAATGCCACCTAAATAATCCCGTCATTGCAGGAACTAGAAAAATTTCTTCAGAGCCTTTTTTAAACTTCTTTTTTAAATGTTTGAACACACACATTCTCATAACAACCCTAGACAAAAGGTAAACTAAAAAGCTAATAATAAACACCTTTTGAACAACTCCAGAAGTAAATATATATCCTAACATGGAAATTAAAAATATAGGGTCAAATACGAGAAGCAATCCAAAAGAATATTTTTTGTTAATAAATGGCCATAATAGTTTTGCACCATAAGAATTAAATAAGTCGAAAAAAGTGTGGGAAATTCCTCCCAACAAAGCCCAGAACACAAGACTCATAAAACTAGCATTTGAATAAAAAGAATTTAGTAAAAATGCTATAAATACTGAAGAAGTCAAAAGTCCTATTATCGAATGAGTAACACCTCTGTGATTTTTTAAATATGAACAATCTCCCCACTTTTGGAACACTATGTCAATATCTGGGAAAACTGAACCAACAACCACAGCTGCTGTAGCTGCATCAGTTACAGATATCTCATTACCTGTAACCTTCGATAAAGTCATACCAATGACTCCATGGGTAATCGGATCCATCAATCATCCTCCTGTTTACTACTTACATGTTTTTTTAAATACATCAAATATTATACCACTATTTTTTTCAAAAGTCATGAGAAATATATCTCAATTTAAGAAAATATATCCGGATTTAAGAAAATTAGTTATCCCCCATTAATGTTCCTGTTTTCAAATAGATTAATTAAAATTATTATTTATTATATCTCTAGTTTTTGATTCATCATTTATATAATAATATTGATTATTAATATATTCAGAATGCCCTGGTAGCGTAAAGACCTTTAACTCATCTATATTAATATCTTTTATTACATTTAAATAATAGTTAACATCAGCCAGCTCTATATTTGTAGTTACATTATTTTTAATAATAAAAAAAATATCATTTGCCTTATGAAAATACTTAAGTTTTAATTTTTGATTTATAAATTCACCTATAAACTTTTGCTGTGCTTTTATTCTCCCTATATCGCCATCCTCATAACCCTCTCCTGCTCTATTTCCTTTTCTATACCTTAAATATTTTTCTGCTTTTTCTCCATCTAAAATTTGCTTTCCTTTATCAATTCGAATATAAAGATTTTGATATGGATCATCATATTCCATATTAAATGGTACGTCTATTTCCACTCCTCCTAATAAATCAATTATCTCCCTAAAACCTTCAAAATTCATTGTCAAATAATAGTGAACAGGCATATCAGTTAGCTCTTCTACTTTTTCAATAATTTTTGACTCTCCCCCCAGCCCAATAAGAGCATTTATTTTTAATGTTCTTCCACTATTTAATTTAATCATAGTATCTCTTGCTATTGATAACATGTTAATATTTCCATTTTGGGGCTGGAAATTTATTAATGTAATTCCATCTGACCTTTTTTCAGATTCATCCAGCCCCATTAAGAGTAGATTTATGTACTCCGGGTAATCTTCTTTTTCTCCAAAAATATCTCGCATAATTTGTGTTTTTTCATAATTATTTGTTCTTTCTCTTTTGAAATTTGTTTTACTATTTTCATCAAAATTATAGAGTGTAAAAATTCCCTCAAAGAACAAAACAAAAGAAAACACTATACAAATATAAAAAATATTTCTTCTAAAACGCATATTTCCACCTATTTTTATTACCATCCATCTCCCATCGTCCAAAACCTTTTAAATTATCGAGATTTTGTCCTTAAGAAACAGACATATTAATAATAATTATCTTTTAGTTAGTATGTGTTTATTATTCTTTTTAATACGAGATAAGTGGATAAACTACATTTAAAGACTAAAGTTTTTGAAACCTCTCCACTGCTTCTTCAGTGTTTTCTCTGCTTCCAAAAGCAGTTAGTCTGAAATACCCTTCTCCGCTAGGTCCAAAACCCGAACCTGGAGTTCCAACAATATTAACCTCATTTAATAATTTGTCAAAAAACTGCCAAGAAGTTAAGTTATTTGGAGTTTTAAGCCATATATAAGGGGCATTTACACCTCCAAAAACTTTAAGCCCGGCTTTTTCTAAACCTTCCTTTATAATGCGAGCATTTGTCATATAATAATTAATGGTTTCCTTTATTTGCTTTTGTCCCTCCGGAGTATATAAAGCTTCTGCACCTTTTTGAATAACATATGGCACACCGTTAAACTTTGTTGTCTGCCTTCTGTTCCAGAATTTATTCACCTGATAAGGTTCTCCACTTTCAGTATATGCAACCAACTCTTTTGGAACAACGGTATATGCACACCTTGTTCCTGTAAATCCAGCCGTCTTTGAAAAGCTTTTAAATTCAATTGCAACTTCTTTTGCCCCTTCTATTTCATATACACTGTGAGGAACATCCTCTTCTCTGATAAATGCCTCATAAGCAGAATCATACAAAATTATTGACTTGTTTTTTCTTGCATAGTCAATCCATTTTTTCACTTCCCCTTTTGTAAGTGTCGTCCCTGTGGGGTTATTTGGTAAACACAAATATATTAAATCTACTTTTTTATCAGGAATTTTAGGGTTAAAATTATTTTCAGCATTACATACAAGATATGTTATTTTCTCAAAATGTCCAGTATCTTTAAAATCTCCTGTCCTCCCAGCCATAACATTGCTGTCTACATAAACAGGATATACTGGATCTGTAACAGCCACTATATTATCTACCCCAAATATTTCTTGTATATTTGAACTGTCACTTTTTGAACCATCACTTATAAATATTTCATCTGTTTCAAATTTTATGCCACGAGAACTATAATCATTCTCAATTATTTTTTCTGCTAAAAACTGATACCCTTGCTCAGGACCGTAGCCTTTAAATGTCTCAGCATCAGCCATCTCATCAACAGCCTGATGTAGTTTTTCAATAACAGCAGGGGCAAGTGGCTTTGTAACATCTCCTATACCTAACTTGATTATCCCCGCATCAGGATTTTCTTTTTTAAAATTGTTTACTCTCTTAGAAATTTCTGCAAATAAATAACTTCCTTGAAGTTTTAAATAATTCTCATTAATTTTTGCCATGTCTCATCTTCCTTCCTTTATATTATTCTAAGACTTCACCTGAAGCCTCGATGTTTAGCTTTATCTAAACGAGTTCACTCTTTTAAATATTCATCTTGTTCTAAAACCTCACCTCTTATAAGGTTAATCTTGTCCAAACACCCCATCAAACACTTTTGTCGCACCTCCAGTTAGGTAAATATGATTATCATCTTCATTCCACTCAACTATGAGCTCGCCTCCTAAGAGCCTTATGTTTGCTTTTCTTTCAGAAATATCGTTTAGTGCTGAGGCTACCAAAACAGCACAAGCTCCAGTACCACATGCTAAAGTTTCTCCAGCACCTCTTTCCCAAACTCTCATTTTAAGGGTAGATCGGTCGATTACTTCAACAAACTCTGCATTAATTCTATTTGGAAAAAGTTTATGCGTTTCTATCAAAGAACCAACTTTTTTAAGTGGAAAATTTTCAACATCATCAACATATGTTACTGCATGAGGATTCCCCATAGATACACATGTAATTTTATACTGGCTTCCATCAATATAAACAGGTTCCTGTACAAAGAGCTTTTTATCACTTGTAACAGGAATTTTAGAAGGTTCAAAAATTGGCTCACCCATATCAACTTTAACCAATTCAACTACATCATTCTTTGTCTTAAGTTCAAGCACTTTAATTCCTGCCAAAGTTTCAATACTTACAACTTCCTTGTCTGTCAAACGGTTGTCGTAAACATACTTACCCACACACCTTATTGCATTACCACACATTTCTGCTTCTGACCCATCTGAATTAAACATTCTCATTTTAAAATCCGCTATATCAGATGGCATTATAAGTACCAATCCATCTGACCCTATTCCAAAATTTCTGTCGCTAACTGTTTTGGCAATTTCCGAAGGATTATTTACCTTCTCCAAAAAGCAATTTACATATACATAATCATTTCCCAATCCGTGCATTTTTGTGAATTTCATATTTGCAACCTCCAAACTTAAAACTTGCACTTTTCTTATTTTTAATTATATCACACTCATCTCATATTACAACTAAAATAATTAATTTTTTTTAAAAAAATTGTTTTTATTAAATTTCCATTTTAACTACATGCCTATTTTCTCAACGCTTTTATCCAGTTTAATTTTTAGTTTTCCCCTTTAAATATATGCTTTTTCCATTTAATATTAAATTAATTAGCATATTAGTAAAGGAATTTTCTGTCTGCATTTTTTACAAGTTACTAATATTTAAGTTGCATTTTTCGTTTGACTCAATGCATATCAACCATTAAATGCAACTTAGGTTTTTCAATAACTAACATCCCTCATTATTAAATGGTGTATGCAATAAACTTGAAGAAAGATATTCCATAAAAGAAACACAAGTTACTTAGTTAAGATGTATTAAATGGGTGCATGTTATTTAAGTGAATGAAAATATGGAAGAAACATTGTTTTTTACCTTTAACATATACTAAATTATAAATTGCATTTACACACCATAACTGCTATAATAAATCTACAAACCAAGCAAATTCACCTTTAAAATGCTGGTTTTTTAGTTCTTTTTTGTAATTAATAGTAAATTGACTTGAAAGGAATGTGAAAGGTTTCAATGAATACAACATCTCATATGGAGTTTATTAGATCCAGCGGAATATCTTTTATGTATTTTTATGCATTAGTGTTTTTTATTGTTGGTTTATTCCTTTTTATGGCAATTAAAAAGGGTGCTTTAAAAGTTCATCCCGATAATACAAAAGTCCATCTATTTGCCCTTTTAACTATTGGATTTATATTGCGTCTAATATTGGCTCCTGTTATTGAGGGTTTTTCTTCAGATATATCTTGTTTTCAATCTTGGGCTCAGCATGCAGCAAATGATTTGCCCAATATATATAATTTAGATATTTTTATGGACTATCCACCATTTTATTTGTATATTCTTGCAATCATAGGTAAGGTTGTTGATATTTTTAATATCGATTATGGCTCTTCTGCACATATGCTTTTAATAAAACTTCCTTCTATTATTGCCGATGTTGTAACTGCTTACATAATATTTAAACTAGCATATAAAGAACTCAAACCAGAATTCAGCCTGCTTTTGTCAGGATTATTTTTGTTTAACCCTGCAATCCTTATTAATTCTACATTGTGGGGACAGGTTGATTCATTTTTCATGTTAATGGTTATAATATTCCTAATGTTTATAAAAGCTGAAAAAAAGCCAGAAGCCACTGCTGCTTTAGCAGCTGCAACTCTTATGAAGCCACATGGGGTTTTTTTCATCCCAATTCTTATATATGAGTTATGTATTGAATTGTTTAGAAGAAAAAATATAAAAAATTTTTTAATGTCTGTAGTATACGGACTAATAACATGTATAGTTATTCTTCTGCCATTTTCTTTTACCCAACATCCTCTGTGGATTTTTGACCTTTTCTTAGAAACCAGTGAAGGCTATAAACACGCATCATTAAATGCTTTTAATTTCTTTGCACTATTAGGTCAAAATCTCACAAAAGACACTGAAACTTTCTTTATATTTAGCTACAACATATGGGGGCATATATTCTTTGGGATAATATGCTTTGTCATAACTCCATTTTTTTACTTTAAATCCAAGAGCTCAAACGTCCTATATTTAGCTTCACTTATACAGACAATAGGTATTTTTGTATTCTGGTCTAGAATGCATGAAAGGTATATGTATCCTGCTGTTGCGTTGGCACTTATTGCTTTTATTTATATAAAAGATATAAGACTTATGGGGATTTTTGCCCTGTCGTCTTTGACAATATTTGTGAATTGTCAAATAGTTTTAGAGAGAATGATGGCAATCGGAAACCCTCATATTCCACCAGACAATACAATACTTCTTATAGTGTCTTTTCTAAATGTTATGCTTTTTGCATTTCTTCTTTGGACATCTATAGATATTGTATTGAGAAATAAATTGATTTTTGCAGATCTTAAATTTAATAAAAATAATAAATCATCAAAAAAGATAAAAAGGAATAAAAAACGCTGATTTATTACGATATAAAATATAGTATTAATTTTTTTAATATAGTTAAATTTTATTACAAACTATCGCGGGGGTGCTTAAAAGGTGTCAAAAAAAAATTTTAAATTTTTTTTAATAGCAATTGTATTTTGTATGTATATTGCATCTTCTAATGGGTTTGCCCAAACAGAAAATCTTTTAGAAAATCCAACTTTTGAACTATCAGAAAAAGATGCTGAATTTTGGGATATATATACTTGGTTTGATGGTTCTGAAACAACTGAATTTGGCCTTGATGAAACTGTAAATCATACTGATTCAAGAAGTGCTTACATTAAAAATATTTCTTCAAACGATGCAAGGTATATTCAACATATTCCTGTAAAAGGAAATACCCTTTACAAATTTTCCTGCTGGATTAAAACAGAAAATGTGTCTGATGATTCTATAGGAGCAAATCTCTCAATATTATATACTCACACTCATTCTCGCAGCATTACAGGAACAACCGAGGATTGGGAATATGTTGAGTTTTATGGTAAAACCAGCCCGAATCAAGAGACAGTGACTCTTTCACTTTCTTTAGGCGGGCACAATAATTTAAGCACAGGAAAAGCCTGGTTTGACAATGTGGAAATGGTTGAGATAGATGATTTGCCTTCTGGCAGCACCGCCTTGAATTTAGATCCAGATAATTTATCCCAGTCGGATGCTACAGACGAAAACGGTGATGGTGTTTTTTCTAAAATTCTTTTAATTATTTTAGCTTTTACAATACTGGGCTATATTGCTTTTATTATTTATCAATCAAAAAAATCTACTAAAGATGATAACAGTCAAAAAAATCTTTCAAAAACAAAAAAATCGAAAAAAAACACTAAAAAAACTGGTGTTCCAGATAAACTTGAAATTTTTAAAGTACAATTTGATATAAAAGACTTGATAATAATGGTTGTTATGACAGTTATTTATTTATTTATTGCCCTTTACAACCTTGGTGATTTAGAAGCTCCCACCACTTCTTGGAAGTCTTCTTCACCAGGAGAGAATTTCACCATTGACCTTGGAAAAGATGCAACTTTATCGAGAGTATATTATTTTACAGGTTTAGGCGGTGGCAATATTCATGTGGAGTATTTGGACGAAGACCAAACATTTTCCAGTCTTGTCACCATCGAAAAAGAACATCCTGGTGACACTTTTAAATGGGATTATGAGATTGTACAATCAGTCACTACCCGCAAACTTAGATTTACTTTTGAAAGCTCCAATATAACTTTAAATGAAATCGCAATAGTTGAAAGAGAAAGCGAGGAACCTTTGCCAAACATAACAATAGTGGACAAGGATGTTAACCCTCAAAATGAAGGCAACTTAGATAATCTTTTTGATGAGCAAGACAAATTTGTCTACAGACCCTCTTTTATGAACAGTATGTATTTAGATGAAATATACCATGGTCGAACAGCCTTTGAACACGTACACGCAATATATCCTTACGAAACAACTCATCCTCCTTTAGGAAAAGTATTTATGTCATTAGGTGTACTTATTTTTGGAATGGTGCCTTTTGGATGGAGAATCATGGGAACTCTTTTTGGTGCTGCTATGATTCCAGCTATGTATGCTTTTGGTAAAAAAGTTTTCCATAGCAGATTTTTTGCATTTTCCGCGGCTTTTCTTATAATGTTTGATTTAATGCATTTTGCACAAACCCGGATAGCAACTATAGATAGTTATGTTACATTCTTTGTAATACTCATGTACTATTATATGTATGATTATTTTGTAAACAAATCCTATGCATTAGGATTTAAAACCTCTTTAAAACCATTGTTTTTAAGTGGTCTATTTTTTGGGTTTGGAGCTGCAAGTAAGTGGATTGCTTTTTATGGTGCAGCTGGACTTGCACTGCTATTTTTCATCAACAAATCCATAGAATACAAAGACTACTGGCAACTATCTCAGAAAAAACAGAGAAAGCCTGACTGGTTTTACAAATACAAACCTTTGCATTTATATGGAACCATGGGGCTTTGTGTAATATTCTTTGTTATAATACCGGGAATAATATATTCACTTTCATATATTCCCCTTGTTCGAGTTCCTAGCGTAGATGGTTTTGGAATAGTCATAGATAATTTTAAAGAAATGCTAAGCTACCACTCCGGCTTAGAAGCTGATCACGTGTATGAATCTCCTTGGTGGGAATGGCCTTTTATGACAACCCCTATGGCCTTTTATTTTGGAAACGGTCTTCCTAGTGGAGTTGTATCTAGAATTTACACATTGGGGAATCCTGCTATTTGGTGGACTGGAATAGTGGCATTTGTGTCAATTACAGTTATGTCTCTTACAAAGGTTACAAAACCCATTATACTATTATTTATTCTCTCAGTATTTTCTTTTGGCTATATCTCTATACCGGAAGACTTTATTCCTTCAGCTATTTGGATTATGTTTTTTATATTATTAACATCATCAGTGCTTATATTTTCTAACTTTGGTAAAAAACTTGTTATTTCTTCCATAGCTTCTGCAGGTATATTCTCTACAATTGTATATACTTTTAGTGGTGTTGAAAAAACTCGAGACTACTACACAAGTTCTAATGTACAGACATTGATGTGGATGTTCATGCTCACAGCTATAGCCATTTTATTAATCGGACTGTTTAAATTTGACCGAAAATTTTTCCCAATAGTTGTAGCTATGATTTTTCAGTACGTTCCATGGGTAGGCGTTCCCAGATGTACATTTATATATCACTATTTTACCATAGTACCATTTTTAATATTATGTATTTTGTATGTAATTAAGAAAATTACAGATAAATGGCCCAATTTTAAATACTTTACCTATATTTATTTAACATTGGTTTTAATAACTTTCATACTGTTTTATCCAATTGTTTCAGGTATGCATATAAATGATTCTTATTTAAATCTTATAAATTGGGTTTGGAATTTTTAAAATAACTGCTTTGGAGGGAAAAACATGCATGATAAAATAATTTGCTCAGTAGTAGTTCCTCTTTACAATGAAGAAGAAGTTCTTCTAGAGACATATAAAAGACTAAAAAAAGTTATGGACTCGTTAAAAGATTCTTATGAAATTATATTTGTTAACGATGGCAGCAGGGACAAAACTGCACCTATGGCATATGAAATATGTGCTAATGACAAAAAGATTAAACTAATTGATTTTGCAAGAAACTTTGGACATCAAACTGCTATCACTGCGGGTATGGACTATTCTGAAGGACAGGCTATTGTGGTTATAGATGCAGATTTACAAGATCCTCCAGAACTAATTCCAAAAATGCTGAAAAAGTGGAAAGAAGGCTACGACGTTGTGTATGGAAAAAGACTCGCAAGAAAAGGCGAAACTTTTTTTAAAAAGTTTACAGCTAAACTATTCTATCGTTTTTTAAGGAGAATGACTGAAGTGGAAATACCTGTAGATACCGGAGATTTTAGATTAATTGATAGAAAAGTTGCAGAAGCTCTCAAGCTTGTTAATGAGCGTAGCAGATATATACGTGGAATAATAAGCTGGCTTGGTTTTAAACAAATAGGAATTGAATTTAACAGGGATAAACGTTTTGCTGGCGAAACCAAGTATCCTTTAAAAAAGATGTTCAAGTTTGCTTTCGATGCCATAACATCTTTTTCATATAAACCTTTAAAATTGGCATCATACACAGGCTTTCTATTATCTTTTTGTAGCTTTATATACCTTTTAGTTGTACTTTATACAAAACTTTTTTCATCTGAAATTACACAGCCTGGCTGGGCCTCTACGCTGGCTGTAAACCTGTTTTTTAACGGTATTACACTTATGATACTTGGTATAATCGGAGAGTATATAGGAAGAATCTATGACGAAGCAAAAGGCAGACCTTTATACATTATAAGACAGACTAAAAACTTCTCTGAAGATAAGTCAAATAAGATAACAATGAGATAAGCATTCATCCGTTACCTTAAAAGGATAACGGTTTTCTGCTAAGTCTTTATAAAAAAACTCCACCTTACGGGGTGGAGTTTTAAAGTGAATAAAAAAAGCCTTGTACACTACTTAATGCAGTTATACAAGGCTTTTTGGTGGAGGGAGATGGATTCGAACCATCGAAGTCGTTGACAACAGATTTACAGTCTGCTCCCTTTGGCCACTCGGGAACCCCTCCATATGGAGCTGGTGGACGGACTCGAACCCCCGACCTGCTGATTACAAGTCAGCTGCTCTACCAACTGAGCTACACCAGCTTATTAAGTTTTAATGGCGACCCGGAAGGGACTCGAACCCTCGACCTCCAGCGTGACAGGCTGGCATTCTAACCAACTGAACTACCGGGCCATATTAGACCTGCTAACTGATCTGTCAGCGATAATTTGCTTCTGACAGATCAGCTACTTATAACAGGTTATTCTGGTGACCCATAGGGGACTCGAACCCCTGTTACCGCCGTGAAAGGGCGGTGTCTTAACCGCTTGACCAATGGGCCATATTAAATATAAATAGCAACCTTTTCTCTGTCTCTATAAACATAATGTTTTTTTACCGACAAAATATATTGTAACTACATCTGCACAAAAAGTCAAGCAAAAAACCAAACTTTTTTAAAATTTTTTTTAAGTTCTTCAAAACCTACTAGTTAGAGGCTTTCCACCATAATAAAAAAAGACCCTGCATTAACATTGTCTGCAAAATCTTTTTTGGTGAGCCATGAAGGAATCGAACCTTCGACAGCTTGATTAAAAGTCAAGTGCTCTACCGACTGAGCTAATGGCCCACATGTTTTTGTCGCACAATTATGTATTCTACAGCAAGACACTTCCTCTTGTCAACTATTTTTTTAAAATTGGGTGCATAAATTAAAGGTCAAGGACAATCTTTCTTACATATTTTTTCACTTAAAAAACATACACCCTTTAAAAACTCAAAAGGGTGTATGTTTTTTTGACTCCTTGCGACTCGGCTCACTCTACGAGCTCTTAAGTTCAATAACTCCTGTTTCACCATTTACTTTGACTATCTGTCCATCTTTTAACATAGAAGTAGCCTCAGCAACTCCAACTACTGCTGGAACTCCATATTCTCTTGCTACAACAGAACCATGAGATATTGGACCTCCTGTTTCCATTATCAATGCTCCTATTTTTAAGAAAAGAGGTGTCCATGCAGGATTTGTTGCGGCAGTAACCAATATATCACCTTTCTCAAGTTTTTGTCCTTGCACCGGGCTATTTAAAACCTTTATCCTACCTTCATAAACTCCTGGTGATACTGCTACCCCTGCAAAAGCATTTTCTCCTGCCTTTTCAACCACTGAATATATACTTTCACCAGTGCTGGTAATAACCCTTGGAGGCATAGGTCTATTCGTTTCTCTAATATATTCTTCTTTATTTACTTTTACTATTTCCTTAAGATCTTTTTTTGATCTAATATCCTCTATGTTTACATAAAAGACATCCATTTTATCTTCTAACCTTCCTGCCTTTACAAGTTTTTCTCCTATGTCTATCAATACAAATCTAACAATACTTAAAACCTTTGTTAAATAATATTTTGGAAGTTCTCTTAATCCAAACATTTCTCTATAATGAGTTAAAATTTTTACAATCTTCTTAGCCTTTCTTTTTCCAGCTTCTTTCTCCATATTTTCTTTTATTCTTTCTATAGCTTTTTGAGCTTCTTCTCTGTCTTTGTGAAACTTTTCCATTTCTTCATTGTAGCTTTTATTTTCAATGAATGAATTAATTAAATCTAATACATATTCAGGTTCTTCACTCCATGTTGTACTGGCTACATCTGCTTCTACATAAGAACTTTTATCTCCATATTGTTTTAAAAATTTTCTTATGTCCTTGTCTTTTTCGCTAGCTTTCATACCTTTTCCATCTAGTTTTTTAGCTATATTAAGCATACTCATACCCATTTCTGTAGTCACATTATAAGGAACGGATTTTTCTATATACTGCAAATCAGAAACATCATCTAAGTACTTTTTCATTATTTTCTCTGCTTTGTCCATATAAGTTAGAGTGATAGCTGTATAAAATGTTGCGTCCCATGCAGCTATTATGCCTCCATGGCTGTTTTTTTCAACAAAACTTAATTTTTCTTCGAGTGTTTTAAGCTTTTCTTTTTCTTTTTTAAGTTCCTCTATTTTGTTATCTCCTGAACTAAATGATCTCCTTCTTGCCTCTTTGGGATTAATAGTTGCATATATAGACTTGTAGGATGCTTCTATTAATACCTTGAACAATCTTAAATTTAACTTACTTAAAACTTTTATTCCAGCCTTACTTTTGTCCATAATCTCATCTTTATTTCTTTCTATAACTTGGATCAATGCCTTAGTAGTTAGTGGATCTTTATCATTTCTTTTATTGTTTTTAAGTTTATCTACATTTTTTTTACTTCTTAAAAGATTGGTTACATCTGCATAGGCTCTTCCTCCAAAATTATGGAACCACCATAGTTTATCCCCTTTATAATTCTTTGTTCCAAATTTATTTAATAAGTTGGCATAGGCCTGTTTTACCAGATTAAAACCCATAGGAGTAAAGGGCTCTTTCATTGACTGTGAATATAAAAATAAATTTACATATATTCTAAAATCATCCTCATTTTTTTGAGTTTTATACATTGGATAAAGTGTAGTAACAGGTCTTGTTTGAACTAAGTAGAATTTGCCCGATTCAAATGCCCATTCTACATCTTGAGGGGAATTAAAGTATTCTTCTACTTTTACTGATAGTCTGGTGAGTTCCTGTATTTCCTCGTCATTTAATGTACTAATTTCTTGCTTTTCTTTTGGAACTGGTACAAGCTCAATCCCTTTTTCTCTTCTTACTGTCTTAACTTTTTTTGTAGTTATATCTTTATTTGTCACCTTAAAAGTTTTTTTGCTTATAACCCATTGATCTGGATTTACCTCACCACCAACTATTGCCTCACCTAATCCCCAAGATGAATTGATTAATACTTCATCCCTTTTTCCATTTACAGGATTTGCAGTAAATATGATTCCAGATTTTTCTGATTTTATTAGTTTTTGCACCACTATTCCATGAGCTAAATCAGAATTTACCATATTCTGCTTTGATCTGTAGGACACTGCCCTTTCATTCCATAAAGAAGCCCAGCATTTCTTTATATATTTATAAACATCTTCTAGTCCCTTTACATTTAGATAGGTACTATACTGACCTGCAAAGGACATGCCCGGCATGTCTTCTGCTGTAGCTGAGGAGCGAATAGCTACCGTTGGACTTCCTATTTTTTTGTAAGTTTCATCAATTTCTTTTTTAATATCTTCAGGTATTTCTCCCATTTCAAAAAGATTTTTTATTTTTTTGACTGCTTTATTTATATCAGAATCATTGCATTTAACTTTATTAATAAGAACTTTAATATCTTTTTCTAAATTGTTTTTTTCTAAAAATCTCTTATATGAGTCAGTTAATACTACAAAACCTCCTGGTACAGGAAAACCTGCATCAATCATTTCTCCTAAATTTGCTGCTTTGCCTCCTCCTTTTAAAACATCATCTTTACGAATTTCTGCTATGTTACATACATATTTACCCATTTTATTTTTCTCCTTTCATTGCTTTTTCAACTTGTAAAGACAGTAGATTTATGCCTGAATCCCTCAATTTTAGGATTAAACCATATACGGCTGATATATCTGCCCTTTCTCCTGTCAAAATAGAGCTGCCATCTTTTTTGTGACTGATACTAACTCCTCCAAAATAATCTTCAATCCACAAATCAACATGTCCTTCTATACATATCCGAATTTGCCACATACACTTTCCAGAAAATGTCTCACTATTTCTCATTTCTCTCTCCTCCTACTTACAAAGGTTTTATTTAAGTGAATTTCTCTTTATGTTATTATTATAACGGAAACTTTTTAGTAAGAAACTAGACTAAAGTTAGGTTTGGTATAAAAGCTTCTATTCTGAAAGTATTTTTGCAAATAGAAGGATTACACATATATAATATGGAATAATTACACCTGTAAGGAGGGTTTAATAATGGTTAATAATTTTCTTAAAATAAAAGTCAATATTCCACCTTTAAGGCCAGGAATATTTTCGCGAAAGCAGATTATAAAATAAGTACAGACACCCCTCTGTAGAAAATGGGATTCTTGAATACATAAGTAAAATTTATCACGAGATTTGTCCCAATAAAAGACATTTAAATAAAAAAGCTATAAATTCTACCAAAGAATCTTATCAAGTTTTGATTGAGGAACTAGGTCCTCGAGAACTTGAAATATTAGACTTAATCAGCAAAGGGTTATCTAATCAAGACATATGCGAAAAACTTTTTGTTTCTTTGGGAACTGTAAAGTGGCACACCATCAATATATACGGAAAGCTAGGAGTAAAGGGAAGGACTCAGGCTATAGCCCTATCTCGAAAATCAAATATTCTTTCCTTCTAAGACTATTAAATTGAATGTTGGAATCTTACAACAATATCCCTCATTGAGCAACTGCCAAATGAGGGATAAACATGTTTCAATATTCAAACTCTATTTAAAGCTATTTTTAAACAACTATAGTTTGCTCTCTTTCTTTTCCTACACCAATAAGCTTAATCTTTACTCCAACAATCTCTTCTATCCTTTTTAGGTACCTTTTTGCGTTAACAGGAAGGTCTTCAAATGTTTTTACATTTGAGATATCAACATCTCCCCATCCTTCAAACTCTTCATATACAGGAATACATTTTTCAAGTTTTTTTAGGCTGCATGGAAAACCACTTATTGTATTGCCATCTTTTTTGTAGGCTACACAAAGCTTGATGTTCTTTAACTTTCCAATTGTATCAACATGATTAATTGCAAGCCCTGTAAGTCCGTTTACCCTTGCAGCATACTTTATCATAACAGCATCCAGCCAGCCACAACGCCTTGGTCTTTTAGTTGTGGTACCATATTCAGCTCCAAGTTCTCTTATTGTATCACCAATATCATTGTCCTGTTCAGTAGGGAATGGTCCAGCTCCAACCCTTGATGTATAAGCTTTAAGCACTCCATATACTTCATCAATATAAACAGGCCCAATTCCTGCCCCTGTACAAACTCCACCTGCAATTGGATTTGAAGATGTAACATAAGGATAGGTTCCAAAATCAAGGTCAAGAAATGTGGCTTGAGCCCCTTCAAACAATATGTTCTTTTTGTTATCCATAGCATCAAAAATAACACTGTTTATATCACATACCTGATCTTTTAATAGCCTTCCATACTCTAAATACTCTGATATTATTTCTTCCTCACTAAGTTTCTGACCTTCGTATACTTTTTCAATAATTAAATTTTTAATCTCCAAATTCTCTTTTACTTTTTCAATAAAAGTTTCTTCATCTATAAGATCACACATCCTAATTCCTGATCTTTCAGTTTTATCAGAATAACATGGTCCAATCCCTCTTTTAGTTGTTCCAATAGAATTAGCACCTCTAAGCTTTTCCTGCAATTCATCTAGTAATTTATGATATGGCATTATAACATGAGCTCTGTCACTGATTAAAAGCTTGTCAGTACTTACACCCTTGTTGTTTAAATCCCTCATCTCTTTTAAAAGTACTTTTGGGTCAACCACAACTCCATTACCAATAATACAAGTTTTTCCTCCATGTAATATCCCTGATGGTATAAGATGTAATGAATACTTTGTACCATCTGCCACTATTGTGTGTCCAGCATTATTCCCTCCAGAAAATCTCGCCACTAAATCAGAGCTTTTAGCCAGCATATCAATATACTTACCTTTTCCTTCATCTCCCCACTGAGTACCCACCACTATTCTGGTAGCCATTTTACCAATCCCCCTATTCTCTAAAACAGACCAAAAAAATTCTCATTGCTCTGTATATTTTCACTTTACCATGTTTATTTAACGTTCTCCTCTCCCTAAAGAAAGAAGGTTTCTTGCTTTAGGGAGCTACTTAATGCAAACTTTCTAAAAGAGCACAGTCGGTATTCCCAACCGAATTCTTAATAAAACCTCGTCTTATATCACCCACTTTAAAGAAGGTGCTCTACGGCGAAGCTGATAATAAAATCACAAATGACACTAACTGTAAACAGCAAAATAAGACATCAATATTTCTTATTGCTGTCTATAACCAGATGTCTTATTTTTAAACAAAGTTAACATTTTTTATTATATAATTATTCACCTTTTTTAGCAAAGTAATCATTTAACTCTTCAACAAGCTTGTCAGCATCTATTCCATGAACTACACATGCCTGTGCAATGCTCTCTCCTGAAGCAGCTGGACAACCCAAGCAGTGCATTCCATTTTTGTTAAATATAGGTGCCGTACCTTTGTCTAACTTTAAAACATCTGAAATTATCATATCCTTATTAACTTTACTCATATATATCCCTCCAAATTTTATTTTCTTTTTTTCTAATACAACTTAAACTTTTATTGCACTTTAAGCCGACATGTACAATTAAATTGCAACAGTGTTTATTATACACTAATATGTAGAAAAAATATACCCCTTAATTTCAAATACAAAGTTCCATCTCTAAAGTAATATGCGTGCCTAGCTAACTGGTTTTGTTAAAACTAAAAACTTTTTTAAAATTATTCAATTATAAGTTCTATACTTTTTCTTTCCAATTTCATACATGTCATTTCCATTGCTATCAATTATAACAACTGCTGGGAAGTCTTTTACAGTCAATTTCCTTATGGCTTCAGCCCCTAATTCAGGAAAAGCAATTATTTCTTCTTTAATTATTGTTTGAGCAATTAAAGCCCCCGCTCCTCCTATTGCTCCTAAATATACTGCTCCATACCTTTTCATAGCATCTATTACCTTTTCACTTCTCAAACCCTTTCCAATCATCCCTTTAAGACCTAGCTTTATCAATTCTGGTGCATATGCATCCATTCTGCTACTGGTTGTTGGACCAGCTGAACCTATAATTTCACCAGGCTTTGCCGGGCAAGGGCCTACATAGTATATAACTTGATTTTTTATATCAAAGGGCAAGCTCTTTTTTTCATTTAGGAGAGTTATCATTTTTTTATGAGCAGCATCCCTTGCAGTATAAACAACTCCACTAATATTAATTATATCTCCTGCCTTTAATTTTTTTACAGTTTCCATGGTTAATGGGGTTTTTATAGAGTACTTCATAATTTCTCCCTTCATAAAAACACAATTTTTATCATTTAGAGTTCACTCACTGTGGTATGCACAAATACTTTCTAAATTGTAGCTTCTGCATGTCTTGTTGCATGACAGCTCATATTTACTGCCACTGGAAGACCTGCAATGTGAGTTGAAAAAACTTCTATATTAACTGCCAGTGCAGTGACAATGCCACCAAGACCTGATGGCCCAATTCCCAGTGAATTGATTTTATTTAATATATCCTTCTCAACACATCTTATATGTTCTAATTCACTACTCCTATTAACAGGGCGAAGCAAGGCTTTTTTGGCCAAAATAGCTGCTTTTTCCATAGTTCCTCCAATACCCACTCCTACAACAACAGGAGGACATGGATTTGGCCCTGCTTTATCAACTGTCTCAATTATAAATTTTTTTATTCCTTCTATGCCATCAGAAGGTTTTAGCATTTTTAAACTGCTCATATTTTCACTTCCAAAGCCCTTAGGAGCCATGGAAATTTTTATTTTATCACCATCAACAATATTATAGTAAATTATAGCTGGAGTATTGTCTCCAGTATTTATCCTTTCAACAGGATCTTTTACTACAGACTTTCTCAAAAAACCTTTTTCATATCCCCTTCTTACACCTTCATTTATCGAATTCTCCAAATTTCCTCCAACTATATGAACATCCTGACCGATATCCAAAAAAATCACAGCCATCCCTGTGTCTTGACATATGGCCATTTTTCTTTCTGCAGCCAGTTTAGCATTTTCAATAAGTTTTTTTAAAACATCAATACCTGTTTGAGATTTTTCAACCTTCAAAGAATTTTCAAACTCATTTATAACATCATCGTTTAAATAATAATTTGAATGGATACATAGTTTTTCTACTTCCTCAGCAATTTGATTAACATGAATAGTTCTCATCTTATCCTCCAGCCTTTTAAATACTTTAACTTTACTAACAACATTATTTTATTATATCAAGTCCAATTATGCAATATATAGGTGTATATATTAACGGCAAAGAACAGATGTGTAAATAATATTTATCCAATATACAATGTAATCTTATGTATTATTTAATAATCTTCATGCTAGTCAAGAGTTTTTTAACAAATGTTTTATATTTTAATTTTAATTGAGTTTATACAACTTTACTCTTTACAATAAATATGTTAATATTACTTTTGAGTTTTCACATTAATATTTTAATACATACTACGATTAGATTAGATGTTTCTCTTAAAAACTTGCTTTAAACTTTTTTTTAAGGGAAAATCTCTATATAGAAAGGGGTTTTAAAGTTGGGTTCTCCTCAAAACATAATGGTTTGTGTTACACAACAAATCACATGTGAACGATTAATTTTAAAAGCGGCAGATTTAAGAAATGAATTAAAGGGTGACCTTTTTGTAATACATGTTGCCAAAAATGAATGGAATTTTTTAGATAATAGCCAAGAAGGAGAGGCACTAGAATATCTTTTTAAAATTTCAAAATCAGTAGGTGCTAATCTCTCTGTCTTGAAATCTGATAGTATAACCGAGTCTATAGTGAATTTTGCAAAAGAAAATAAGATAACTTATATTGTAATGGGGGAATCCCCAAATGATCATAAGGAAAACAAATTTTTTACCGAACTAAAAGCTTTACTTCCTGACATCGAAATTTATGTCGTTCCTCAAATGTAGCATGGTTTTTAATTGATTTATATTCAAGGATTTTGTTGTTTTTTGTTTTATATGTAAATTGCAGTTGTTTTCACATTGGAATGACACATTATTTCATAAAAATATCGCCAAAAGCCTTGACTTTATGCTGTTTTCATTATAAAATAATGTCGAATTCCAAAATTAGGAGGTTGTGTATATGAACAAAACAGATTTAGTGAACTCAATTGCTTCTAAATCAGGTTTAAGCAAAAAGGATAGTGAAGCTGCTTTAAATGCATTTATTTCTTCTGTTGAAGGAGCATTACAAGATGGTGAAAAAATTGTTCTTGTTGGTTTCGGTTCTTTTGAGGTGAGAGACAGGGCTGCTAGAAAGGGAAGGAATCCTCAAACAAAAGAAGAAATCACAATCCCCGCATCTAAAGCTCCTGTATTTAAAGCAGGAAAAGGATTGAAAGATATTATTAACAAGTAAAATGTTAAGATATTAAATGTTAAAGACCTGCTCAAAAGAGCAGGTCTTTAACATTTCCCCATTGCAATTCTTATTTTGTCAGCCATCATGGCTATACACTCAGAATTAGTAGGCTTACCTTTGTTATAGTTAATGGTATAGCCAAACAGGGAATCCATTGTATCAGGATTACCTCTTGCCCATGCACTTTCAATTGCATTGCGTATTCCTCTTTCCACTTTTTGTGGAGAAATATTGTGCTTTTTTGCAACTGCTGGATAAAGTGTTTTAGTAATGGCTCCAAATCCCTTTGGATTTTCAACAGCTTTAATGATAGCTTCTCGCAAATACTGATATCCTGCCATATGTGGTGGGATACCAACTTCATGCATTAAATTTGTAACTTCAACTTCAACATTAAAAGAGCGATCGTTTTCATTAGCACAGGTTAATTCAGAATTTCTTACAACAGGCTTATAAGAAAAAGCTGTCATATATTTTTCTTCATACAGTTGTCTGACTCTTGTTATTAAAACCTCTATATCAAAAGGTTTGATTATGTAATATTCTGCACCAAGGGAAACAGCTTTTTGTATAAAAACATCCTTTCCTATTGCAGAGAGCATTATATATATTGGTTTGCGTTCTATTTCCATAGTAGATAATCGCTCTAAAACTGCCAGACCGTCTAAATTGGGCATTATAACATCCAGTATAACAACTGCAGGCTTTAAAGAAACTATCATATCAATAGCTTTCAAACCATCTTTTGCAATACCAACTACGTCTATATCATCATGCTGATTCATATACTCTTTTAATAATTCTGCAAACTCTACATTATCGTCAGCAATTACAACAGTAATTTTACCCTTCATTTTCCTTCCGCCTTCTAGTATATATAATCTTTATTACTCCCTAAAAAATAATCTTAAAATAATTTTCAAGACTTTTTTCTCCTCTTTATACTATTATAATATAATATTCAATAAAATAATACTATTATTTGCATTTTTAAGTGACAAACTCCATATCTGCACCTGAACTGTTCATTAGTTGAACGTACTCAGGAAAAGTAACTTTAATTGCCTCAGCAGTATCTATAACCGTTTCATCAACAGCATTTAACCCTGCTAAACTAAGTGCCATAACAATTCTATGATCGTCATATCCATTTACTCTACAGCCCTTAAGATCACTTTTTTTAATAACAAGCCCATCTTCTAATTCCTTTATATCAGCTCCCATTTTAGTCAGTTGCTCACACATAACTTTTATTCTATCAGTTTCTTTCAATCTTGCCTGAGGCACATTAACAAGCCTTGTCTCTCCTTCTGCAAAACAGCCTGCAACAGCCATTGCTGGAAGGGCATCAGGAATTGCATTCATGTCTATTTCCCTTCCCTTTAAACCATTACCCTTCATACTAATGCTTTGACCTTTAACTTTTACACAGGCTCCCATATCTTCAAGTATTGAAAACACCTCTTTATCTCCTTGAGGATCATTAATATCCAAATTATCAAGAACAAACTCGCCACCTGATATAGCTGCCTGTACAGCAAAAAAAGTGGCTGAAGAAAAATCTCCCGGAATGGTGATATTTATTGGACGATACCGTTGCCCACCCTTTAAATAAAAAGATCTATAATTGTTGTTTTCATACTTTATTCCAAGCTTATCTAGCCACCACAGTGTAATGTCCACATATGGAATTTCATTTAGCCTTGTAATTTTAATTTCTGTATCTTTTTCAAAAACAGGTGCGTTTATAAGTAATGCTGAAAGGTACTGAGATGTAACAGAATCTAAATTTGTAACTCCTCCCTTGATTTTTCCCTTTACAACAACTGGTGCCATTTCATTATTCCTAGTTGAAAAAGCCTGTGCTCCTAAATTATTTACAGCAGACAATAATGGGCCTAGAGGCCTTTTTCTTATCTGATAGTCCCCTGTAAAAACTGAATACCCTTCACTTAAGGCAGCTGCAACTGTTCCAAATCTCAATGTTGTACCTGAGTTTCCTACATTTATAACATCTTCAGGTGTAAAAGGCTTTGAATCAAAACCTTCTATAATATATTTGTCTTCAAATATTTGGATTTTAGCACCTAACGCCGTGCAAACATCAACTGCAGATGCTGAATCGCTTGAACTCAATGGATTCTTAATTTCTGACCTACCTCCTGCAAGAGAAGCAAAAAACAATGCCCTTATTGTATGAGATTTTGAACCAGGTATTTTAACCTTTCCGCCTGCATTTGATTTTCTCACCTTTAGTATCATACTACGTTCTCTCCTTTCTACCATCCTACTATCTATTACTCTGCCTTAAAATACTTAAAGCTTTTTATATTCTAAAGCAGTTAAGATGTTCACTTTTATTTGTTATTGTAAAAGTAATTTTTTTATCTCCAATATATATTCTAATATAATAAATGGTTATAGACAAACTTTTATTATTATATATTATATCACTTACTAAAAATATGTGTTAAAATATTACTATAGTATGTTTTAAAATTATACTTAAAATCATAAAATAAGGGTATATATAACCTGTAAAAAATAATAAGTAAGGATGTAATTTATATGGATGGAACTATATTGATTATCGATTATTACGAATATGAAAGAGAAAAAATAAAAATTACTTTTGACACTATTGGAGAATTTGATTTTATTGAAGTAAAAAACTCAAATGAATTTTATAATCTTAAGGAAATTCAATCCGATATTTCTCTTATAATTTTAGATATAGAATTTCCAGTAGCAGAAGAGGGATTTGAAATTCTGTCTTCGATAAAGTCAAAATCAGCTACTTCTGATATTCCTGTAATTATAGTGACAAAAGCAGACAATAGAAATCATCGCAAAGCTTCATTAAAATTCAATGTGCGAGATTATATAATAAAACCATATAGAACACAGCGCCTTAGAAACTCAATTAGAAGCGTTTTGAAAATTGATCAAAGCTTCAGGTATAACATAGACAGCGCAAATGTTATAACATTATCTATTGAAGACTATATAACCAAAGAATTTAAAATTGCATCCCGTGCTAATAAAAGTCTTTCAATAATCCTTATTACTCCAATACACAGTGACAAGAAAGACACAGTTACGCAGGTTAATTCAGAATTTATGAGCAATGTGTATAATTCTGTTATTGAAAGGGTAAAACTCTCTTCAAGGTATACAGATACAGTTATACTAAATGAAAATAAGGATATTTTAGTGATACTGCCCTTTACAAATGCATCTGGATCATCAAAAGTGGTTGAAAAAATAAAAATTAGCATTTCTGAAGGCTTAAAGCAATTACATGCCGACTTCAATGAGCTTTTTTATACTGTATATTCAACTTTCCCTGATGACGGCAAAAACTTTCAAGAATTAATTAAAAAAGCAATTAAACAGATAGAAGATAAAATAATGCTTGAAAAAATAACCTCAATTGGAGAAAATGCATTAGATGAAGCTAGAAATAAGTATAATAAATTTAAAATATAAAATAGAAAGGAAGTACTATGAAAGAAATTGAACTTATTGCTACATGTGCCGCTGGTATAGAAGCTATGGTAAAAAAAGAAGTAACAAACTTAGGTTTTAAGGATATAATAACTGAAAATGGAAAAATCTCTTTCAAGGGAAATCTCTCCAGCATTGCTAAAGCTAATCTTAACCTAAGATGTGCTGACAGGGTGCTACTTAAAATAGGAGAATTCAAAGCACTCTCCTTTGAAGAACTTTTTGAAAAGACAAAATCACTCCCTTGGGATGAATGGATAACTGCAGACGGCAAATTTACAGTTTTAGGCAAGTCAGTGAAATCAAAGCTTTTTAGCATATCAGACAGTCAGGCTATTGTAAAAAAAGCTGTTGTTGAAAAACTAAAATCAAAATATAATGTGGATTGGTTTAAAGAAACAGGCCCTGAATATACAATTCAGGTATCACTTTTAAAAGATATTGCAACTTTGACTATAGACACAAGTGGTACAGCACTTCACAAAAGGGGATATAGAGAAAAAATTGTGACGGCACCTATTAAAGAGACTCTTGCCTGTGCAATGATTATGATAAGTTATTGGAACAAAAGCAAGCCTTTACTGGACTGTTTTTGCGGTTCAGGCACCATTCCCATTGAAGCTGCACTTATAGGAAAAAACATTGCTCCAGGTCTTAATAGAAGCTTTGCTTCTCAACAATGGCCTGTTATAGGTAAGGATATATGGAAAGAAGAAAGGCGTATTGCCTTTAGTGCAATTGACCAAGATTTAGATTTAAAAATCTATGCATCGGATATTAGTCCTGAAGCTATAGAATTGTCAAAAGAAAATGCCTTTGAAGCTGGTGTTGATGATTGTATAGAGTTTTTTACCAGCGATTTTAAAGATGTCAAATTAAAAGATAAGTACGGTGTAATAATATCTAATCCCCCATATGGAGAGCGAATTAGTCAAAAGAAAGAAGTAGACAATTTATATAAAGAATTGGGCAAGACTTTTGAAACTTACAGCACTTGGTCAAAGTACATCTTAAGCTCTGTAGAAGAATTTGAAAATTTATATGGCAAAAAGGCAAACAAGAAAAGAAAATTTTATAATGGTAATATAAAAGTTGATTACTATCAATTTTTTGGACCAAAACCACCAAGATGATTTGTGTTAAGTTTAATCACACAATATGCGTAAAAAGCTAGCACTAACAAACTTGCTAGCTTTTTCTTTATTCACAGATTTCTCCCTATATGATTTTTTGCTACATAATTATAATTTATAGTTTACTAAAATTTAAAAAGGTATTTTCCAAGTACATGATTAAGTGGAACGCAGCCTATTTCTCTACTGTCATCGCTGTAATTTCTATTATCACCCATTACAAAAACATGATCTTCTGGTATTGTAATAATCATATTAGGAGCACTATATTCACACATAGGTTCATTAATATATGGCTCATCTAAAATCTTGCCATTTAATAACACCTGACCATCTTTAAATTCTAATGTATCTCCAGATTTTGCTATAACTCTTTTAATCCATAGAATTTGTTCTGGTTCATCTTTTAAAAGGTTTGAAATAGCATTATGTTTGATGCTGTCCATAATATCATCTTTTATTGAACGTGCTCTTTCAACACGACTGTCAATTATAACAATGTCTCCATAATCAGGCTCATTTCCCAAAGTATGCATAAGCTTGTTTACAATTACTCTATCGTTTTGAGTTAATGTGGATTCCATTGATATTCCTTTAACTTGGGTAGGTTGAAGAATAAAAATGTTTATTGCAAGGCCGAATATAACTGCTAGAACTATATAGGATGACCAACTTAGTACTTCTTTAAAAACTTTTTTCATAAATTGTTACCCCCTTAAATTTTGTTAATATGTTGGTATTATACCATAATAATATGAATAATTTGTAAACAGAAAAAAATTAACTTGGAAATTCATTTTATTAAGTCTCATTAAATTTTTCTAGTACAACATATAGTAATAATTTAAATACTGGCTATACTATTTTATGAGGTGATTAAATTGCTAAATAATTTATTAATGGAAAAACTCATATCAAGAGATGCAAGTGTAACAATGGAAAACGTTCTATGTAATTCAAAATCAAGCAGTGGTGGTGAAGAAGACCTTAACTTTCTTAAATGTCTTATTGACAACAAACTGCTTGAACAGGAAGAAAAAATTTTAAAAAGAACAAATATAGACTTCAATGAGGCACTGTACGAAGAAAAATATCCAAAAATGAAATATGAAAGCTCTAGACATTATTTTTGTCGTGCCATAATTCAAGATGAATTGCAAAAATTAGGGATTAGCACTACCTATGGCTCAGAAGCAGGTAACTTAAATATTCTTCGTACAAGTAGCAACTATGATATAACAGCAGAGGATTTAAGCTTCCTTATTGATATAGGTCTAACACCTGCTCGAAATTATTTTAAAGGTCTTACAGATTTTAAAGTTAAAAATTATCTTATTTCTACTTATTTTGATGACTACATGGATGAAATAATATTTTGCAGCCTTAAAAGAAATGATGATGAATCATTTCTTGAAGCAGTTAAAAATTATACTGCTATTAATTAATTTTTCAAAGTTTTAAATTTCTTCTTTAAAACTTTTGTCCTAATTAAATAAAAGCTCGAAACTCCTTTATTTCAAAGGTTTTCAAGCTTTTTATTTTCATCAAGTGTCAAAAATGAAATTATATATATATAAACTCTGTACTTTTCTAAATTTAACTGCTTTTATTCCGCATCTATTGCATTTTGGGCAAACTCTGTGTCTACTATATCTTCAAATGGAACTTCTTTTGTTAACTCCCCTGCCTCTTTCATTACTTCTTGCAAAAGATCAAAAGCTTCTTTTTTCATAACTGGATCACTGCTCCATGCATCATTTTCTTTGTACCTCTGTGCAACTTTTATTAAAATATCCTCATCTGCATCTGGAAAAGAAGGCATTATAGCCTCTGCTATTTCCTCAGGAGTATGATTTTGAACCCACTGTTGTCCTTTATATACTGCATTTGTGAATTTTTGAATCAAATCTTTATTTTCTTCTATGTAACTCTTTTTTGCAAAGTACGCTGTATAGGGTATCTCTCCACTTTCCCTACCAATAGACGCTAAAACATATCCTCTTTCTTCTTTTTCAAGCATAGATGCTGTAGGTTCAAACAAAGTTACATAATCTCCCTGTCCGCCAGTAAAGGCTCCCGCCATCAATGCAAACTGCACGTTGGTATCAACAACTAAATCTTTTTCAGGATTTAATCCATTCTTTTTAAGTACATATTCTAATGTCATATAAGGTACGCCGCCTTTTCTGCCACCAATTACAACACTGTCTTTAAGATTTTCCCATTTAAAATCATCTTCAGGCTCTCGCCCCACAAGAAATGAACCATCTCGTTTGGTAAGCTGAGCAAAGACCTTTGCAAAATCTTCACTGCCTTCATTGTATACATATATTGCAGCTTCTGGTCCAGCAAATCCAATGTCTGCCTGGTCTGACAAAACCGATGTCATAACTTTGTCTGCTCCCTGACCTGTTGTAAGTTCTATTTCCAATCCTTCCTCCTCAAAGAAACCTAAATTTAAAGCCACATATTGGGGAGCATAAAAAACTGAATGGGTAACTTCATTTAAACGCACCTTTTCATAATCATTTTCGCCACATGCACAAAATGAAAGCACCATTCCTGAAATCAAGCCAAAAATCAATAGCAATTTTGGTTTGTCAGCTTTTCGACCTGTCTTTCTAAATAAAAAAAACTTTTTCATACTAACACACCTCCAAAATCAGTATATTCTTTCTCTTAGTAATAGGTGAATTATAAATGCATTGAAGTATTTACAGCCTCTAGACTGCGAAACTTTAGTTTCTGGGGTTTTTATCCTTTCATTAAATACACCCTTTTACTTGGATTTGACAATAAATCTTTCAAATAAAGCTACCATCTGATACATTAATGTTGCCGCTATAGATAGAATTAATACACTGGTCATAACCAAATCAAGCTGAAATACCTGACCACCATAGACAATAAGATAACCTATTCCTGATCTAGATACTAAAAATTCTCCTACTATTACACCAACCCAAGATAATCCTACATTGACTTTAAGAGCATTGACAATAACAGGCATAGAAGAGGGCAGTACAACTTTAGAAAGTACTTGGAGCTTGCTTGCACCAAAAGTTTTAACAAGCTTTATTTTATCCATATCTACTGACTGTAATCCATTTAAAACTTCAAGTATAGTCACAACTATAGATATAGACATGGCTATCACTACTATTGCAGCAGGTCCGGCCCCTATCCAAACTATAAAAATAGGTCCTAACGCTATTTTAGGTAAACTGTTTAGTACAATAAGATATGGCTCCATAACCTTTGAGAGAAAATCCGACCACCACAGAATAATAGCTATCGTAGTACCAAGCAATGTACCTAACAAAAATCCTATAACTGTCTCTGTACAAGTGACTCCAATATGTTTAAAAAGCTGTCCCTCATTATAAAGATTTAAAAAAGTTCTCATAATCCTTGACGGCTGGCTTGTTATAAATGGATCTATAATCTTAAAATTTGCAGCTACTTCCCATAATACAAACAGCAATACTACCAGAGCAATTTGTGTAAATAATATAAATAGTTTACGAAGCTTTATTTTTCTTAAATATTCTCTGTGATCCTCTGATATCAATAACTTTTTGGAACTAAACATGAACATCAAGCTCCTTCCATATCCTATTAAAGTAATCTTTAAATTCTGGTGCATCTCTTGATGCTAATGGACTTTTCTCTTTTGTTGAAAGTACAATATCATGTATACTTTTTACAGTGCCTGGTCTTTTTGAAAGAACCATAACTCTGTCTGACAAGCTTATACTTTCAGCTATATCATGAGTAACAAGTATTGCTGTTTTGTTTTCTTTTTTTATTATTTTAAATATGTCATCAGCAACAGAAAGCCTTGTTTGATAATCCAATGCAGAAAAGGCCTCATCTAAAAGAAGTATTTCTGGTTTTGAAGCAAGTGTTCTTATGAGGGCAGCCCTTTGTCTCATGCCACCTGATAACTGTGATGGATATTTGTCTTTAAATTCACCAAGACCATAGGTATCTAAAAGATTTAATACATATTTTTTGTTTTCTTGTGAAATATTTTTTCTGATTTCAAGTCCTAAAAGTACATTTTTCACAATATTTCTCCATTCAAAAAGATGGTCTTTTTGAAGCATGTAGCCAACCTTTTCTGACATCCCTGAAACAGGACGGTCATTTAATAGAATTTCGCCAGAAGATGGTTTGATAAGACCTGCTATAAGAGAAAGCAACGTTGATTTTCCACATCCACTAGGTCCTACAATACTAAAAAACTCACCTTTGTTTACAGAAAAATTAATATCAACTAAAGCATCTGTCTCTCCATTTAATGAATGATACTTCATAGAGACATCCTTAAGTTTTACAATACTGTTCACTTTAAGCACCCCAATTTTAGGCCTTTATAACAGTATATTATTTATTTTATTTAAAGGTTCTCATAAAACCTAATGAATTATAACTTATAGGAATTATAAATATTTTGTTAGATGCTACAAAAATTGATTTGATGGTTTTTAACTCCACATATCTGAAAATTACCAAAGAATTTTATCTTGTAAATAAAAGTTAAATCATTTTATAAATCTTTTATCGATAAACCTGCCTGTAAGAATTCCTAAACATACTCCAAAAACAACACACATTACAGGTGAAAAACTATTCCAAATTATAAATTCTGTTACTGCAAGCATTCCTCCAATTGCAGTTCCAGCCAGCATTCCTATTTCTGTATAATTATATCCCTCCATCATTAACTTGCCCCTTCCAAAAACTTTAGTTCAATGAATTCGATAAAAGATATAATTTAGACGATATATTTCTGTAAAAAGTTCATTTTTTCTTATAACAATAAAAGCTCTTACATATACCTAAGTTGCATATACTATAAGTTCTTTTAACCAGACGGAATACATATGCTAAGAATTTTTTTTAGCTGATTATTATCAATATTTGTAGGCACGCCCTTTTTATGCCAATGTTTTTTACATCCGCAATAATTTAGCAATACACATTGTGGAAAAACGCCTCTTTCTCTTAGCATCCATCCTCCTGAAATTAAGTTTAGCACACAGGCAACTCCAATGACTCCTGTGTCCTCTTTTAGAAAAATATCTCTTTTATTATGATTAGATAGTGAAGATTGATGTGGAATGACTAGGACTTTAAAACCATATTGATTCCCCATTTTGGTCAGGTAGTTTACGCTACATCTTGAGCTACACCCGGTGCAAAAATATCCTTTGTCAGTCTTTTTTGTTTTACATCCTGATTTTAAATTAAGACACATGCAGGCAGGTAAAACTAAAACTTTATATCTAGTATTTAAAAACTCTTTATTAAAAGCTCTGTTCATCATCTCTGCTCCAACCATGTTTAAATGATACTCAACTCTTCCCCTGCCACAAAAGATTACATCTTCATGCCAATAATGTTTTCCATGAGATCCTTTTAAAAACTTTTCAACATTATAGGTGTATTTCCCCAATGCCTCTTTACTTCTCGTTTCAAACCAAGAAGCAAAAGCAATGGATTTTTCAATAATTTCTATCATTTCTTTAGTGGAAATCTGAGACAAATAAACACGGCATTTTTCTAATCTTTTTACCTCCTGATTAAATTCTCCAGATGCTCTTAGCCAATCAATTAGTTTATTCATACTATGGCTACTTGGTTTTAAAACATTAATCCTATCTTTTTTTATTAGAAAAGCAGTTGACATGATACCTCTCAAAAAATCAACCCCAGGCTTTATTTTGTTTGATTTATTACGAAGTTTAGAAAGAAACTCAAGAATTTTTGTAGGTGATTTTTTAAGAATTACTGCGTTTTTTCCATATTCATTCCATAACACCCCTAGAATTAAGAATTCTAGGATGCTTTCTTCTCTTGTAGTATTGTGCTTTTCATAGACTCTCATGGGTAATTCATCAATATAAAAGCTGACTTTCTCAATTACCTCATCAGTAAATCCTTTTATATCTTCATAGTATAAATCGGAATCTTCTACACCTTTTTTATTAAGCGAGTAAACTTTTTTCTCCATAATGACTTCCCCTTATAAATAATTCTACTTTTCAAAATATTCTCTTTATTAAATAATATTATATGCGATGTTATGAAAAAATTCAACTTCAAAACCCTTTGCTCACGGCTGAAGCATCATTTTTTTTAAAAAGGAGACTGTAAGTAGAAATGTGTAAATTAACAATCCACCTACAATCTCTTCAATATCTCTATGAATATATATCAGAATTAACATATACAAAATTTACATTATATCACCACTCAATCAGGTCAATATATATGCTAAAACTTCCTTCTCCTATTGTCACACACTGAATACCTATTTGTTGTTCTAAAGTCATATCTAAATCCGTCGGCAGATTAATAGTAAATTCATTCCATGCATCTTTTTTTATATTTCCATATCTTTTCCATGATGAATACCACTTTATGTTTTCATAATCACCTTCAAAAGGCATAACATATGGTTGTATAGCTCTTATTGGAGCCCCTGATGGTACCCATATCCTAAAAGTCACCTTTGAACCAGATGGTATGATAGTATACAAATCTTTTCCTATACCCAATGTTTCACTTTCAGAAGCTGTTATATCCCATTTTAAAGATCTATTTCCATCATAATATTTTTTTGTTGTGTTAGATATACTAGATAAATTATTATTTGTTATAAACCCTTCAGTACTACCATCTTCCCAGTTAATTTTGACATTGTTACTTGAACAAAGTTTAACAGTAACCTTTTTTTTATAAGTAGTTGTTAGCCCTAATTTGTTAGTAACACTTAATTTTACTAAATAATCTCCAGGTTCTGTATATTTGTGTGCTACAACTTCCCCAAATCCGTTAACTCCGTCTCCAAAATCCCACGAATATTGTATAATATCTCCATCAAAATCATGTGAATTTGTCGCATCAAAATTCACAATATCACCTATTGTCACTTCCTTAGGTGTATAACTAAAAGAAGCTGTAGGTTTGATTTTTTCTTTTGTGTTGTCTTCTCCTCTTTTGGTCAATTTGTTTATCATGTACGTTATATCCTTACTTTTTATATCTTCAATATTATAGTTAAGCCCTCTTTTTTCCAACTCTTCAAACAACACATACTTTGACATAGAAATATTGTTTTGTCTAGCATTTTTATAAACTTCAGATGAAACCATTATAGTATGGAAGTTAATTTGAGAATCTTGGTATTTTGATGTCCATGTTTTCAAATTATCTAAAATTCTTTTTAAATTTTTTTCCTCTTTTTTTTCATTTACATATCTTTCTGCTAAACAAGCTGTAATAATAACCTCATTTGATTTATAACTAATTAAATCCATGTTAATTGACTTTTCTAAAATTTCTTCCATAGCTCTATCTAAAGACTTATTCTTAATGTTTAAGTTTTTTAAAAATTCTTTTGCATTGTCATTAAACGACATTGTTTTTATTACTATATTATTTGAGTCAACTATCATTTCAAAGCTTGGATTAATATCTACATCTATATATGCATATATGTCCTCGTCAGGAATAACACTATGTAATAAAAATATTAAAATAAAAATAGAACTTGCAACCGTTAAAAACTGTACAAACTTAATAATCGTTTTTTTATGAGTAGCTTTTTTAAACATTCTTCCTGCTTTTCTATTATCTATTAAGTCTAGTTCTTCAAGAACCTTTTCCTTAGTACAAACAACTAGCTCCTCAGAAGGCAATATTTCTTTCGAATTGATTTTCTTTAGTAGTTTTTCTAGTTTTTCATGATTCATAACTATATCCTCCTTTCTCCATCAATTCTTTTAGTTTCCGTATTCCTCTGTTTAAACGGGATTTCACTGTGCCTAAAGGAATATCCAATACTCTTGATATCTGATTATAGTTCATTTCCTTATAATAATATAAAATAATTGGTATTCTATAAGTGTCTGGCAAGCCACTCACAAATTTCTCTAGTTCTTTTGTTGACTCTTCATCTATCAAATGTGTTTCTGGATGGAATTTGCTTTCAGGAACATTTGAAAACACACTTTCCTTTTTTTCATTTGTAAAAAAATCTTTTATTATATTTAGCCATCGTTTTTGTTTTCTATATCTATCTCTATATAAGTTAATAGTAATAGTATAAAGCCATGTATCAAAAGATTTGTTTTCATTATAACAATCAAGGTTCCTTACAACTCTTACCCATATGTCCTGAAAAAGATCCTCAGCATCAAACCTGTTATTAGTAAGTTGACAGCACAATTTGTAAATCTGATTTTTATGTATATCTATTAGATTTAATAATTTATTACGTTTATCGAAACATCCAGCATCCTGAAAATCAGTAATCTCCAAATACTCACACCTGCCTCTCAAGTTTTTTGCTTGTACATAATTTAAATCCTTAATATATATCGCAATGTTTTATTATATACTTAATTTTTTAAGTAGTCTTTAAATGCTTAAAAAATTATGGTCATATATCTATATAGTACAACCCCTCATAATACATTTACGTTTGTATTCTTGAAAAGTTCCATAAAATTTCTTAAGAATTTTGAAACCAAGATTTTATCTCTTATGATAGGCACACATAAAATAATGCTGCCCCTTAGTGGGCAGCATTACACAAAAAACTATAAACTAAATACAAAAATCACTTTTTATATATTCTTTAGTTTGTATGAGGAAGTTCTTGTATTTGTTCAAGTAGGTATCTTTTTAGAATTGCACAGTCGGTAGAGTCAATTATTCCATCACGGTTTAAATCAGCAACTATCAACTCATCCTTTACAGGAAGATCCAATGTTATCCGTAAAATATATCTTTTCATTAGGGTATAGTCTGTAGAATCAACTTTACCATCACCATTCAAATCTCCAACTAATTGATTATTTTGCGAAGTTTCTATACTGTCAGCAAATGCAACCATAAACACAAGAAGAGCATTCCAAGCAATAGTGTGCTCATTTGTGGTAAAGTTAGAAGCACTATCTAGATAACATTTGGCTGGGAATATTGATAATCCTTCACCTTCATATTTATTAGGACCTCCTGGCATAATCCCCTTGGGAATACCTGGTAGTCCATCTTCACTCCATGTAGCAAATATTTCTTTAATAGAATCATCTCCATATCCAGATACAAAACTCTTTCTCATAGGATTTGCTCCTAATATCCAGTTTAATGAAGAAAATGCCATCCTTTTAATGTCATCGTTGTTTGTTCCAAGAATTACAGAACCAATCAAAGCTTCCCTCGGCAAACCGAGTATTATACTGTTGCTACCCCAGTAATAATTACCGTATTGAATCACATTACCCCATGGGTTGTTTTTGTACCTGTTTATTGTATTGTTTGTCCATGTAGCAAATTTATCCCTGTACCAAATCTCAATTTCACTACTGGGGTTTTGAGATTTCATGTAATGAAAAAATCCATTATTCCACGGAATAGACCAATCCCCGCTTGTACCCTCTAAAGTACTAGCTGCATTCATATAATTTGCCTCTATGTAATCATTATAACTTGAATCATCAGTAACTCTATACATAGATCCAGCAGCCCAAAACCTTTCACATTCATCAGAATCTGTGGTATAAGGTCCATCTGGAGAGCTAATATTATCGGGATTTTCAAGAAGAAACTGCCATCCTTCCTTAGCAGCATCTAAGCATTTTTGAGCAAACACTGAATCATATTTTTCATATATTATTGAAGCATGAGCTAAAACTGCAACTGCACTTGCAGTATCGACTGTAGATCTTATATTTGTAGTATCACCTTGTTTATCCATTATAACTCTTTCGCCACTTGTAAAGTTATCTGTAAATGTGACCCGTGGGTAGAAACCACCGCTTATTGAATCTTGCATTTTTAAAATCCACTCAAGCTCCCACCTTACCTCGTCAAGTATATCAGGAACACCATTTCCGCTTTCAGGAATATTATTCTGATTATCAGAAAATACCTCAGGGAACATTTCATAAGCCCACAATAGAGTAGATATCGCCTCCGCTCCAGTACTTACATACTTATTAGGATCACCTGCATCATACCATCCCTTTGATACATCTTTTGTAATAGAAGAATCAGAGGCAAAAGGACAATTAAAATCCTGAGGTGTTCTATCTTCTCTAGGGTAATCTGTGCAATAGGGAGCCACTAGGTCTATATTTGCACGTTGATAATAAAAGTATCTTGTTGCATCAGTCAATAGATTCTCATAAATGTCATTTCCTATCTTAAATCTAGGAGAATTATCTATGCCATCTGCACTAACTGTAATGTAATAAAGACCAGATTCTTCTAGATCCGTAAATATAGCTTTTAAAACCTTTTCTCCAGAATCATATTCGTCATACTCTGTAACTAGATCCAATTGACCACTATAAGCAACTGAGTTGTCAGAAACCCTCTTTACTTGAAACTCTGTTCCCACAGTAGCATTAAAATCATCCTGGAATCCTGTAACAAAGGCATATTTTTCAGAAGATTCCAAAAAACCTACTTGATTTACTTTAATAGCAGGAAATGCATTTTCTTTGTCAGGAGATGTTAATTTAAGTTGATTTATCCAAACACAAAATGGCTCCTCACCCACTCTGTCCAAGACGATAGCCTTTGCATTGTATGGATCCATATCCAGTGATGGATCTAAAATATCCTTTAAAGGTATCTTTACGTGTTGCCACTCAGTAGTAACTGTGCAGTAATCTGTTATTGGTTTTGTTATTCTATTCTCTACTCCAGATGAACGCTCGGTCACATTATCAATTGCACCAATTAAAAACTCTTCTCCTCCATTTTCGCCTTTTACATAAAATTCTAGATGTCCATTTGGAACATAGCGAGATACATCATGGCTATTCCATTCTGCCAATGTAAGTATCACCGTCATCCACCCAGATGTAAGCGTACTTGTAAGATTAAATCTCAAAGAAGGTAAATTTTCATATGTTACTTCAGAATCAACAGGTAAATTACCATTTACAGTTTCCAATTCATCTGCACCAGACCCAGACCACCCGCTGACATTGTCTTTAAATACATAAAAGTCTGGAAGATCCCTCCATCCTTCAGGTGCACTTGCACTTGCATTAACTACCGTCATTATAGTAGTTAGAGACGTACATAATATTACAACACACATAATCAAAGCAAATAGATTCCTAATTTTCATACCTATACCCTCCCATAAACATTTTAAAAAACAATACATAAGGTTTTACTGTAATTCTTCTCTCAATAGTTTTATACGCCTCATAATTATTTATGTTCCAAAATTATATTGTTTTCATATCTGAAAATAATTTAGATATTAGAATGAATTAATCTATATCTCAAGTTGTCGCACCTTGAAAAATCAAGCAAGAAATTAACTTTAAAAACAAGTTATTTGCTTGATAAGCAACATTTTTAAGCTTTTAAAAATAAAAAATGCCTACTAAACAAAAATTTTTCTCTTTAACTATTGGCAAATATTATATATATATAATATTAAACAGAAAGGTTTGATAACTATATATTAGTGTCCATTGTATAGTTATCTTTTAATGCTTTTTTGAATAAATAATTACATAAAAAGTTTGCCATGGCTAAAGTATACGCTTTTTACGTAATTAGAGGTATCCTTAACACCCAAAGCAAGTTCATTTAATTTCAAAAAAGCACTATTAAGCAAAGGAACAAAATCTATTTTAGCTTTTGTTCCTTTGTTCTCTATTGTTAGTTTGATAACTATACTATTATTTAATATAATAGTATATGTAATTTTTTTATAATTTAGAGGTTAAAACAATGAGACAAAAAATAGTGGTAGTAGTCATATTTTTATTATTTATTGCTTTATCTAGCACCTTGTATTACCAATACAAAGAAAACCAAAAATACATAAGTTATTTATCATCTACTACATTTACTGATTTTTCTTCAAGGATACATTCACCAATACAATACAATAGAGAAATGTACAGTGATATTATAGAATCCGAAACCATTTCAATCTATCAGTTGGAACAATTGTTAAGGTATAATTCTGCTATATCTAGGAAAATTCATAAATACGATAAATTAGCTTTAAATACCTTAAATCGCATAGACGATATTGATGATTCTTTTTTTAGAAATCCTGAAAGTATTGGGAATTTTTTTATTTTATTTGCCAAAAGCTTATCTCAAGAGGATGGTTATAAAAACTATCAAGCATGGCTTTTAGAGACAGATGACTCAAAAGAATATCCTTTGAATCAATCCCAATTAGAAAAAATATTAATAATTCAATCTGTAAATGAATTGTGGAAACAGTCCTTTTTAGAACACCTTGGTGATGTGCTTTATCCAGATAAAGGAGGTGTAAGAACAAGCAGTACTGCTAAGTATCACAAAAACGGAATAAAAGATGATTATTGGGTGAATATTATTCTTTCTATGAAGGAAAAAACAAATGAATTCTTAAAATCCTATGAATCAGCCGATACCTTGGGCGATATTTTGCTTGATTATTGATATACGCCAATGCTAAATATTAGGGCTTTAGAATATGATTAACATTCACGTGTTTACCAAAGATTTGAATAATTATGTAATTAACAAGCAGTATTAGTTTAATAAATTGTCTCTTTAAGTAATAATTAATGAGTCTAGATATAAATAATTATTTTGGAAACCACATTTTAGCCTATTATAACCCTCAGGTGGAGATTATACTCCACCCGAGTTCCATATATTTAACTTAAGCTAACAGTTTACTTTTTCACTATAGACTCTCCTGTCATTTCGTTAGGTTTGTCAACGCCCATAATATCAAGCATTGTAGGAGCAAGATCTGCTAATCGACCTTCTTTTAGAGAAGCATCACCTAAACCTATTGCAATTAAGGGAACAGGATTTGTTGTATGTGCTGTAAAAGCACCTCCACTATGGTAATCCTTCATTTGCTCAGAGTTACCATGGTCTGCAGTAATTAACGCTACCCCACCCTGATTTAGTATTGCAGGTATAACTCTTCCAAGACACTCATCAATAGCTTCTATAGCAGATTTAGCTGCATCAAAATCACCTGTATGTCCAACCATATCAGGATTTGCATAGTTTAATACTATTACATCATAAGCTTTTTTATCTATTCTCTTTACAACCTCATCAGTTACTTCATATGCACTCATTTCAGGCTGCATATCATAAGTTGCAACTTTAGGAGATGGTATTAAAGCTCTGTCTTCTCCCTCATACACAGCTTCCACTCCTCCATTAAAGAAGAATGTTACATGTGCATATTTTTCAGTTTCTGCAATTCTAAGCTGCTTATAACCTAACTTACTGATGTACTCTCCAAAAGTATTTTTAAGGCTTTCTGGCTTAAATGCCACCTGCACATTTTCAAAAGTTTTATCATACTGTGTCATACATACAAAGTGTACAGGAAAATATCCTTTTTCTCTTTCAAAGCCTTTAAAATCAGCATCTGTAAATGTTCTTGTTATTTCTCTTGCCCTATCAGGTCTGAAATTAAAAAATATGATTGAGTCATTTTCGCCTATAGCTGCTACAGGAGTATCATTGTCTTTAATTACAGTAGGCTTTACAAATTCATCATATTCTTCACGTTTATATGACTCTTCAACAGCTTCAACTGAACTTTGAGCCTCTAACCCTTTAGATAGTACCATAGCATCATAGGCAAGCTGAACTCTTTCCCATCTGTTATCTCTGTCCATTGCATAGTACCTTCCCATTACAGAAGCAATTTTACCTACACCTATTTCTTTTAGCTTTTCCTCTAATTCTTCAACATATCCCTTTGCACTGTCTGGCGGCACATCTCTTCCATCAAAGAAACAGTGCACATATACATCGTTGAGATTTTTTTTCTTAGCCAATTCCAATAATCCATACAAATGGGTATTATGGCTATGTACACCTCCATCAGATAAAAGACCAAACAAATGAAGCTTGGAATTGTGTTTTTTGCAATTTTCTATAGCATCAATAAACTCTTTCTTTTCAAAGAAATCGCCGTCTTTAATAGATTTTGTGATACGGGTAAGTTCCTGATATACAATTCTTCCTGCCCCAATATTTGTATGCCCTACTTCCGAGTTACCCATCTGTCCATCAGGAAGTCCTACATCCATTCCACTTGTCTTAATAACGGTGTTGGGATACTCTTTCATAAGCCTGTCAATGTTAGGTTTGTTGGCAGCTTTTATAGCATTTCCATCATCTTTTGGATTTAATCCAAAACCATCTAAAATAATTAACGCAACCAATTTATCTTTCATACTATAACCTTCCTTTCTTTTCATAGTTGAAAAAACAAGATTTCAAAATTTAAACCCCCTTATGTCAATTAAAAGGGGGTTTAAAATATTAACATATGTTTCATTACTATTTATTGTAATTAACTATTTTTTCAAACTCGTCTAGCTTGAGGCTTGCACCACCTACAAGTCCTCCATCTATATCAGGCATATTGAAAAGTTCTGCTGCATTTGCAGCCTTGACACTTCCACCATACTGTATTCTAACAGCCTCTGCCACGTCTTTTCCATAAAGTTCCTCTACAACTTTTCTTATTACAGCACAAACTTCCTGTGCCTGCTGGCTTGTAGCTGTCTTACCTGTTCCAATAGCCCATATAGGTTCGTAAGCTATAACAGTTTCTTTAACTTGATCTGCACTAAGACCTAAAAGAGCTATTTTTACTTGATATCTTACCAACTCAGAAGTTATGCCCTGCTCTCTTTGTGTCAATGACTCTCCAACACAAATAATAGGCTTTAGTCCATATTTAAACGCTGCGTGAGCTTTTTTGTTTACTGTCTCATCAGTTTCTGCAAAGTACTGCCTTCTTTCAGAGTGCCCTATTATAACATAGTCCACTTCCAAATCAGCTAACATAGGACCGGATACTTCACCTGTAAAAGCCCCATTTTCTTCCCAATGCATATTTTGTGCTGCCACTTTTATATTTGAACCTTCAACAGTTTTTTTAACTAATGGAATACACACGAAAGGCACCCCTGCAACAACTTCCGTATCAGCACCCGCAACTTTTTCTTTTAAATCCTGAACAAATTCAACTGCTTCTTTAGCTGTTTTGTTCATTTTCCAGTTTCCTGCTGCAATCTTTTTTCTACTCACTATATTTTCCCCCTTATTTGTCCATTAAAACATCTATTCCTGGAAGTACCTTTCCTTCAAGGAACTCTAAAGAAGCTCCTCCTCCAGTAGATATATGAGTTATTTTATCGGCATAACCAAGTTGCTCAACAGCTGCTGCTGAATCACCGCCGCCAATAATAGAAGTTGCACCTGACTCTGCAACTGCCTTTGCAATTGCTTTTGATCCATTTGCAAAATTAGGAAATTCAAAAACTCCCATAGGTCCATTCCAAACAGTTACTTTTGCATTTTTTAATTCATTTGAAAATAATTCTATAGTCTTAGGGCCTATATCCATACCCATCCAACCATCAGGAATTTTACTTGACTCAACTACCTGGCTTTCTGAATCATTTTTAAATTCAGTTGCTATAACGTTGTCTACTGGAAGTAGCATTTTAACACCTTTTTTCTCTGCCTTTTCCAATAAACTTTTAGCCAATTCAACTTTATCGTCTTCACATATGGAAGTACCTACTCCATATCCTTTAGCTTTAAAGAATGTATACGCCATTCCCCCACCAATTATAAGAGTATCTACTTTTTCAATAAGATTTTCTATAACAGCTATTTTATCTGATACTTTAGCTCCACCTAATATTGCTACAAAAGGCCTTTCTGGATTTGAAAGAGCTTTTCCCATAAAGTCAATTTCTTTCTTTATAAGATATCCACAAGCTGCCGGAAGATTATCTGCAAGACCTGCTGTTGAAGCATGTGCTCTATGAGCAGTTCCAAATGCATCGTTTACATATATTTCTGCCATACTTGCCAATTCTTTAGCAAAAGCAGCATCATTTTTAGTTTCTTCTTTATGAAATCTTACATTTTCAAGTATAAGAACTTCACCTTCTTTTAAAGAAGCTGCCTTTTCTTTTGCATCTTCTCCAATTACATCTTTAGCCATTATTATTTCTTTTCCTAAAAGCTCTCCTAATCTGTCAGCCGTCGGCTTCATACTGAATTTGTCTTCAAAGCCATTTTTAGGTCTTCCCAAATGTGACACAAGTATTGTTTTTGCACCATTGTCAACCAAGTATTTGATGGTAGGAAGTGCACCAACAATTCTCTTGTCATCTGTGATTTTTTTGTTTTCATCTAAAGGCACATTAAAATCAACTCTTACAATAACTTTTTTGCCTTTAACATCTATATCTTCAATAGTTTTTTTATTCATCATTCCCATAAGTTCACTCTCCTTAACATACTGTAATTTTATATCCCCTTAATTTTTGATAACATCAAACTTAAAATATGTATATTTTACCACATTTATTTTTAAAAAGGCTCGGTTATATAACCGAACCTTTTAATGCAATCTTATAAGTCTAAATCAATTACTTTGCATCAACTGAAGCCATATAAGCAACAAGGTCAACAACTTTACTTGAATAACCCCATTCATTGTCATACCATGCGACAAGCTTAACAAAGTTATCATTTAAAGCTATACCCGCTTTAGCATCAAATACTGAAGTCTGTGCCTCACCAATAAAATCTGATGATACTACATCATCTTCAGTATATCCTAATATACCATTTAATTCATTATCTGAAGCTTTCTTAACTGCTGCTTTAATATCATCGTAACTAGCTGCTTTTTCTAAACGGCAAGTCAAGTCTACAACAGACACATCAAGAGTTGGTACTCTAAAAGCCATTCCTGTAAGTTTTCCATTTAATTCAGGAATAACCTTACCAACAGCCTTTGCTGCACCAGTGGATGAAGGAATAATATTCCCTGCTGCTGCACGTCCACCTCTCCAGTCTTTCTGTGAAGGACCATCAACTGTCTTTTGTGTAGCAGTTGTAGCGTGTACAGTTGTCATTAAACCTTCAACTATACCAAAATTGTCATGCATTACTTTAGCAATAGGTGCTAAACAGTTTGTTGTACATGAAGCATTAGATACAACAGTCATATCCTTTGTATATTTTTCATTGTTAACTCCCATAACAAACATTGGAGCATCTGCTGATGGAGCACTGATAACAACTTTTTTAGCTCCAGCTTTTATATGAGCTGATGCTGTGTCAATTGTTTTAAATACACCTGTTGATTCTACTACATACTCTGCTCCACATTTACTCCATGGGATTTCTGCTGGATCTTTACTTCCATAAACACTTATTTTCTTTCCGTTAACAACTAACTTATCGTTATCAACTGAAATTTCACCTTTAAATTGACCATGTACAGTGTCATACTTTAACATATACTTCATGTAATCAAGATCAATAAATGGGTCATTGATACCAACAACCTCAACATCTGGATTGTCGATAGAAGCTCTGAAAACCAAACGTCCTATACGACCAAAACCATTAATTCCAACTTTTACTGCCATAATTTATTCCTCCTATGTAATTATTAGTACTTATTATAAGCTACATGGTAGCATAAATGCAAAAATATATTCATAAACTGCAAATATATAATACACCATGAATATTTTATATTATTTCTTTTTGATTTTCAATACCTATATCAAAAAAATAATTAATTTTTTAACAAAGTTCATATAGTATTTAATAAAAGTAGTATACCCACCTATTTTATTTTTAATCATTCAAATAGGGGACGGTTAATCATTCAAATAGGGGACGGTTAATCATTCAAATAGGGGACGGTTAATCATTCAAATAGGGGACGGTTAATCATTCAAATAGGGGACGGTTCTTGAATTGAATTTTTACAAAAATTCAATTCAAGAACCGTCCCCTATTTGAGTCCCCTATTTGAGTCCCCCTATTTGAGTCAGTCCCCAAATTGAGTCATTAGTTCCATTGTGTGATCATATGAATCAGAAGCTTTTTCTCTGTTATTATCGTTGATAAAGTTTTTTTCCATATTCTCCTTTAAAACTGGAAGTATTTTATGAACTGATCTGCCATTTTCATAAAACTTGTCAACCCATGTGGGAATATGCTTCACACTTTTTATTATAGTTTGCTCTTCTCCATTTTCATTACGTTTTTCTAAAGTGATACGAACAATAACCCCATCTTCTGTATATATTTTGTTTGGTCTTTCTGCCTGATCCTCCCTGCGAAAATTTGATATAAAATTGCCCATTGAATATATAATATACCTGTCTTTACCCTCAACTTCCAGCACCTCTGATTTTTGAATAACATGAGGGTGAGTCCCCAATATAATGTCAGCTCCCCAGTCGAATATCTTGCTTGCTAATTCCTCCTGATGGACATTTGGCGTCCTATGATATTCATTCCCCCAATGCATGTAAGCAATTATAACATCAGAATCAATTTCCTTAGCACTTTTAATATCTTCCTTTATTTTTTCTTCATCTATTAAATTTAGCATATATTTGCGTTCTTCCTCACTTAGAAAAGGGGAATTTCCGTTACAACTGTAAGAATACGCAATAATACTAACTTTAAATCCTTTAACGTCAACAGTTATAAATCTTTCATCCTCTGGTTTTGCCAAGGTTCCTACATGTATCATACCATTTTCATTTATCTTTTCTATCGTTCTTAAAACCCCATCTTTCTTTCTGTCTAGGGCATGATTATTTGCAGTAACAAGCACATCAAACCCTGCATATTTTAATGCTTCCAGTATAGAATCAGGAGTGTTAAAATAGGGGAAGCTTGTGTACTTTTCTTCTTCCCCTGCCGTAACCGTTTCAAGATTTGCAATGGCTAAATCTCCATGTTCTATGTATTCCTTAACATGTTCAAAAGCCTTAGTGAAATCATATTTGCCTGTCTCAGGATTAAATGCACTCTCCAAATTGGAATTATGACACATTATGTCCCCCACCGCAGTTATTGTAATGGTCTGTGGCTCTTCTAACTGAACTTCTTCTGTTGGAATGGTTTCTCCTGTTGGACTAACTTCTTCATGCTGTTTCTGATTAGTACCTTCTTTGTCTTCCCATTCAGGAATTTCATTTTCAATCTCTGAAGAAGTGTTAACATCATCAGGCTGGTTTATGGGTTCACAACCTAATGGTGCAATAAGAAAAAGAGCTATAGTAACTATGGCAACATATTTATAATGTTTTCTCATGCCTACACCTCACTTTTTAGTTTTAGATAATTAATAAAACAAAACTGTTCTTTTACAATTTACAAGCTTATAGTCATACGTTACCATTTTATTATCCATATTTCAATGTTAATTAAGGTGTTATCTTTAGTAATTCAATTCAAGAACCGTCCCCAAATTGAATCCGAAGAACCGTCCCCAATTTGAATTGCTAAAGATAGGCAGCAATCAGAAAATTCAAATGAAAAAAGACTTATTTTATAATTGCCTATCTTTAATTCATTATCTACAGTGTCCAATTCTTTAAAATTCATTTTCATTCCCAGCCTTAAAAATTTAGAAACTGCTTCTTTTCTGGTCCAATATTTTATTGCTTGTACATTGCGTTGATGTGGGTCAGTTATTTTAGACAAAAGACTCTTTTCTCTGTCTGAAAAAAAGAAATCAATTAAAGAATCCTCCACAGTAAAAAACTTTTCAATATCCACACCCACCTTGCTTTCTGATATTACACCAACACAATATGGAAATGAGTGTGTAATGGATACATTTATATTTGGATACTGCAAGATATAAGGGGCAGAATCTGCCCCTTTCAAAACATCTACACAACTTAAATCTACAATACTCTTCCTTGAAATTTTATATTTAAAAAAGGCTTTTTTCACTGCATATCTGCCACATATCCACTGAATCTTTTTTTTGTAAATTTTAAATGCTTTTAAGTATTCTATCTCTTTTTTTGACAGAAAAGATAAATGCTCATCATTATTAACTTCCATTTTCTCATTCATGTCTACTAAGGCATAATTTAAGCTACTATTTTTTTTTAACCTTTCAACATTCCGTTCAAATAAATATTTTGTTTCTTTTAATATCATAAGCTAATTTGCCTCATTACTACATTTTTTGCATAATAGCAAACTTCATCATATTGATTTAGCATTATCACATCATACTTTTTATACTCATCCCCCTCTTCTTTTAACCTTGAGTAAACTTTATATCCACAGTATTCTCTTGGAACCTGTACAACCCCAACTTCTTCTACTTTCCATGGCAAAAACACTCTGTCATTATTGTAAGCAGTATGTACGCCACACACTTGAAAAATTGAATCCATAAAGGCTGGATTAATTAATAATTCCTCTAGATTATATTTTTCATTATTAATTTCTTCCTCTGGAAGTGTCATAGAGAACATTGCACCTTTACTATTTCTCATACACTTATTGTTTTCAATCTCTTCATCTATAAATAAGGGACCTAACACTATAGAGTTTGGATTCTTTTCATGATAATTTTCAAGATTTGCTCTTGTAAACCCTTCTTCCATAGGTTCATTTTCAATACCCCTTATATTGAGTAAATCACTGTAATCTGAAATTGAAGAACTTATCTCCATACTATTTAAATTAATAAGTTTTGAAATACCATATTTAGAATCTAAATATGTGTATATCTCTCCTTTAAAACCCTCTTTTTCTTCTCCTCTTTTTGCATCTAAAATAATCTCCTGAGGTCTTTCATAAAAAAGCTTACAGGGCTTATAGAGTATCAGGTTTTTAAAACAATACTGATCTTTTCTTCCAAAAACCAGACTGTGATATTGGGCAAACATTTCCATAAACGCAACTGCTGGCATTAATGGTGTTTCCCCTAATCTATGTTGATTTATAATTGGATCTTTTTTTACTGAAAAAACCTTAAAAGCTTTTTCAATTAAACCATTTCTTTTACTTATCCAGTCAATAAATAAAGTTTTGGGAGGATTTTCATAAGCTATCTTTTCTGGCATAATAAACTCAAGGCCTTTGCTTACAATAACCTCATTTGAACTTGTTTTCCCCTCTAAAAGATTAACAAACTCTAAAGCTCCTCTTTCTGGCTCGATAAGATTTAGCCCTATTTCTTCAAAGTTTTCTTTTAAATATTCGTTTCTCCAAGCTATTCCTAAATCTTTCCACCCAGACCAAGCTATACTCAGTCCATGGATGTTTTGATATTTTGACTTAAATGAAGAGATAAACCCATTAATAAAACTGTTGGCTGCACAATAGTCTAACTGTGCTTCATTTCCAAACCTTCCAGATATGGATGAGAACCCAATAATTGCTTTTAGCTCTTTTTTCTCTAACAATCTGTAAAGATTTAAAAAACCTTTAACCTTTACAGAGAAAACATCTTTGAATTCCTCAACCCTCTTATCTTTTAAAAGTTTACTTCTTTCAATTCCTGCTCCATGAATTAGTATATGAACAGATCCATTCTTTTTAATTGATTTTTTTATATTTTTTTCTAGTTGTTCATGATTTCTAACATCACAGGATATATACACAGCCTCGTTTCCATCACTTTTAATCTCATTTACCAATTTATACACTGATATAGCCTTTTTAATCTTTTCAAGTTTGTCCTTTACCATTACAGGTGTAACTTTTGAATGTTCTTTTTGTAACTGTTCTTTTATTTCTATTTTTTTATCTTCCAGTTGTTCATCGCTAAGCAGTGAAAGACTTTCAATATTATCCTCCAGCTTAGTACGACCTATAATGGTAAACTTGCCCCTGTATTTTTTTGATAATTTCCTTATTATCTCAGAGGTAATTCCATTTCCTCCTCCTGAAATTAAAAAGTGAATATTTTCAGGGTAATTAACTTTTTGTAATTCTACTTTATCCAGATAATCAATTCTAAGCACCATACGTTTATTGTCCTTATAACCAATTTCATAGTCAAAAGAAGAACATTCTATCTCAGTTTTAAGTTTAGATGCAATTTCTTGAAATCCTCCCTCTCTTTCAACAGCACCTACATCTATTATTTTTACTTTTGAATTTGACCACTCTTTTCTAAGACCTTTGTAAAAACCACTCAAAGCTCCAAAGAATGGATCTAAATTTTCACATCCACCTTTTAAATATCCATGGCATCCATCCATTGAAACTGCACACACAATTCTTATTTCAGGTTGTGAAACCTTTTCTCCAAGCTTTTTATAAAATAAAAATCTTGCTTCACCATTTAAAAAATTTAAAACCTCTTCTTTGTCTGTTGAAATATTGTCAATATCAAAACTTTTGCCTATATGGCTACAATCAACTATCACATCAACACTATCTTTCATAAATTTTAAAATACCATCCTCAAGCTCTTTAGATCCTTTGTATCTATCAAATGTAAATTCTTCCACAAGTTTTGACTGCTCTTTAAAATAATTGGATATTTCACCTACAACTTCTTCTTCATCTCCAATAACCCATATCCTTTTTTCTTTTAAATCAAAATCTTTTGACCCTAAATTTTCTTCCACAAAGACAGGCACTTGGAGGCTAAGATCTCTTTCAATTTCGTAATCCTTTTCTTCTTTGACTGACTCTATATTTTTATTTGAGTCTATATCTCTACCTTTTACTTCCGATACATCAGATTTATTTTTTACAAAATCAATAACATCCCCTATTGTTTTGTACTCTGATATATTTAAATCTTCATCTTCATCCATTTTAAAATCTTTTGCTATCATAGAAAATATAGTAGCCTGTTTAACTGTATCAATGCCAAGGTCTGCTTCCATTTCCATGTCTTTTTCAAGCATCTCTACTGGATATTTTGTTACCTCTGATACAATTTTTAATACCTCTTCTTCTGCACCATGCTTTGATTTTGCTTCCTGCTTTATTTCTGTTTTTTTCTCTTTTACTTTTTCTTCCATATGTAATCCACTGTCTTTTTGCATATCCTTTACAAAATCAATAACATCCCCTATTGTTTTATAGCTGGACATATTTATATTTTCCTCATCTGACATTCCATACTTTTCTCCTATAAGTGAAAATATGGTAGCCTGTTTAACTGTGTCTATACCTAAGTCCGCTTCCATCTCCATGTCCTTTTCAAGCATTTCTGTTGGATATTTTGTTACCTCTGATATAATGCCAAGTACATCTGATAAATAACTGCTTTCAGATTTAACTTTAGAAGGCTGCTCTTTTTCTGATTCTCTATTTAATTTATCATCTTTTTTAACGCTCTCATCAAAATCAGTTTTTTGAGAACTATTTTTTGATATTTCTTCATTTGCATCTCCTTCTGCAACAAGAATTCTTCCCTGATTTTTTAATCGTGCATTTTTAAAACCGGAAACTTCTCTAAGCCAGTTATCATAAATACCACTGTCAAAAATTCTGGCATCTTCAGAAGATATTTTCTCTAAAAGATGAAAATTTCCCTGTCCTCCATAACCGATTACCATTCTTAAAGCATATTTAAAATTGTGCCGTCCTCCACTGGATATATTAAGTCCTTCTAGAGAAGGATCCACATTCTTAAAGTTTGCCACAGGAGGTATCTCCTGTTTTAAAAGTGCTTTTGCAGCAACAGCCTCTTCTAAAGACGCTCCCATTGTGTGTCCTGTCATTGCTTTTGTATTTACAATTTTTATTTCTCCATACTTTTCTTTAAACACTTTTTCAAGTACCATCTTTTCAGCTTCAGCACAACCACCTTTTTTAGGCGAACATGTCTCATGGGAAAAATATACTGTCTCTTTTGCATTTTCAATTCTATTAAATCCATGTTCTTTCTCCATTTTTGAAATAAATCTATCTAATTCATCACAGTACTTTTTACTTTCTATTTTTACCTGATGTCCTGCAGCGTTAAACATATGGGTTCCTAAAATACGACAAATCCCATTCATACCTCTTTTACCTACATCTTCTTCTTTTTCCATTACAAGTCCTACAGCTCCAGCTCCAATTATCATTCCATTTCTTCTGTTGTCAAAAGGCACAGAGCTTTCAAACACATCGTCAGAATCTGAGGCCGCTCCCATACTTAAGAAGCTTCCCCCTATCCATGGCAACAATTTTTTTGAACTTGCATTATCGGCACCTACCACTATCATTCTTTTAGCGTGTCCCCCTCTTATTAAGTCCTCTGCAACCGTTACTGCAGATGCAGTGGAAGAACATGCAGCTCTTATATGAAAATTTGGTCCCATAGCTCCAATAAACTGAGCAAGCCTGTTGTTTGCCAGAGAGGAAATTTGAATTAAAAACTCATGATTGAACTCATAAATATCTTCCTCACCAGAATTGTTTAATAATTTTGAGTAGTGAAAATTAAACCAGTCAGATAAAATCTTTCTTGTTCCATCATCTTTTATTTTTGAAATTACTTCCTGATAAAAATCTATTAAATCCCTTCTTGTTTTGCTTCCAAATTTGCTTGCAATATACTTTGACACTTCACATATGAAGGGTTCAAATGCAGGAAAACCACAGGCATATATTATTCCCGTATCCCTTTGCATCTCTTTAGGAAGAACCAGTCTTCCTTCTAAACTAGAGCCAGAAGATGTAAAAATCTTTTCTCTCATAAGAGGTATTTTAGCATCTTTTAATGCTTCGTACCCTGCAGCTACTCCTGCACAAACATCCAAAGTCATCTGACTTAACGTTTTTTCATCAATTTGATAGTCATTTAACATATCAAATTCACCAAACTTACCTGCTATTTGAATAACTTCATTAATTAAAGATAGTTTTTTAAATACAACTTTTTGTTCATTTTTTACAAGCCTTGTTATATTTAAATCCAAAAGACTTTCCATTTCATCATCAGTGAGCTTTTCAATAAAATTTCTTCCTTCAAAGATGTGATTAAAATTATCATTTGAAAAAGCCTTTTTAAAAGTTCCAGGCAAGCCTACTGAAACTCCACTGTAAACAATATTTTCTTTTAATACACTTGTTTTTTTAATTGTTTTAATCTCATTGTCCACTTTTATAGAATCATTGCAACAATTGCTTTTTAAATTTTCTCTTGACGGAACATGTGTAACATCAACACCTAAAGTAAAAAGCTGTCCTAAAAGCTTTTTATAAGTTTTTACGTCACTTTCTCCTCTTTTATTTGAGGATAAAACTATAACATCTTTATCCCTTAAAATATTCTTCACAAGGTTTGTAAGAACTGTTGAAGGACCTGATTCAATAAATACTCTTACCCCTTTATCATAAAGTGATAAAATCGCATCCTTAAAATTTACTTTTGAAATTATTTGCTCTTTTAAAATATCAGGTATATCCTTTAGTTCTCCCCTTCTATCTGGGTAAAATTTATTTAAATGACATGACATAACCTTCTCTTTTGGACTATAGAAATCAAAGTCTTTAATTTTATTATAAAAACTCTCTGCTGCCTCATTCATTAATGCTGTATGAAATCCGTGTGAGACATTTAGCACTTTATTATAAATATTCATACCTTTTAAGTATTTTGATGCTTTTTCTATTTCTTCAGCCTGTCCACCTATGACAGTTTGCTCAGGAGAATTTATGTTGGATATACTTACATTAAATCCTTCATTTTCTATAATACTCTCAAGTTTTGACCTATCTTCCTTTACACCCATTAAAATTCCTCTGTCTTTTTCTGGTATGGCGTCAAATGAAAAGCCTCTCTCCCCAACAAGATTCAAAGCCTCTCTCAAATTCAGCATTCCACTTGCAAAAAGAGCTGTTATTTCACCTAAGCTGTGTCCTATCATATAATCTGCTCTTATTCCAGACTCAATTAACAACTTATACATTCCTATATTACTTAAAAACATTGTAGGATGAGTGTTTTTTGTATCTTTTAAAACTTCTTCTAATACTTCTTCATCTTCTCTAAATATAAAAGAGGTAATGTCATAGTCATATTTTCCTCTCCACAAAGCATCAGCCTGAGTGTATAACGACTCAACACAGGTATAATTTTCATATAGCTGCTTTAACATATTAGGATATTGAGATGCCTGTCCTGGAAACATCCATGCCATTTCATCAGAACTTATGATTTTTCCTTCCTTAAAGTAAATTCCTCTTTTACTCATAGAATAAAACTCTTTATTTTCCATGCATTTTTCAAAATAACTCCATTTATCTTTTAATTCTTCTAAGAAATCAAAGACAATAGCCAATCTATACTTATCTTTAGCACAATTTGAAGAGTTGTTTATTAATACAGTCTCTTCTATAGACTTATTTCCCTGTTTTATTATATCTATAAATTTAAAATAGCAATCCTTTATACTTTCAACTGTATTGCCTGAAAACAATACCACTTCTGATAATTTTCTAGGTTCATTTTGATGTATTGAACTAGTATTATCATCACTTTTTACTTGAAAAGCATATGACTTTTTCACAAATTCTGGTCTAAATTCTTCCATACAAATATGAAAATCAGCTCCCCCAAACCCATAGGCACTGACATTTGCCCGTCTTGGATGCCAGCTCTTTTGCTCCCACTTTTTTGACTCATTAAGTATGTAAAATGGAGAATCTTCAATTCTAAGCTTAGGGTTTACCTCCTGAACATTTGCAGTTGGAGGAAGAATTTTATTGTAAAGAGCCATACAACCCTTTATCATTCCTGGAGCTCCTGAAGCATACCTTAAATGTCCAATGTTTGATTTAACAGAACCTATACCACAATAATTTTTTCTTTCTGCACCTAAATTTAAAAAGGCCTCTTTGAGTGCCTCCACTTCAACTTGATCTCCCACAGGTGTTCCAGTTCCATGAGCTTCAACAAGCTCAATGGTATCCACAGGATATCCTGCCATTTTACAAGAATTCTCTACCACTCTTATTTGCCCGCCTTTATTTGGAGCAGCAACCCCTTTACCTTTTCCATCACTTCCTTGACCAAATCCTGATATTACACCAAAAATCTCATCCTTATCCCGTAGTGCATCTTCCAACCGTTTTAAAATCAACACTCCTCCGCCAAGTCCAATTACAAAACCATTTGCCCTTTTGTCAAATGGAAATGAACCATCTGGAGATAAGGCATTTATTGCAGAAAAGGCTGACATAGGAATTTCACTCATTGTTACATCAATGCCGCCCACAAATGCAACATCAAAATCCCTTCTTAATAGACCTGTTACCCCGCAAACAGAAGCTGCAAGCCCTGATGCACACGCTGCATCAACTGTATAGGCTGGTCCTAAAAAATCAAATACATTGGATATTCTTCCTGCATTAATGCTTTGAAGCATTCCAGGTGCACTATCTTCTGTTACTGGAAGTATGCCTTCAAGGGACTTTTCTGATATACAATCAATTAATTCTTCCATTTCTTCAGATGTAAAAGTGGATTTTAATTTAGAATTATTCATTAAATGATTTTTAACTCTATAATAGTATGTTCTTCTTGTAACATTGTCATACCGGGTCCCAGGTGCTCCTGTACCAAAAATTACTGCCGCTCTTTCTTTGGGAATGCTAGATTTCATACATTGCAATGCCTGATCCACACAGTATATTGCCGTGTGTTGATTTGGATCCATTTGTTCAGCTACAGTAGGAGGTATTCTATATTTATTACTTAAAAAATTAAGCTTATCGGTATCAATTAAAGCCCCAATTTTTGTATACGACATATCCTGCTTATTAACCTGTCCATACATTTCAGGTCTGTAAAAAACTTTACTGTTAAAAATGTGATTTGGCACATCTTTAATGGATACCTTTTTATTTAAAATGTTTTCCCAAAAAACATCTTTATTTGATGCATCCGGAAACAATCCTCCCATACCAACAATTGCAACTCTTTCTTCAGAATAATAATACTTGTTCATTTTAACCCCTCCCCAAAATAATTGAAAAGTGCCTGATACTTCTCTAAAAGAAAATTCCTAATTTTAAAAAACACATTAATTAACTTCTAAGAAAAAATCATAAATATCTCTAGAAAGTTTTGGTACTCTTAAAATGTTCAGATGACCTGCATGATAAATATTAATATTTTCAATATCTGTTTTTTGAACAAAGCTTTTATATTTTTTTTCTTCAATAAGCTGATCATAAATTGAATATGCAAGTGCAACAGGTCTAAAATCCACATCAGGAGATATATTATTTAATACGTCTACTTCTTCAAATACAACTTCTGTTGATTTCTCATCCCATCCATGCTTTCTAAGATCGTTTCTGATTGACCCTAACATAGGATTATCCCATATAAGTCTTGATAACCCGGCAACAGGATTTATTAAGAAAACACTATTTGCTTTATTTTTAATAGTATAATATTTTAAAGAAACACATCCCCCCATGCTAAACCCAACAAGCATTAAGGGTTTTTTATCAGTATAATTAACAAACTGCACAGAAGCTTCAATGTCATAAACAGATTGAATAAAAGCCTTTTTTGTTCTATACACATCTGCACTTAAAAAATATTCCCCACTAAAAAGACTATTTTTTGGCTTTCTTTTATGATGATAGGGTAATGTCATCATAAATACATTAAACTTCAATTTATTTAGCATTTTAATTAAAAATGTATAATTTAATAAATGCTCATCATAAAGTCCATGAACAAATAAAATGTTTCCTACACTATCTTCACAAGGACTATTATATAAATAAATTGTGTTATTTTCTTTATATGGCAATGTCTTGTAAATTGAAGGTATTTTAATAAGATCAAAACCATTAGTACTTTTTGAATATTTTAATTTGGAACTATCAACCTTTTTACTATTTATACTAAGTAAAGATAGTTCATCATAAATAAAATGTGAATTTTTTGGTGAATGACTTACTCTAAGAAGTTTTTCACTTTTAATTTTTTCAATAGCAATATTGTCAACAAATTTTGAACTGGATTCATTCATATAAGCTCTCCTCCCCACGTAAAATAAAGCTTATCTTACTTTCCTTAAACAATTTCCCACTTAAAGGTTAAAAATATAAGTTATAACCTCAAATGTGAGCAAACTCAAGTTTTGAAAATTTTACTACATTGTTTTTTGGCTTTTCAATGCTTTTTTATCTATTTTACCTACATTATTTCTTGGAAGCTTATCAATAAATTCTATTTTTTTAGGCAATTTAAAGTTTGCAATTTTTCCTGAAAGATATTTTATTAAATCTCTTTCATTAACCACTGCTCCCTCTTCTAAGACAACACAAGCCTTTACAACTTCTCCATAAAGACTGTCACTAACACCAAAAGCTGCTGAATCAACAACATCTGGATAAGAGTTTAATGCTGCCTCTATTTCTATAGGAGAAATTTTTAAACCTGCAACATTGATAAACTCAGTTTTTCTCCCACATACAACATATGAGCCATTGCTCCTTTTATAGCCAAAATCTCCTGTATAAAGCCATCCATCTTTCATTCTTTCTGATGTCTCTTGGGGACGATTTAAATATCCAAGCATCAAGCCTTTTCCCCTAACTCTTAACTCACCTATAATTCCCTCTTCCATTACCTCTCCATTTTCATTAACTGCCTCTATCTCTAAAATTCCCTCAGGCGGAAAACCTACATTGCCAGAAGGCTCAGGAAGCTTTGAAATCCTTGTTGCTATAAGAGTACACGCCTCTGATAAACCATATCCTTCGTCTAAATATATTCCTACCTTGTCAAACCACAATTTAGCTGTATCATAACTTAAAGGAGCAGCTGCACAAAATGCCGCCTTAAGCTTTCTAAGATCTTTAATATTAGATTCATATCTTAATAGCTGTTTATAGTGTGTAGGAACACCATAAATATGTGTTATATTTTCTTTTGATATTGTATCTGCAACTTTTAATGGATGAAAAGACCTTAAAAAAACAACTGCAGCTTTATGTGCCAGAGCAGGAATAAGCAAAGATATTGAACCAAATGCATGTGAAAAGGGCACAAAGCAAAGTAGCTTGTCTTCATTTTTATATCTATACATTGACATATTACTCTTTTCAAGAAATACATTATAGCATCCTGTAGAAAGCATAACCGCTTTAGGAGTTGAGGTTGAACCTGATGTGTATAAAAGCATTGCCAGTTCATCTTTATCAAATTCATACATATTTATTTTTTTGCAAATGCTCTTATCAGTATTTTTATAAACCTGCCTTATCTCTTCTTCTTCAAATATTTCAACATCGCCTTTATAAACATCTTCTACACTTTTCTTTTTAAGGTGCGTAACTATACAGGAAGAACCAGAGTCCTCTATATAATAAGGCAGTTCATCTGCTTTATATAGAGGGTCTATAAGACATATAACACACCCTATGTACTGAGCAGCCAATAAAACAATAGCAGTTTCAGCCCCATTATATAAGTGGGTGGATATAACCATTCCAGGCTCATATCCCTTTGACTTTAAAAAATCTGCAACTTTTAAAACTGCATTTTGAAGTTCCTTAAATGAAAATCTTTCCCCTTTTTCTACATCAACAATTGCCTCATTGTCAAGATATTTCCCGTCAGTATCAAATAAAAAATCACAATAATTCATGCTAATCCCCCCCTAAAAATATAGTATTTTATTTAAAACCTGAAAATCATTCCTCCGCTGCTTGCTCCAGCACCATGTGCCAACATCATTACAACATCCCCTCTTTGTATCCTTTTTGAGCTTATTAACTCATTAAGTATTAAAGGACTCATGGCTGCCACAGTATTTCCATACTTACTAAACAAACTCAAACTCTTTTCAAAGGGAATTCCCAAAGCCTTTAATTGAGCTTCCCATATTTTAGTTGATTGATCTGAAGTTATAAAATGATCCACCTCATCTAGAGTCATTTTAGATTCAGACAAAAGTTTATCAACTATTATTTTTGTATATTCTATTGCCGAATCTAAAATTATTTTTCCATCATTAATTTTCATAGTTAGAATATCATAATTGGTATCTTCATAATCTTTTGTAAGTAAGGTAGTTCCACAAGGAATCAAAGCATTATCGTACAACAAATGATTTGTCAAAAGATAAGAAGACAAGAAATGTTTAACCTCAGAACGCCCTAAAAGCATTGCAGCAATACCATCTCCAAACAAAAACACTGTTTTAGAGTTTGGTTCTTTACATTGCTGTATTCTCTTAGATGTTATCCCACCTCCTATAACAAGGACATAGTCATCTCCCGATGCAATATATCTTAATGCCATATCCATAACATGCATAAAACCACTGCATGCACAGGTTACATCAAATCCAGGTATTCCTTTTTTGACACCAAGTCTTTTTAACGCTGCTATAGCCGAAGCTGGAGCATTTTGTGCCCCAAGAAGCCTTGTATATATGATTCTGTCTACTGATTCAATATCAACATTTGCTCTTTCCAAGCACTGGGCAATTGCCTGAGCCATTAAACCTTCAAGACTTTCATCTTCACTGACCCATCTTCTTTCCTTTATGCCAATGGAAAACTGAACAGCTCTATCAGTAGCCACATAATCATATTTGTCTATAATATCCTGATTAGTCATGACTTTTTTAGGAATACCAACACCAATAGACATTACTTTTGCATACCTATTGATATGTAAAGGTTTAATATCTGGAAATGAAATATCTTTTTTCATTGTGCCCCCCCTTATATTAAATATTATTTTTTTAATTTCTTTGTATCATTGCCTAGAGTTTTTCTATATTTACTGCCATCATACTTTAAGGGCTCAAAACACCATTGTTAATTCATTCCATTTTCTTGCAAAAAATCAACAATATTTTTCACTACAAATAATTCTGGTTTTGCATCAATCATTGGAACTGAAAAAGTCTCTGAAAACTTAAAACCTAATTCTACCAATGCTATTGAATCGGCACAGAGATCTTCTACCAAATCTGTTTCTAAATTTACCTCATTTTCTTCAACACGTAGATAATCAACTATCAATTCTTTTGCTTTTTGATAAATGTCATTATACTCCATACTACATCTCCTCCCAAACATTAGAATTTGTAGATAATTCCACCACCACTTATTCCTTCTCCGTGAGAAATCATCATTACATTCATTCCTTCAACAATTTTGCCGGATTTGATTCCTTTATCTATTAACAATGGAAGCATAGCAGACATGGTATTTCCACAATCATTTAGCAATGAAATACTTTTATCTTGACTAACTCCCAATGTTTCCAAAGTAAGTTCCCATATTTTTTTATTGTTTTCCGTAACCAACACTAAATCAATATCATTCATCTTAAGTCCACTTTCTTGGAGTAAATTGTCAGCTACTTGGGCAGTAGCCTCTCTGTAGAAATCCTCAGCTTTTTTCCAGTTATCCATTTTATATGTATCATATATGTATGTTGACTTTTCCAAAGGCACCGTTTCATCAGTTCCATCTATTGCGTTTAAAGGGCTTACAGAAGTCGCCAAGTCGTAATACTCATAATTTGAGTAAAAGTAACTGGCCAAAATATGTTGTTTTTCTGATACTCCAAACAACAGCGAAGCAGATGCATCTCCAAATAAAAATGCTACTCTTGGATCTTTTTTGTTTATAAGCTTTGTGTGAATACCTCCTGAAGATAAAAGAATATATTCGTCCCCTGTACTTATATATCTTGAAATCAAATCTACCGAATGCAAAAATGAAGATATTCCACCATCTACATCAAAAGAATGCATAGCAACATTGCTTTCAAGCTTTCCTTGCAGCCTGCTTGCAGTCATTGGCAAAAGATTGTCACCATAGTATTTGTTTACTATGATTCTTGAAAGATTGTCTGGACAAAATGAGTACATATCAAGACATTTCTTTGCAGACTTTAAAAGCACGTCACTGTCATCATAGGACTCGTCTGCAACATGTCTTGTTTTTACTCCAACCGTCTTTTCAATTATATTGCTTTTAAACGAAAGAGAATTATTTTTTATTATTTCTTCATTTGTCAAAGTGTTTTTAGGAAAAAATGAAGCCGAATGTAATATCTTACAAAACCTACTTATATTTTTTCTTTTGTTTTTTGGAAAATAAACTTTTAAGTTACTCATAACATCCCCACCATTTTATAAATATAATTTTTTATCTTAATCTATTTTTTTATAAAGTTAAAAACAATTACGAATAATGATTTTTCATCACATCTATAAATACTTTGACAATTTCAGGATCAAATTGTCTTCCTGCTTTATCTTCCAACTCTTTAAATGCTTGCGTTATAGACTTTTTCCTGCTATATGGACGTTCAGATATCATTGCATCAAAGGAATCTGCTACACACAGTATCCTTGAACCAAGACTTATATCTTCCCCTGCAAGTCCATCAGGATATCCCTTTCCATCAAATCTCTCATGATGATGTCGCACATAATCTATAAGTTGATCCATTCCTTCCAACGGCTCTAAAATATTCTGACTATATATGGGATGCTGATGCAACAATTCAATTTCCCCTTTAGTAAGTGAGCCTTTCTTGTTAAGAATAAATTTAGGAATCTCAATTTTCCCAATATCATGTAAAAGTGCTGCATATTGAATTGTAGATATTTCTTTTAAATCAAGCTCCATTGCCTCCCCAATTTTTACTACATATGTAGAAACTCGTTCACAATGTCCTAGTGTATACTTATCTTTTGCTGATATTGTACTAAGAAGCCCTTTGAATATACCTATTAACTGTTGATGATCTGAACTAATATTTTTACGAATTTGTAAAATAGCGTCCTTATATAAATGCACTTTATCTTTTCCTAAGTTTTTAGCATGGTATAACGCCATATCCGTTTGATATATAAGCTCATTTTTGCTGCTAGCCTTATTTGGATATTCTGAAAAACCTATAGACAATGTGAGTTTGTCATATAAAACACTATGATAATATATAGCTTTTTTTGTTCGAAATCATTCTGAATCCTTTTTGCTTCCCTTTCTAAACATTCTAAATTTGCTCCACTCATTATTATTGCAAACTCATCTCCCCCATACCTGCATATGCAGGCTTCTTCATCTGCTATATTTTTTAGAAGCATAACTGTTTCTTTTAAAATCATATCTCCAAAGCTATGGCCGTATATGTCATTATACATTTTAAAATCATCAATATCTAACATTATAAGCCCTAAAGAGCATTCATCTTTTTTTGCATTTTGTATTTTTTCATTAAGAACATTATGAAAAAATCTCTGATTATATGCACCAGTCAATTCATCTGTAATAGCCAACATTTCAAGCTTTTTTTTCTGAACATCCTGTCTATAGGAAAGTATAGCAACAAAAACAGCGATTATCCCTGTAGATATTTTAAGAGACAACCCTAAAACTGCCCATGACATCATTTCTACACTATTGTATATAATAAGCATTGCCATTATATCAAAACTAATAATAAAACCCGCCACCATTAATCCTAAATATCCAAACCTAAATGCAATTACAATAAGTATTGATGACTGAATATTAGTTACAAAACCTCTAAAATTGTGTTGTGTATCAGGAGAAAGCAGTTGAGCAATAGATAGAGTAAATGCAAATAAAAAGTATATTATAAGCTCAACTTTCCCAAAAACAGTATTTAAGTACTGCTCAATTAAACGTTTAAAAACTCTCTTTGAAGAGTCCTGATTCTCATTACATGTTAAATTTAGTTTTTCGTCCAAATTCTTTACTGTATTGTCCATATTTAACCCCATATTTTTATATATAGTTCCTTAGTACTATTATACTTCAATTTTTGATATATTTCTATAAAAACCTTCATTAATTTCCCTAGAATATTATAAAATTAACAATAAAAATTCTGTTTAGTTAATATATATATTATATTTATTTGTATATTTAATAGGATTGTAGGAGTTTTTAGCTCTTCTTAAACTTTTTATGCCAAGGTCTTGTTCTCTGTTTATAAATAAAACATTTCCCAGCTCGTTTTCACAAAACTTTTGATTAATAAACGAATAAAGCCCTTTTATATCACTATTTGCTTTTTCAATATGAATTACTGCATAATTATTACCAAATATTTCTCCAACTGTATAGGCTTCAAATCTCCCATTAACTTTAACCAATCCACCTATACAGTCTAATCTATTATAATTTTTTAAAAGCTCTTCATTTGCTAATTTTTCTAGATATATGCCGCTTGTTTGTTTATCATCTCTTTTAGAGTACCACTCTTCACCAACTATTAAAGCATCCTCTATGTGTGTTTTGGTTAATTTAACATACTCGTATTTATATTTTTTCAAAAAACCATTTATGTGATTTCTTTTGTTGTGATATTTCCTGCCTTTTAAATTTATTAAATGCTCTGACAAATAAATATAATCACTGTTATCTCTGTCATATTCAACTTTTATTTGTTCACTTATATGTTTTTCGAAATACTGCAACTTGTTTTCCTCAACTCTTCTAAATACAACCTTCCAGCCTTTTTCATAAAAATACTCTTTTATAGCATTTATGCAGGCTTTGAATTTGCTGGAAGTGTAATTGCCTATAGGAGCAAAGGCAAATGGCTCCTCTTCTTCTGGAGCCGCTATTAAACATATCATCTCATTTATTTTAAAAAACTCAAATTTATAGAAATCTCTCCACATAAATAAATTAGTAAAATTCATTTCTGATGAAGTAAAATTGCTTTGATTAAGATAATTATCAAATAAACTTTTATGCTCTAATGTTATTTTTTCCAGAAAAAAACCTCCCTATTTTTAAGTTGAATATATTAGTAAACTGATTGTATTATAGCAATTAAAAATTCTGAAGCCTTTACCATATCATGAATATTAATCTGTTCTTTTACACTGTGAATTTTATCCATACCAACGCTTAAATCAACTGCTTTTATGCCTTTAGAATTTATTATATTGGTATCGCTTCCTCCACCAGTTTTTCCTAATTTTAATTCTATTCCTGTCTTTTTAGATGCAGCTTTTAGAATAGACACTATATCTTCATTCTCATTAATGTTAAATGCAGGATAAAGATGCTCTGTCTTAAAGACAACCTTTCCTCCAAATCTATCAGCAGAATCTTTAAAACACCTCTTCATATGCTCGGTCTGTTCTTTTAGTTTTTCATCTTTTCTACTCCTTGCTTCTGCACGCACCTCAATATTTTCACATACAATATTGGTAGCTTCTCCTCCTTTTATAGTTCCAATATTAGCAGTTGTTTCATCATCTATTCTTCCAAGTTTCATCTTTGATATTGCATCAGCTGCTATTTGAATTGCACTTATTCCCTTTTCTGGTTCAATCCCTGCATGGGAAGCTTTTCCTGTGATTTTTATATCAAATGTATTCTGGGTAGGTGCTGCTACAGCTGCATATCCAATTTCTCCACCCAAATCCATAATAAAGCCATATTTTGCATCAATTAAGCTAAAATCAAGATTCTTTGCTCCTAACAATCCAAGCTCTTCTGCAACTGTAAAAACAATATAAATATCTCCATGTGCTATGTTTTGCTCTTTTAAAACTCTAACAGTTTCTAAGATACATACAATACCTGCAACATCATCCCCTCCAAGTACAGTTGTTCCATCTGATTTTATAAAATCTCCTTCTATCTTGGGTTTTTTGTCTATGCCTGGAGATACTGTATCCATATGAGCCATTAAAAGAATTGGAGGAACATTTTTATTTCCCTTAATATTGCATATAAGATTTCCTGAATTACCTCCTATTTTGTTTGCTGCATCGTCTTCTTTTACATTAAAACCTTCTTTGAGCAATTTAATTCTTAATTTATCTGCCATCTCTCTTTCATCCAGAGAAATGCTGTCGATTTTTATTAATTGAATAAATTCGTCTACAACTCTGTCTTTATTAACCATTATCTTCACTCCTTACCACGTATACTGTGTAAGTTTCCCTTTTGAACTTAAACTTTTAAAATTGTTTTGCCGTAAGGCTTCATATAATATGATTGCAGCAGAATTGGAAAGATTTAAAGACCTTGAATCTTCTTTCATAGGAATCCTTATACAACTGCTTTTATTTTCAAACAAAAGCTTTTCAGGCAAACCTGCTGTTTCTTTTCCAAATACAATAAAAGAATTTTCCGGATAGTCTACATCCACATAAGAATTAACAGCTTTTGTAGTAGCAAAAAAGAAAACACCATCACTGTATTTATCATTTAGCTCTTCAAAGCTATTATAATATTTTACATTAACTTGATTCCAATAATCCATTCCAGCACGTCTTAAATATTTATCATCTACAGAAAACCCTAAAGGTTTAACCATGTGCAACTTAGCACCTGTTGCCGCACATGTTCTGGCAATATTTCCTGTGTTTTGTGGTATTTCAGGTTCAACTAAAACTATGTTCATTCTTTCTTTTAAGCTCCTCTCAAATCATAATGTCTTTTTTGTTAAATGTTATAATATTATAACATATTCCAACGGCAGCTACAATTATATTGTACACAAAAAATAACTCTATCTCAATTAGAAGATGGAGTCTTAGAAACAAATGAACTTTTTAATGGTGTGCCAAAAGATTTGAATCATTATAGAAAAAATATTTTAGAATTAATTATTTAACTACTGAAATATCAATTTGTAATTGTTTGTTGTCTCCAAGTAAAAGAGGAACACATATAGTATTCATTTTATTGGTAGATATCTGCATATTGTTTCCCATAAGAAAGGAAGGAGGGGTAATATCAATGCCAACCCCATTGTTGTAAAGTATAGTAGCTGCATTTCCAAGTATCATATTTGTAAGCTCAGATATAGCACTTTTAGAAATCTCATCTAATTCATTGACTTCCATCCCCCCCATCATACTTGAAGCAATATCAAGTGCAACAGATTTATTCATAGCAAAAACTGCCTGACCTTTAATATTCCCGGTAAGTCCTACAATAATAAGTATATTATCACTGGCGTAAGGAGAAGTCTTTACAAAAATTGATCCCAATTTAGCATCTATTCCTGCTATTTGCTTTAGTACCACTTGACTTGCTTCAATAAACGGATTTATATATTCCACATTCATATTCTACTACCACCTTCTTTTAGTTGAATGATTGACTTACAAAATGATGCTATGTAATGGCTAAAAAATAACATCCAATTCTCATCATCTAAAAACCGTTAAATCATCGGGATTTTGTCCTTAAGAATAGGGCGTTATTTCTAAGGCATTCCTATACAAGAAATGAATTATTATAATAAACATTCAAAGCATTTGTCTCTTTCAGTTTTAAGGCATTATTTATCTTGTTCTAAAAGTCCACCTGAAGCATCATGTTTAGCTTTAGCTAAACGAATTCACTAGACTCACAAAGTTTTACCAACTTTAGGTGTCGAAATAAAAGTGCTTAGTTATATATTCTATAATCACACTATAAAATCCTTCTTTTTTAACTACTTTTTTATGTTAAGCAGATAAAGAAAAAAGCACCAATATATACATATTCAATTTGTATCATTTCTTTTTAAAATTTCTTTAATTGCTCTGGTTGTGACAGGAGAACCTTTTAATAACTCATCTTTGTAGTCCATTTTTCCCGGATCTCCAATACCTACCATTAATAAATCTTTTTTACCTGTTAGTATTCCCAATGTATCTCCACATATCACATCTTTACTAACTGGATTTCCATATTTATTTACAGGCTTATTTACCTTCTTGTTATTCTTTGTTATAGAACAGGCAAGTTTTAATTTTCTGCAATCTTTGCCCTTAGAAGATACCACTACAATCCCAATAATATTAATACTATCACTGTTTAGCAATGTCTCCATAACCTGTTCTCCCTGCCCTACCCCTTTATTTCCCTTGTCGTCAACCATTACAATAACAGGTTCCTCATCAGTTTTTTTTACAAGTTCTATTATTTCTACTCCTGTTAAAGGAGTGGGATTTCCTGCTGAAGCTGAAATGGCTCTACCACCAACATTAATAGCAGCAATTTCAACTGCTCTTTTAGCAGACATATCACCGTCAGTGACAATAATTACTTTTTTCTTTTCCATTTTTCCATCTTCCTCTTTTGTAAACTTATTTGTTTTTATAATTAATTCAATCTATTCTCATTACGAAAACGCCTTTTGATGGAATTTCATTACTATTTTGATATAAAGTACAGGCAACTAAAATTCCAATTATTATTAATAAGCTTAATATAATAAAAAACTTTTTGTTTTTCATTAATATTCCTCTCATATCTCCACCTCAATAATTTATATATAATATCAAAAACTTTTTTAGAATACTAAAAAAGTTGCATAATATATAAATTATATTATGCAAAGATTCTTTAATTATGCTTTATTTTTTTCCGTATGTCCTCTAATATCTTTTTCTCTATTCTAGAAACCTGTACTTGAGATATACCAAGCATTTTAGCAATTTGTGACTGTGTTTTCTCTTTATAGTACCTTAAAACAATTATTTGTCTTTCTCGTGGCTTTAATTTTTCTATTACGTTCCTTAAATCTATTTTATCCACAAGATCTACTTCATGGTTATTTCTTTCATTATCAATTCTATCAATTAGCAACATAGAGGAGTTCTCACCCTCTCCTACAGTACTATACAAAGATTCAGGGGCATAATTTGCTTCTAAAGCCATCACAATATCTTCTTTAGGAACATCCAGCCGCTTAGAAATCTCATTTATAGAAGGTTCCCTTCCAAATTCTTTAGTCATAACTTCTTTCGTTATTCTTGTTTTGCTAGCCAACTCTTTTAAAGATCTACTTACCTTTATCATCCCATCGTCTCTTATAAATCGCTTAATTTCACCTATTATCATAGGAACTGCATATGTAGAAAATTTCACATTAAAGGAACCATCAAATTTATTAATGGCTTTGATAAGTCCAATACAACCTATTTGAAAAATATCTTCAGACTCATATCCTCTGTTTTGAAATCTTCTAACTATACTCCAAACAAGACCTACATTTTTTTCAACTAAAACAGATTGCACATGTTTATCACCAGTTTTAGCTTTTTTAATTAAATCCAAAGTTTCTCTATCAAATAAATCATCCATATTTACTCCTATATCTTTTGTATTTTATATTTTGATAATAAATCTATTCCTCAATAGATTTAAATATCTTGCACATAAACACTTTAGTACCTTTTCCAATTTCAGATGTTATCTCTACTTTATCCATAAAACTTTCCATAACAGTAAATCCCATGCCTGACCTCTCCATCTCAGGCCTAGATGTATACATAGGCTGTCTTGCAAGTGTTACATCTTCAATTCCTTTTCCTTCATCCATAATGGTAATTTCCACAAAATTATAAAATAGTCTGCAATTCATCTTCACAAAACCACTTCCATCTTCATATCCGTGTATTATTGCATTGGTTACCGCTTCCGAAACTGCAGTTTTAACATCTGCAAGTTCTTCTAGCGTAGGATCAATCTGTGATACAAATGCTGCTGCAACAACTCTTGCAAAGCTCTCATTTGTTGACTTACTGGAAAATTCCAGATTCATTTCATTTACAGGCTGCATTTTTATTCCCCTTTACATTTTTTTATAGCTTCTTCCATATTATCATAGGCTGGTATTATCTTAAGTAATCCTGACATTTCAAATATCCTTTTAACTCGATTATTTACATTAATTATTGCCATCTCACCGTTTAACTTTTGAATATTTTTGTACCTTCCTATAATAACTCCGATTCCAGAACTATCCATAAAACTAACTTGTGAAAAGTCAAAAATCATGTTTCTATTTGATGACTTCATTAGTTCATTATCAATCTTCTGCCTTACATATTCGGCAGAATGATGATCTAACTCACCTGATAAACAGGCTATTAAAGTAGTTTCTTTATACAAAATTTTAACTTTCAAAATAATCCTCCTTCACTAATGGTTATTGTTACTATTTCTGTACTAATATAATTTTTCCTCCATAAAATCTTGTAAGCTTTTGTCAAATTAAAAAAAGATATCGACAAAAAGTGATAAGATAAAGACCCACCTCATAGAAAGTAGAGCCTTAAGATTAAAAGCGAGAAAGGCACTTGACCCCTCTCGCTTTTGATTTTTAGGATTTTTTAAATTTCATTACCAGCCTCCGCCACCGCCGAAGTCCCAGTCGCCTCCTCCGCCGCCGCCGAAGTCCCAGCCACCTCCGCTGTTAGGTTCTGTCTCCCAACCAGCATTATCTAGCCAAGCAGCTCTTTGAACTAAGAAATCTTTTAGAATATCAAGTTGTTGTTCCCATGTTTGAGTAGTTTGTGTACCAAATCCACCTACAGTTTGAGTTCCAAGGATATTCCATCTGTTAAAGTTTCTCTCTGCGGCATTTTTTATTGGTTCTGCTAAATTATCAACTAAAGCTCTAAGTTGTTGATCAGAGTAAGGACCTCTACGCAATTCTTCCCAACGCTCCCTTACTTTACTCTGGAAGCTTGGATCATACATTAGTGTTTCCCACCAGTCACAAACTCTGCCTCCGCCCATCATACGATCCATTGTTTGCTGGAATTGATATCCTTCTACAGTGGTGCCTCCACCACCAAAGCCTCCAAAACCAGTGAAGGAAGCATATGCCAAGTCAAAATCCCAAAGTGGTCCAGCTACAAGCTTTTCTCCACGGTCCTTATGCAAACGTGTACTCCTAACATATGAGTCACCTTGAAGTGCTAACTCATTATGTATTATATAATCTACAAACGAATCAACATCTATATATGCAGGATATCCCGTATTAGGATCTGAAGGATTTGAACTGTGAATAGCATTATGAGTTTTTTGAATATAATCGGCTATCCATGCCAATTGTTCGCTGGTTAAATCACTTGGATCTGTAACTTCAAGTTCACTCCATCCATCACCCTCTATTAATGGAGGATCAGTTGCTCCCATATTAAACTGCATAAAGTACCCACCTGTAATCTCTGGTTCACTCAAATCATCGTCATCAAGTCTTGCTACATCTACACGTCTCGAGTTTACTTCTAATCTCTCTACAAGGTGATATACACCTTCATAGTCTCTATCAGTCACTGTATCTCCTTCTAAATTAATATAAACTTCTACAAACCTATATCTTGGCGCTGTTAACCCCTTAGCTTCTCCTAATTCATATGATATTGGATTACGCATTAAAGCTTTGTCCGGAAATGGAGAAAGAATTATCCAGTCACCATCCTCTGGCATACCCAATAATGGATACTTTGCATCTTCTCTATACCCATTATTCCATAATTCTATTCGGTAAGGTGCCTTCTCAAAATTAGCCGATGACTGTCCGCGTAATTTAAACCCTGCACGAGTAGCAACATCTGGCTCCTCTAAGAAAGAAACTTCATTTCCATCTGGTTCTATTAGCATAAATGCAGCATCTATATATTCACGATCCGGCTTTGATTGTCCATATGCATCCAAAATCAACACTGGTATATCATGGCTTGTATTTATTTCAGTTGCAACATATACTGCACTTCCCATTTTTCCTCTCTCATTTCCATTAACAAAAGCCTGTGCTCTAAGCTGTGTTGTTGTTGTAAATGATAATGGATTTGTATATACTGGGGAATTGCTGTTAGGAACACTTCCATCAGTTGTATAACGAATCTGTGCATTATCAATTCTTGTATCTAGCTCAACTGAAATACTGTTGCTAAAAGCTTTGCTAGGCTCAGAAAAGATAATATCTCCTCTCAATATCTCTTTATTTTTTTCAGTTGCAAAATCATTTCCAGCTACTGTCGTTATATTTAACTGGCCACCATTAACTTTAACTTCGTCGCTATAACTTTCAAGATCTTCTATTGACTGTGTAACATTAGTTGTTCCACCGTTTATTGTTATGTCGTATTTTGCACGTATAGCAGAACCCGCTGTTATATCAATGTTTCCATCTCTTATTTCAACTCTTCCACCACTTTGAAAACCTTCTGACACTGCACTAAGGTCAATAATACCATCAATGATAATTATATCACCTTTTGCTTGAAATCCGTCATCCCCTGCTTCTACCACAAATGTTCCACCTTCAATTATAATATCTTCATCACCATCAATACCCTCATCATGGGTAGTCATGTAAAAATCTCCACCTGTAATAGTAACGTCACCTTCTACATTTAGTCCATCTTTTCCTGCCCTTATGTTAAAATCTCCACCTGTAATTAAAACATCATCATCACAGTCTAAACCATCTGAAGTAGCATCAATTTTGAAATCTCCTCCGCTAATGATAAGCTCATCATTTGCTGTTATTCCATGTTTGCCTGCTTTTATATCAAATGTTCCACCTTCAATTATAACATCCATCTTACCATCAATACCATCTGATGCAACATTAATGTCATAGGTACCCCCTTTGATGGTAATAGTCTCTGAAGCTTTTATTCCATCATCTTCAGATACTATATTTATAATTCCGTCTTCTATAAGTATTGTCTCTCCAATGTCAATACCATCTGAATCTGCAACAATATTTATGTTTCCTCCTAAAATTTCACACTTGTCACTTGTGTTTATGCCATCAGTTGCAGCATTTATAAAAATATTCCCATCCTCTATAATTAAATCATTATTACTTCTTATTCCATGCCTATCATTTCCTTCAACATGCAATGTACCTTTTCCATTAATCACAAGATCATCTTTGCTGAATAAAGTTGCTCTAGCATCTTCATAACTATAAGGACTTCCATCAGCTAGGTAATTTTCTGTACCATCTGCTATGGTAATAAATCCTTTATCCACCTTTTCAAAATAAATAGCTGGACCGTTAGAGTTAGTTATATTAGCATCTTTCAATGTTAATCTAACTTTATCTTCTGTCTCTACATATATCATACCATCTGTTAAAGTTCCAGTAACTACATGGTCACCACCAGCTGTTATGTTAACAATCGAACCATCTACAGATACTCCTCTTCCTGAAGCGGTTATTGTATGTCCCAATTCAATTGTTCCATTATTACTTTGCCATGAACCATCATCTGGGTCAGAATCCATCTCTTCAACAGGAAATACTGATATAATATCCAAAATATATCTCTTTAAAAGAACATAATCAGTTGAATCAATTACACCATCTCCATTAAGATCCATCATAGAAGTATCACTAACTTTATCAATGTCTAAAATATGTCTGTTCATAACAACACCATCTGTTGAGTCCACCACTCCATCTTTATTAATGTCGCCATAAAATGGAGCCGCACTTGCAGTTATGGTGGCTAGAGCCATAACAATCGCAAGCATTAAAGCACTAAAACACTTTTTTCTTACTCTTTTCATGTACTATTCCCCCTATTTGTTAATATTTTGTATGTATGAATTAAACATACATATCATCTTTCTAAGTTAAAGTTCGATAGGGGAACAATTTTCGATGTATAATATTTATAATTTTTTAATAATTTTTGTATAATATAAAAAAGTTTACTCTCCCAACCCAGATGTAATAAGATCTTCAATTTCTTTTATTGCAAGTTCTTCATCTTCTCCTTCGGCACCAATTACTATAGAAGCACCTTTAGAAATAGCCAAAGACATAAGCCCCATTATACTTTTAGCATTCACCTTTTTAGTACCATATTTAATCCAAATACTAGATGTATATTTCCCTGCTGTCTGAACAAATAAAGCTGCCGGTCTTGCATGAAGACCTGTTGGATTAATTATTTTAATAGTTTTTTCAACCATTTTTAACTTCCTCCTTCTTGTCTCTAATTTCCTCTGCAATATTATCAAGCTTTCTAAGCCTATGATTAACACCTGATTTACCAAGAGATGGAGTTAGCATTTCTCCCAACTCTTTTAAACTAGCATCGCTGTATTTTAACCTTAATACTGCTATATCCTGCAAATTTTCAGGCAACTTGGCAAAACCTAATTTTTCTTTTATGTATCTAATATTTTCAACCTGTCTTATTGACGCATCTACTGTCTTTTGCAAATTTGCTGTTTCACAATTTACAATTCTGTTAACATTGTTGCGCACTCCTTTAAGTATTCTAACATTCTCAAGTTCTAGAAGGGCAGAATGAGCCCCTATTATATTTAAAAAATCAACTATATTTTCACCTTCTTTTAAATATACAACATAGTTGCTTTTTCTTTTTATTACTTTAGAATGAAGTTTAAAGCTACTAATCAAATCATTTAATTCACTGGCAACATCCATTCTTTGAGTAATTATCTCTAAATGATAGGTCTTTTCCGGATCACTCATTGAACCTGCAGCTAAAAATGCTCCTCTTAAATATGCTTTCTGGTGTTTTTTCCCTTTCAACAAGTCTATGTAAGTTAAATACTTAGGTTGTTTATTATGGCACACAATATTAATATCCTCAAGTATCTTTTTTAATCCTTTAGAGTAAGTTAGTATTAATATATACATAACATGCTTTTTTAATTTTTTGCTTCGCCTTATTATCATTTCAGCATTTACCCTGTATAACTCCTTTATTAGAGAAAAGACCTTTCTTGCCAACGCTGCATTTTCAGTTGTAATTCTCAAATTTATTTCATTGTGACTAATTGCTTTAACATAACCATTAATTCTAACTACAGATGCTAACTCAGATAACATACAAAGCCTATCATCTGTAGTAATTCTGCACAATTCATTTTTGACCGTCGATGAAAACGACAATTAAAACACCTCATCTACACCTATTAATCTCAATGTGAAACACAAAAGCTTAAATTATTTTAAAATATCCTCAGAATATGCTCTCAATATTTCTGAAACACTCCATGCCTGTGCAAAACATCCTCTCGGTACCAACGGCTCATCCCCATCAAATATCTCTGATATAGAACCTAAACATCCATCATCCAAATGATCTTTAAAGGGTTCTATAAACCTTAAAGCCATCTCTTTTGCCTTTTTTGAACGTCCATTTGCTTTAACATATGCAGTTATAAATTGCCCAAGAGGCCATGCCCAGACTGTTCCCTGATGATATGCACCATCTCTTCTGTGCTGATCTCCCATGTATATTCCTGCATACTCTTTTGATTCAGGAGACAAACTTCTAAGCCCATAAGCTGTATACAACTCTTTAAAAACTCTGTCTACAACTTTCTTGGCCTTATCTCCCTCAATTACTGCATTCGAAAGACTTACGGCCATTATTTGGTTAGGCCTTACCTTATCATCTCCAACATCATTTATCAAACAATCATAAAGGCATTCTTTTTCTTTGTTCCAAAAACTTTTTATAAATGATTTTTTTACTTTAGAAGCTAAATCATTGTAATAGCTGTAGTTTTCCTCAAAGTTTTTTGAAAGCAAGGACATTACCTTTAAAGCATTGTACCACAGGGAGTTTATTTCCACAGCTTTTCCATGTCTTGGTGTAACCACCCAGTCACCTACTTTTGCATCCATCCATGTAAGCTGAGTTTTTTCATCTCCTGCACTAATTAGATAATCTTCATCCATTTTTATATTAAAATGAGTTCCTTTGCTATAAGAATTTATAATATCCTTTAGCCCTTCATAAATGTATTTTTTCACAAATTCATAGTCTTTTGTATACTCTATATATTTGTTAACAGCTTCAAAGTACCAAAGAGGAGCATCTACACTGTTATATGGCGGCTCATTGCCTGCATCTGGAAACATATTTGGAATTAATCCATCTTTTACATATTTAGAAAAAGTATAGAGTATTTCTTTGGCATCTTCAAATCTACCTGTTGAAAGCGTCAATCCTGTTAACGCTATCATTGTGTCCCTTCCCCAGTCTGTAAACCAAGGATAACCTGCTATAATTGTCTTTGCATCTGTTGACTTTCTGTAAACAATAAAGTCATCTGCCGCCAAAACAAGTTTTTTTGCAAATTCATCTTTATACTTTGAAGCACTAACTAATTTCTTCTGTCTTTTTTCTTCTTTTTTAATTATATCCAACCCGTCTTTGTTGGTTATTTCTTTTTCAACAGTTGAAATTACTGTAATAACTTTTTCTTCTCCTGCACCTATTTCAACATCAAAAGAACCTGGAACATAATGGTCTTCAGTTGAAGCAAGCCCTCTCTCCCTTTCAACAGCATAATCCATATTGTAAAACCAGCCATCATTATTATCTTTAAAAGTACCACTATCGCAAAAAATATTAATATCAATATCATAGTAAGAAGGCCTTACTGTTAACGTACTTGAATCAAAGTTTTTTGTAAAGTTCATATACTCTTTACTTGAATTAAAGTGATAATCTCTAAAATTTATTAAGGGAGTAAGTCTTAATTTTGCAGCATCAGACCCATTTTTAATATGATATACTACTGCAACTGTGTTTTCTCCATAAATCATACTAATTTTCTTTCTGATATATAAATCTCTAACTCTATAAACATACTCAGGTAATGAATTGTATTCAAATCTTTCAAGATGGTGATAGCCTTTCATAACAAAACCAGGAACTTCATAAGAAAACAAATTATAAGACTCTCCATCAATTATGACGCTCTCATCAATTTTTGACAAAATTAAATGCCTGTTAACAGGAGGTTTTAAACCTGCCACTAAAAGACCATGATACCTTCTAGTATTAGCTCCAATTATAGTTGATGATGCAAAACCTCCTATTCCATTTGTTAAGATCCATTCTTTTTGAATTCCCTGTTCATATGTTCTCCAATTTGATTTTCCAAAGTTCATTGTCACAACCTCCATTTTTATATTATTAAATAACTGCGACTTTTAACTTTTTATACTGTATATAAACTGTAAAATTACTTTTTAGCTGCACTATCCCGTTCTATATCTCTATGATCTATAATAACTCTCTGTCCTTTTTCTAAAAGATGTGAGAATAAAGCCCTTGAAATAGCAACAGATCTATGTCTACCTCCTGTACATCCTATTCCTATGACAAGTTGTGATTTGCCTTCTTTTACATAGTTAGGAATTAAGAACTCTAACATTTCACATAGCTTAATCAAAAAACGTTCTGTTTCAGTAAAGCCTAAAACATAGTCCCTAACCATATCATTCTTTCCTGTCTGACTTCTCATAGATTCAATATAATACGGATTAGGAATAAATCTAACATCAAAAACCAAATCACAATCTATAGGTGCACCATACTTAAAACCAAAAGAAATAATGTTTATTATTATTCCATCAAATTTTTTACCGTATTCAAATATATTCACTATCTCTTCCTTAAGTTGTCTTGGCGTTAAATTTGATGAATCTACAATGTATGTAGCATTCTTTTTTATTTTTTTTAGTATTTCTCTTTCACGCTTTATACCTTCATGAAGCCTTCCTTCAGGGGCTAATGGGTGTATACGCCTGCTTTCTTTATATCTTTTTATAAGAACTTTGTCTGAGGCTTCCATAAATAAAATATCGTATAAAACTCCTAAATCCTTTAGCACTTCAAGCTCTGGAAAAAGGTCATTAAACAATTCTCCACCTCTTATATCAATAACCAATGCAATTTTATCAATTTTTCCTCTGCTCTGAATAAATATCTCAACAAATTTATGAATTAAAAGTGGTGGTAAATTATCAACACAATAAAACCCTATATCTTCTAGGTGCTTTATCACAAGACTTTTCCCGGCACCTGAAATACCTGTAATTATTAACAACCTCATTTGTACCTCCAATTTTTCTACTGTTCTCCTATAACTCTTACTTCTGTCTGTAATTCAACTCCATAAGTAGATTTAACTGTATTTTGTATGTGTTCTATAAGGTTTTGTATATCTGAAGCTGTTGCACTTCCAGTGTTCACAATAAATCCACAGTGCTTTTCTGACACTTGAGCCCCTCCTATTTTACATCCTTTAAGATTACAATCTTCAATCAATTTTCCTGCAAAATATCCTTCAGGTCTTTTAAATACACTTCCTGCACTTGGCATATCCAAGGGTTGTTTGTCTTTACGTCTTTTATTAAAATCATCCATCAAAGCTTTTATTTCACCCTTTTTACCCTTTTTGAGCTTTAATAAAGATTTTAAAACAATACCTGAATTTTTTAAAATATAGCTTGATCTATAACCAAACTTGTGTTCCGAACCACGTAAAGTCTTTATTTCACCATATAAGTCCATATATTCCGTACAAGCTACAACATCTTTCATCTCTCCTCCATATGCTCCTGCATTCATAGCAACAGCACCTCCTATGGTTCCAGGTATACCTGCTGCAAACTCAAGACCTGTTAACTCGTTTTCAAGTGCAACCCTTGATACTTTTGAAAGCAACATGCCACCCTGTACCAAAATAGTACCATCTTTGACACTACATTCACTAAGATTGTCAGAAATCTTTACAACCACTCCTCTTATGCCTTTATCAGAAACAATAAGATTACTTCCATTCCCCATTATAAATATCGGGATGTTTTCTTTTTTGCAAAGCTTTAAAACTTCACTTAACTGAAAAAAGGAAACAGGAGTAACCAAAATATCTGCTGTACCTCCAACTTTAAATGAAGAATGATTTTTCATAGGCTCATCAATCATTACGTTTTGATTTCCTAATATATTTTCAATAATACTTGCTAGGCTCTTTTTATCCAATAATTCCATCCCCTTATAAGCTATTCATTTATTATTATATTAAAGATGGTAAAAGTATTTTACATTAAGAATGAGGTTACATCTTTTATATTTATTTTTTCTGCAATTCTTCTTTTTTAAACCTGAAATATTCTAAAAAATTAGATACTGATGTATTCATAATAAGTTTTTCAGGCATATTAATTTTTTCAAATAATTCATAAATTTTATCAAATTTCCCAACATGATAGCTTATATGGGCATCGCTTCCGCAAACAACTTTTACTTCTTGCTTTTTGCACTCCTTCGCAAATTCCATACAGTTTTTTTCACTTCCAGGTCTCACCACAAAAGAATGATTGTTTATTTCTATAAATTTATTATATTCTTTAGCCGCACTAACTACCTTAGGAATATCTACTTGAAATACAGGATTGCCTGGATGTGCAATTGCATCAATATAAGGGTTTTTTAATACATTTATTAAAGCGTTAGTGTGCTCATCTATACTACTCGGTATAATACAAATATCATGAAAACTCGCAACAGCAAAATCCAACCTTTTAAGATATCCATCCGGTATATCTAAAGCACCTGAATAATCTATTATATTTGCCTCAGCGCCTTTTACAACTCTCACATTATTTATAACTTCAGGTATAACTCTCAAATTTCCAAAGTGATACAAAAAAGGGGCTCCTTTCATTGCAGGACCATGATCTGTCATTGCAAACATTTCTATATTATTTTCTGCCGCCCCTATTGCCATTTCCTGCAAAGTGCTATAAGCATGCCCACTTGCTATAGTATGGGTATGTGTATCAACAACAATATTCAAATCTCTTCCTCCAATTCTTCTTCTACCGTTGATTTATTTATTACTCCTAATACTCTCTCTTTCATAACTTCCGCTGCATTATACCCCATCTTCTTTTGTCTAGTATTCATTGCAGCAACTTCGGTAATTATTGCCAGATTCCTTCCTGGTCTAACTGGAATGGTAAGACTTGGAACATTTATCCCTAATATATCAAAATTTTCATCAACCAGACCAAGTCTGTCATAATTCTTTTTCTCATCCCAAAACTCAAGTTGAATAACTAAATTTATATTTTCAGTAACCTTTACAGAACCTACCCCATAAAGGTTTTTTACATCTAATACGCCTATACCCCTTATTTCAATAAAATGCCTTATTATGTCCGGGGCTGTTCCCACAAGAGTTTTATCGGAAACCTTTCTTATTTCTACTCTATCATCTGCCACAAGCCTGTGTCCACGTTTTACAAGCTCTAAAGCAGTCTCACTCTTTCCTACTCCACTCTCTCCTAATATTAAAATTCCCTCTCCGTATACTTCTACAAAAACTCCATGCTTTGATGTTCTTGGTGCTAATTGAACATTTAAATAACTGATTAATCCACTCAAAAATCTGGATGTGATATCATTTGTTCTCAAAACAGGTATACTATATTTATGTGCTACATCAATCATTTCTGGAAAAACATCTAATCCTCTTGCAACAACCATACATGGAAAACCTACTTTAAAAAATTCATCTAACTGTAAATAACGATCTTTTGATGATAAACCAGCAAGATATGTTGTTTCAACCTTGCCAATTATCTGTATTCTATCCGTGCCAAAGTATTCTAAATATCCAACCAACTGTAAGCCCGGTCTATTAATATCTGCAGAAGTAATAATAATTTCATCTAGCATTTTACACTTTGTAATCTGCTCAAGTTGAAATTCTTCCATAACTTCAGTTAATCTAACAGAAAACATTCCATCGCCCCTTTTTATTATCTTACTGTCTTTAATATATTCTTGCAGTTTTTTATAAAATTGCAACTAGAGCAGTTAATACCACTCAATAGAATACAGTTAATCCTATCAACACAATATTATATATTAAATGCAAATAAAAATAAACCTTAAGAAATGGTAAAAATGGCTTCCAAGACTTAAAAAAGGTTATGTATTTTAAAAAATACATAACCTTCACAAATAATATGGAGCGGGTGAAGGGAATCGAACCCTCGCAATCAGCTTGGAAGGCTGATGTTCTACCATTGAACTACACCCGCATATCCCTTGGAGCGGGTTACGAGATTTGAACTCGCGACTTTCACCTTGGCAAGGTGACACTCTACCACTGAGTTAAACCCGCATTCCTCAACCAATCGCAAAGTTAATTATATCTTTTAATATTCACTTTGTCAAGAATAAAATGAATTTTTCCACACGGTT
>NZ_JAVDDS010000130.1 GCF_030848475.1 Herbivorax alkaliphila
AGCAATGTACGCCAAAGGACTTTCAGCTAGAGATATTAAAGATCATTTAGAAGAACTATATGGCATCAATGTATCACCTTCTATGATATCTGCTATTACAGATAAAGTTATGGGAGCTGCTGCTGACTGGCAAAACAGGCAATTAGATAAAGTATATCCTATAGTGCTATTTGATGCCATTCACTATAAGGTTCGATACGAAAGTACTATAGTTTCAAGAGCTGCATATATATGCCTTGGAATAACCAAATCAGGACATAAAGATATTTTAGGAATCTGGATAGGAGAAAGTGAAGGCGCAAAATTTTGGTTAAGTGTGTTTAATGAATTAAAAAATCGAGGTATCGAAGATATTCTTATAGCTTGTATGGATGGACTTAAAGGCCTTCCAGATGCAATAAAAACTGTTTTTCCTAAAGTAGAAGTACAAACATGTATCATACATCAAATTAGAAACTCATTGAAGTATATAGCTTCAAAAAATCAAAAAGAATTTATGGCCGATTTAAAGCTTGTGTATAAAGCATCTTCAGAAGAAGTCGCCATACAACAACTTGAGCTACTTGATAAAAAATGGGGTAACAAATATCGTATAGTAATAGATTCATGGTTTAATAACTGGGATAATCTTTCCACTTACTTTAAGTACCCACCAGACATAAGAAGAATTATATATACAACAAATACCTTAGAAGGTTTTAATAGGCAGTTAAGAAAAGTAACTAAAGTTAAAACTGTATTCCCTACAGATGATGCACTAAAGAAGTCATTATATCTTGCTACTGTAGATATAATGAAAAAATGGTCCCACCCCATACAAAATTGGGGAAGAACCATTTCACAGTTCGCCATCATGTTTGATGGGCGTTTAGACCTTGGACTATAAGGTCTAAACGCTTTGAACCTTGAAAAATTCATATTTTTTGTTATTAGCTTTACGATCTTCTTTGAAATTTTCAAGAATTAAGTAAAGCTTATCAGCAGAGTTGATTTTGCCTGAAACACAATATACTTTGCCAGTTACAATATTACAAGATTTAGAGTAATCATAAATCTTATAGCACCGATTTGTATCAATATCTTTCATAATCAGCAACTTGGCTCTATCATACTCTGTTAATGATACCAATGTTAAATGGTTTGCACTAAAGTTAAACACTTGACTATCTCCTAAATATAGATTCTAATGTAGAATTTATTACCGCTCCTGGATGCTTGTAAAAAAGCATCAGCCTAGTTGTGGGTTTCTTGTTGCATTCCTGCAGAGCAAGTCATCGGACAGAGCTAGGCCTCATAGTCAAGTATTAACGATATCATACTAAATTATACATTTATTTCCCAAATCAAGTGTATAATTTACCAATGATTTGGTTACACTTATAATATAAGCAAATCAAGATGTTTTATATAAAAAATTTAATTTACACACTAATACTTACATACCC
>NZ_JAVDDS010000131.1 GCF_030848475.1 Herbivorax alkaliphila
GAGAATACAAGAACTAGAAAAACGAATACAATTTTTAGAGAAACAGAAAGCTGAAGAAAAAAAAGAACGTGAGGAAAAGCTGAAAGAGTCAAGAGAAAAACTAAAGCTTATAAAGGCACAAATATTTAAGAAACGAGGTTCATGAAGTGTTTAATTATAAAGGTATTCATTTATATGTGAAACAATGGTTACAAATGTTACTTGGTTTTATATTAATAAGATTTATGTCTGAGGAAGAAAAAGTTGAGGAAATTATAGCTCTTAGAAGTCAGATAGCTCTTTTTGACCAAAAGGTAATTGATAAAAAAATACCTAAACCAACTGTTACGCCTGCATATCGTCAGTTATGGGTCTTGCTTTCAAAGTTTTATTCAAGATGGAAAGAGGATTTGGTTATTGTTAAGCCTGAAACTGTTATTGGATGGCATAATACAGCTTTTAAGTTTTACTGGATGCGTAAGTCTAAAAAGCGTGGCAGACCTAAAACTTCAAGAAAAACAATTGAGCTTATCAAACGTATACATAAGGAAAATCCTTTATTGTCACCTGAAAAGATACACGAAAGATTAGTTGACCTTAATATAAGTGATGCACCTTCTCCAAATACAATTGCTAAGTATATACCAAAAGTGAGGAAGCCACCAACTGAAAAGCAAAAACAGTCTTGGAAAACATTCCTTAAAAATCATAGGAAGGAAATTTGGGCTATGGATTTTTTCACTGTTCCAACTCTATATTTTAAAGTCTTGTATGTCTTTATTATAATAAGTCATGACAGAAGAAAGATTGAACACTTTGCAGTTACAACTAACCCATCCTCGGCATGGGTAGCACAACAAATAAGGGAAGCAACTCCTTTTGGTGAAACACCAAAGTATTTAATTCATGACAATGATCCTACTTTTACATCAAAGTTATTTAAAGAGTTTTTATCTAATGCAAATATCAAGGCTAAAAGGACAGGGATAAAATCACCCAGACAAAATGGAATTTGCGAAAGAGCAGTAGGTATATTGAGAGCTGAGTTATTAAATCATGTTATTCCATTTAATCAAACACATTTGGAGTATTTACTCAAAAATTATTTAAAAGAGTATTATCATCCTGTCAGGACACATCAAGGTCTTAATTGCCAAACTCCAATTTTATCAGACAAGCCTCCAGAAACTAAGGTAGAAGATACTAAATTAGTTTCTAAGCCTATTCTTGGAGGGCTTTATCACAGCTACAAAAAAGTTGCCTAACAGTTACAGCTTTTTTTACAATAGCTAATAGCTTATTTTGTGTTGCAAAAAAACAAGCACTTTGGTTTAAATCACCATAATGCTTGTTTTTTGATTAAGTTATTTTTGTTTTAAAAGTATAAATTTGTATTTAAGCCTTGTGTCACTTGTTAAATGTTGGTGCATATTTTAGCCAGATTGATTTATTGCAACCGACAGG
>NZ_JAVDDS010000132.1 GCF_030848475.1 Herbivorax alkaliphila
AGAAGATTATTGTGTTTGTTAAAACAGGCGCAGACAAATATGCAACGAGTTATAGGTTCAATCAGAATAAGCTTGGTTGAAAACAAAGGGGAGTTGGAGATAAATATAAATATTGCCGCCATCGACGGGTGCATTGACAAACGGCGCTCCAAAGTATAGCATTTAAATTAAAAAACTAATAGAGAGGATGTTTAGATTATGAATAAATCTTTAAAAAAATATTGTAGCCATCTGACTTCTTGTTTATTGATATGTTCTATTATATTTTTTAGTGTTACTGGATGTGATAATACCCAAGAAATAGAAGGAACTAAAAGGTCACAAGAAACAGTAGACTTAACAACACCTACAGAGGAAACTACAATTCAACCAACACCCACTGAGATCTCACCACAAAATACAACAGAAGATGTAGACATACTGGAAAATGAAGATATAGATAAAATGGATATTAAAAACTTTAGACCACTTCAAGATAGTTTTATAAATTATGATTTTAATGTAGAAGTAAATGGAACAAAATCAGAGCCTATTTCATTTTTAGTAGAAGGGGAATATGATCTTAATCAAGATGGACAACCAGATAAAATTGAGCTTTTGTTAGATGGTTTTTATAAGCGTAGTGGAGACCAAGAAATACAAACATACATAGAAGTAAATGGTATTAAACAAGAATTTTATATGGATTATTCGTTTAATGGTGAAGTTAAAATTATTAATTTGGACAAAAATGATGAATTTTTAGAAATTGCATATTTTGATGAAGGGCCAAGTGGAGATCCTCATTATGTTTTTTATAGATACGATGGAAAGAGATTATACAAAATTGGCAGTATTGATAGTGGTGCTTTAACTAATGGTGAGGGCAAATTTTTGTCATGGTTTAATACTTCAAGGTTTGAACCATCATTCTACTCTGCATGGTATGAAATTGAAAACGACAAATTTGTTCAAAAAAGCAATGATATTACTAAATATTTAGGTAAAAACTATGAGTTTGCAGGAGGAGAAGCATTTTTTATGCCATGTGATGAGATGCCAAAGGATTTTAGCCCTACATGGAACGAGATGGAACAATTTGAAGCTTGTGAACTAAAAATTATTGATATATTCTTTTATCCTGATTCTAGAACTTTAAATTTTTACTTTGTAGAACTTGAAAATGGAGAAACAGGAATGATGTATTTTTGGATTGGAGATTAAAAATAATCTAAGGAGTAAAATGAATTGGATTGATATGGAAACAGGAAGTTGTTATAATTAGGTATCATAGTTAATGATGGAATATATTTTAGTGTAAGCTAAATTTCTCGCTGTCTGTGCCTTTTATTTTTTATTTAAATGAACTTTTGTATAATATAAATAAGTTTAACATGGTAAGGAGTTTTAAAATTATAGAGAGATTAAAAATTAACGCAATTAATTATATGCTTGTATGT
>NZ_JAVDDS010000133.1 GCF_030848475.1 Herbivorax alkaliphila
GTTATAACTCCGGAGACGGTTGGAAATGATGATAGTGTATCTTCTACTTACTCAAAATATATACCAACGGACGAGCATGGTAATCCAATAGAGCTATCTAAACAATTTGTAAATGGACAAGATATTCCATTGCCAGACCCAGGAGCAAGTGGACCACACACTACTTTAGGTGGTACTGTGAGTTCAAATACTGGGGAAGTCTATTCACAAACGGCTACTTTTCCTGAAGGTTCATGGCCGACTGCAAATGGTCAAAATGTTCCTTGGAGTGAAGTTCATTGGTATGACCATGGGCGAGGAGACCATTTTAATCCACATCAACATATATTTAATTATGATTGGAATAATCGTTTTTGGTATCGTGAAGGACCATCAATTTTTTAGGAATAAAATTACAATGTAAAGCGAGGTAAATATGGATTTAATACTTGACATATTATTGAGAAAAGAAGACTTTAAAAAACTAAATATAATAGAATTGTTCAATGAATGGGGAGGTGAAAAAATTCCTCATGAACCTAGAAAATATAAGTTTAATTCGAAACTTGTTTTTCATCTGAATATTGATATAAATTATTATAGTAACATAATTCAAGATGATATAGATGTTGAAGAATTTATTTCTCTAAGCTTGGAGGGAAATAGCCTCTTGGAGCTAGAAATCATGGTAAACAAAGGGAAAAAACACCTGCCAGAAAGTGAATTAATAATTTTTTTGAACGAGCTTTATAATTCTCTTGAAGAGGTTTGCATTGTCAAATTACTAAATGAAGAAAGGATAGACGAAAAACATATAATTAATGATACAAAAAAGGCAATAGATGTTTTTATAAACAGCCTTGATTGGAAATCACCCAAAGGAATTGTGATTACAAAAAGACTTGATAAGAGTATCGATATGATTGAAGAGTGTCAATTTTAAATGTTGTAGTTTGTGTTCATTTTAGAAAATAATCGGGCTAAAACATGAACCAATATTTAACAAATAAAGCTGTGCCTTGCAAAAATTAAATCGGTCTAAAATATGCACTAATATTTAACTAATCAAGCAAGTACAACATACAATTCTATACTTTTAAAACAATAATAGCTTAATCAAAAAACAAGCACTTTGGTAATTAAAACCAAGATGCTTGTTTTTTTTGCATAACAAAATAAGCTATTGAAAAAGCTGTAACTGTTAGGCAACTTTTTTGTAGCTGTGATAAAGTCCTCCAAGAATAGACTTTGAAACCAATTTAGTATCTTCTACCTTAGTTTCTGGAGGTTTGTCTGATAAAATTGGAGTTTGGCAATTAAGTCCTTGATGTGTTCTGACAGGATCATAATAATCTTTTAAATAATTTTTGAG
>NZ_JAVDDS010000134.1 GCF_030848475.1 Herbivorax alkaliphila
CTACAAATCATTAATTTCTTAAGAGAAGAAAATGAACAAGGTAAATTTAATATTTTAGTGATTGATGAAGCCCAAAGCCTTTCCATACCTATGATAGATGAGCTTAGAAGCTTTTATGACGAGGCCTCTAACTTCACTCTAATTTTATCAGGTTTACCACCTCTTTTATCTAAAACAATGAATCTTTCTGTAAATTTGCCAATGAAACAAAGAATTAATCTCTCTATAGAAACAGAGTCTTTTACACCAGCTCAGACAATAGAGTACATTAAGCACCAGCTATCTGTAGTAAAAGCTAATACACCAATATTTGATGATAAGTGCTATCCTGTAATTCATTCGCTGACTTCTGGTATTCCAAGAAAGATAAATCAGTTATGCTATAAAGCCTTATTTCAAGGCTACATTGACAAAAAGACTATTGTTACAGAAGATTACATAAAAAGTTTGTATGAAGAATCACCTCATATTTTTGATAAACCAATGCCTGTTTAGGTACAAATATCATACAAATTAAGAATTAGAAGAACAGAAATGAGGTGACTTTATTGGATATCATAAAAAATCCGACAACAGTTAAAATACTTTCAGCTCAATTAATAGATGCTTGTGATGGATATATCTCAAAAAAACTTAGCGAAAAACAACTAAGAGAACTTTTATTCCACTATGCGGCAAAACACGGTAAAAAATTATTTAGTGTAAAAGGTTTTAATCCAACCGTTACAAACCGAATAGGAAAAAAGAGACTAGAACTTGTAAATATTATGCTTGAAGGATTTCAGCAAAAACTTTTTTGAAATGGGAGTGATAAAATGAATTTTGAATGTACTATGAAAAAAGGTAAAGCCGTTGAAAGATGGTTTGGCACTATAACAAAAATTCAAAATTGGGGAAGTCACTATGAAATTAACATTTTAAGCAGATCAAGCATTATGGTTCTTTTTGGTGAGACAAGCCGTGGTTACTATGCTTGTATGCCTGATTTCAAAGCAGGATGTCACCTTGTTAATTTCCGTGATTTGTTTTGGAATACAGAAGCCTTAACCGAAGTACTTAGAAAAGTAGATGGAATTACAGTAGCAACTGCACTGTATACATTAGAAAAACATCTTTAATTTTAAAATATTATCAAGGACAGTCAAATTGGCTGTTCTTTTTTTATTTCTGCTATTTTTCATGTCTTAACTGTCAAATATCTTGTCTTACTGAATTATTCTTCCAATTATTGGCTATTATCTGTTTCCTGCAAATTATCTTGTCTGAATCACTGTCAAATAGCCTGTCCTACAACAACATTGCT
>NZ_JAVDDS010000135.1 GCF_030848475.1 Herbivorax alkaliphila
ATTTGAATATCCAGTCTCTTGTTTTGCTTTGAGTGAAGTATTTGTTTTTCCTCCACCCTTTAGACTTCATAGAATGTCTTCTCTTTGCCCATAGCCATAAATATCCAAAAATGTTCTTGTCTATGGTTTGAAAAGCTTTCTTTGCACAAACATGCTTATGATAATTACACCAGCCTCTTATAATTTGATTTAACCTAATTATTAATATCTCTTGTTTCTGCATTAGATTCTTTCTCACTACTTCTTTTATTTTAAAAGTAATATTTTTTATCGACTTTGCAGAAGGTTGTATTATAAGTTTATCATTGTGCTTCCTGAAATTCCATCCTAAAAAATCAAATCCTTTTTTAATATGAGTTATTAATGTCTTTTTTGCTGACAATTCTAATCCTCTTTCTGTTAAAAAGTCTTCTATCATTTTCTTAATATCTTCAATGGTTTCTCTACTGTTTGCTGTTATAACAAAGTCATCAGCATAAACAGTAATATGTACTTTTTCTTTATTATATCTTCTGTGGATGGAGCCTGCTCTATTTGTCCAATACTTCTTCTTTAGCATAGTTGCCATCCCATTTAATGTTAGGTTTGCAAGGGTAGGAGAAATTATCCCACCTTGTGGTGTTCCAGCTTTTGTCGGAAATAGATTGCGTTTATAAACATAACCTGATTTCAAAAACTGTCTCAATATTTTCTTATCCATGATAATATTTTCTTGCACCCAATCATGTGATATATTGTCAAAACATCCTTTTATGTCTCCTTCAAGAACCCATTGTGCAGAATTTTTAGTTGATAGGCAATTAAATAAGTGTTGGCTTGCGTCCTTTGTACTTCTATGTTTTCGAAATCCAAAACTAGATGTATCCATTATTGCCTCTGATAATGGGTCTAAGCATAATAAATGTAGTGCTTGCATCGCTCTATCTCTAAATGTAGGAATTCCAAGGGGGCGTTTTTTACCATTTGACTTGCTTATGTATGTTCTTTTTAAAGTAGTGGCTCTGTATTTGTAATTATTAAGTGATAGTGCACCCTTGTATTTACTTTCCGCCGAGGACCATATTTCTCCGTCAACTCCAGGAGTTCTTTTTCCTTTATTACTTGTAATTCTTTTTACAGCAAGTAGTTTTGCATAAAATGACTTTGACACAAGATACTGCAACTTTTTAACTAGATTCATTCTATTCTCTGATGCTGCTTTGGCAATCCTTGATTGAAGTTTATTAACTTTTGCTTCTATACTGTTCCA
>NZ_JAVDDS010000136.1 GCF_030848475.1 Herbivorax alkaliphila
TAGATGGTAACACCTAGGTTCTAAGCTGTTGTGACAATGTAACCCTTTCTCCTATAAGAAGAACTGGAGTCTGTGAAGATTCTGGGAAACTGCCAGCACTAGGGCGGTTAGGGGGCTAGGTTGTAGATGGTATGGTTAAAATAATTAAACTGTATATAAACGTCGTAAATTGCAGAAAAGCTAAAGGTGCTGATAAGCTTTGACCAAAAGGTAAGTAGCCAGGATAATTCCCTACGTTTTTGGGATTACACGGATGTTGAGCTACCGGCGGAATCGCAGAACCAACCCATCTGAAATATGTTATCTGTGCGTAACGTGGTAAGCCCAAATTTCTCCTGTCACTGACAGGTAGGCAGCTGCAAGGTGAGCCGACGGGAATGTGGGTATGGGAGTGTCGAGGAAGCGAATGCTATCTTGTAATGAGGTAGATAGGGATATATATCCTGACGTGAAAGCGTGCAGACTTCGACCTGGTGCTTGATTACGAGATAATTTGGAGAATTTCTGAAAGAAGGAGAGCAAATGAACACAATAGTGTGTGCACCTACTGACAAAAGAATATGTTGGTCTAAGATATTATGGGACAAATGTATAGCTGCTGTTAAGAAACTTCAAAAGCGTATCGTAAAGGCTCAAAAGGAAGGAAGATATAACAAGGTTAAATCCTTGCAATGGCTGATAACACATTCGTTTTATGCAAAAATAATAGCAATAAAAAGAGTAACATCAAATAAAGGTAAGAATACACCAGGAGTAGACAATATATTATGGAAAACTAATAAGGATAAAGAGCAGGCGGTAAATCTTCTGAATCGAAGAGGATATAAAGCTCAGCCATTAAGAAGGGTATACATACCAAAGAAAAACAGTAAAAAGAAAAGACCTTTAGGTATACCAGTCATGAAGGATAGAGCAATGCAAGCCTTGTATCTTCTGGCATTAGATCCAGTTGCAGATACAATATGCGATAATAATACATATGGATTCAGGACTGGAAGATCAACTGCTGATGCTATTGAAGAATTATTTATTATATTAAGTCAAAAGAAATCAGCTAAATGGGTGTTAGAGGGTGATATCAAAGGATGCTTTGATAATATATCCCATGAATGGATGATGAATAATATACCAATAGATAAAAGAATTCTGGAGAAATGGTTAAAATCTGGTATGATATTTGATGATGAATATTATGACATAGAAGCAGGAACACCTCAAGGAGGTACTATTTCACCATGCCTTTGTAA
>NZ_JAVDDS010000137.1 GCF_030848475.1 Herbivorax alkaliphila
TGACAATATTTTGACCATGTTCATTAGTATAGTATTTAGCAATTAATGTATCACCTAAATCAAGGTTCAAGCTATGATATAAATGTTGCACTTCTTTAATTCGTAGACTTTTATAAGTGTCATTGATAATTACTTCGATACTGTTATTGTCTATCTGTCCTGCATATTCTGCAGTAGCGGTTATAATATTTTTATCTTCTGTCACATTTTCTTTAATGATATCTTTTATCTCTGAACTTTCTATATTATCTGAAATAAAGTCATCACAGTCTTGGGTATTTTCTGATTCTACTAATTTGTCTATATCAGTTTTGTCTTCAATACTGTCACTAGAAGAGTCTAGAGTTACAGTATTAGTAGATTTTGTAGGTTGTTCAAATTGACTGTCCTCGTTATTTTGTGATAGTACAAATACTGTAGCAAAAATACTAGTTACTAATAGTATTAAAGATACTGAAATTATAAATTTTTTCATTAATATCACTCCTATTCATTATTTTTAAAATAAATCGGCCGAAGTTTTTATTTATATAATATAGACTATTTAAAAATATAAAACGTTCATTTTTTTTATAACTCCTAAAACGTCAAAGTTAACTATTAGAAGGATAAATACAGGTATACCGAAAGTAAATATTATCTTTATGAGCATCTTTTTCATGGGGATTCCTCCTTGATATTTTTGGCAAATAAAAAACTACTCTCAAATAAAGTAGTTTTGGTTGAAAATCTAAATATTCATTTTTAAGGTTTATATAATATTGTAAAAGTTACTTATCAAGATTAAAGCCTGGATAAAGTTCAATTAAATTTTCTTTACATACTGCAGTAACTTTTTTTGTATTGTTTTTTGATAAATTGTAATAAATATTTTTAAGTTGATTTATTTCTCCTTCATCATTAAATACATATTCAAGAAGATTCTTAATTGCCCGAATGTCTTTTTCTTTTTTGATATCTCTATTTTTATTGATAATCAGTTTGTGTATTATATATGCAGGTGGTGTTGGTATCCATAAACTAAAGTTATTTACTTCAAGTTTTATGGAATTATCACAAAGAATATCAAGATGTCTTAATCCTTCGGCTTTTACATTAAGAGAATCGACTTTATAAGGTTCAATTTTTCCTTTACCCATTTCTCTTACAATAAACTCTAATTCTATTACCGCAGACTTATAAAATTTTGAAACACCCGTTAGGGGATCTTCATTATATATATAACCGTGG
>NZ_JAVDDS010000138.1 GCF_030848475.1 Herbivorax alkaliphila
AATATGATAAAATTAATAAAAACAAATTAAGAAAAGTTTAAAACTAAATTTTCTCAAAATGATTAAAATATTAAGGAAGAGTTTAATATGGCTGAAAATAAAAATCAAAAATTAAAAAAATATAATAAAAATTTAAATTATTCATATACTTTTGGGGCTTTCCCAACAATTGAGTTAATTAAAGCTAAGCCTGATGCAGTTTTGAAAGTCTTGATAAGTACAAGCTTTGTAGACAATCCTGCTTATTTAAAATTATCTGAAGACTGCGGAAGGTTAAATGTAGAAATTCAAGTTAATGATAAGCTGGTAAATCGATTGAGTCCAAAGGATAATTGCTATGTTGTTGGGGTATTTGAAAAATATGTTTTGACTTTAAGTGAAAATGAATCACATGTTGTATTAGTGAACCCAAGCAATATGGGCAATCTTGGGACTATTATCAGAACAATTTTAGGTTTTGGAATAAATAATATGGCAATTATAAGTCCAGGTGTTGATATATATGATCCAAAAGTAATAAGAGCTTCAATGGGAGCGATATTTAATATTGATTTTCAATATTTTAATTCCTTCGAAGACTATTTAAATTGTTTTAAACACCATAATATATTTACATTTATGTTAGATGGACAATGTAGCTTACAGGATTTTGACAGATACGACAGTTCTTTGTACTCTTTGGTTTTTGGCAATGAAGCATCTGGTTTAGAGAGTGTATTTCAAAGTTATGGAAAAAGCATTCGAATAAGTCACTCTGAAAAAATAGACTCACTAAACCTACCAATATCAATAGGAATTGCATTGTATCAATTTTCTAAAAATAAATTTTAAGTATAACGCAAAATAATATTAAGAGGATATATCAGTAAAATCCAACTAAAACAAAAGTAGTAAACTCTTGTATTTTATTGGGATGAAGCGTCGAATAATTTATCTTCTTCGACATCTTCTTCGACATCTTCTAAAACTTCTTTTAAAAGAAGTTTTTCTTTGTATGATCCTAATTTACTTGCTCTCTTAGCACGAATTTTTTCAAACTTACTAAGTGATACACCTTTGTAATCTAAAATAGCATATAATACTTCAACAATATCTGCTATTTTTTCAACACTTCTGGCATCTTCATATTCTGTAAGTTCTTCTTTTAGCTTTAAGTTTAAGTAGAAAATTAAATC
>NZ_JAVDDS010000139.1 GCF_030848475.1 Herbivorax alkaliphila
CATTCCTGTAATGAAGTTTTTTGACCTTTGAAAACAAAAGTACCCTCTGTTAAAATACTGTGTATAAGAGCCATTGCGAGTTCTTATCACTAATAACGAAAGAGGGTACATAACATGAATTATAAACAAAATGAAAAGATTCTTCAAGTAACAGAAAAAACTTTAGTAGTCGGAATTGATATTGCAAAGGAAGTACATTACGCCAGAGCCTTTAATTACAGACGAATTGAACTAGATAAGGTCATTTCATTTACCAATAATCAAGAAGGCTTCAAAAGCTTTAGGAACTGGGCTTTAGAGGTTATGAAGGAAAATGACCTTGATAATATAATAATTGGGTTTGAACCAACTGGGCACTATTGGTACAACTTTGCTGAGTTTTGTAGAATCAAAGATTTTAAATATGTAATGGTTAATCCGTACCATGTAAAAATTAGTAAGGAAATGGATGACAACAGTCAGACCAAGAATGACCGTAAGGATCCGAAAACAATCGCCAAACTAGTAATTGATGGAAGATACTTTGAAACCTATGTAGCAACTGGGGTTTACGCAGAATTAAGAAATATAGTTAAGATATATGAGCATGTAATTGGATGTAAAAGCGTAGTTGAAAACAAAATAATTCAGTGGCTAGATAATTACTTTCCTGAGTTTCCAACGGTTTTTAGAAACTGGGAATGTAAGTCGGCGATGATTACATTAAAGTCATTTCCACTACCGTCGATGATAGTAGAACTTGGTGAAGCCAAGGTGCTGGAGACATGGAAGAAGGAAATCAAGCAAGGTGTTGGGATGAAACGAGCACAAAGACTTTTGGTAGCAGCATCAGGGTCTGTAGGATGTACTGAAGGATTAAGGATGGGCCAAAAAGAGCTAGAATATCTGCTGAAGGAATATGAAATGTATTTGGAACAATTAGAAGAGATAAAATCTGAAATGGAAATTCTTCTAGTGCAAGTTCAAGGTGCAAAGGAAATTCTTGAAATCAAAGGAATTGGGATTGTAACGGCTACAGCTATTATTGCAGAAATAGGAGATATCTCAAGGTTTGAAGATGCCAGACAGATACAGAAGTATGCGGGTCTGAACCTCATAGAAAACAGCTCTGGGAAGCACAAAGGGCAGA
>NZ_JAVDDS010000014.1 GCF_030848475.1 Herbivorax alkaliphila
CCAGCCAATTATGTTGGTGTAATAGTGGCACAGCCATCTATTACAATAGATAAACTGGTTTCTGTTGACGGTGGGGAAACTTTTATAGCAGCTCCAACATCCCCAGGGTCTACACTACCAACGGGAATGACAGCTTATTTTAAATATATTGTTACCAATACTGGAAATGTTCCAATTACTGATATTACAGTAACTGATAGTGTCTTGGGTTTTATAGGAAGCATCCCTATCTTAAATCCAGACGAATCAGAAGAGTTTATTGCCCCTGAACTACCATAAATCAATGTAATCTAAATTGTCTAACTAGGCTTTCTATTTATAAAGAAAGTCTAGTTTTTTTCCAAGGCATTATTATTAGTAATACAAATCCACTTCCTTAAAAACATCACTTTTCAAGTAGAGGTTCCAATTGATTATGCCATACCCATTTTGGACTGAAATTTTGCCTTGCAAGTATTTTGGCATAAAGTACAGGATTATCACGCATAAGGTTTACTATTATGGAAGCATGTTCCTCTAGGTAGGCTTGTTCGGATGGGCTATAGGTTTCCTTTGTATCAAACCCAAAGTTACGAGCATCCCACCTCATAAAGTATGCCTTTAGCTTTTTTCCAAGCTCCTCAAGAGCTGGAACTGCTTCATTCAAAACCAAAAAATTACCTCTGCTGGAGGCTTCTAGCACGGTAAGGCCAAAGGATTCTGAATAAGATGGACAAATAAACAAATTGGAAAGTGTAAAAAGCTCAAGAACACCAGATCTTGGAAACCCTTCAGAATAGCCTATATCACTTGTAAAAAACATATGACATTTATCAAGCCCGTAAATACATCCTATCTTTTTAATTGTAGCTTTATATATAGTGGGATTAATGTCCATAGAAGGAAAATCACAAAATACCACCTTAACATTGAGCTCAGTTTTTTTCTTAATTGCGCCAGCTAATGCCGCCACTTTATCAAACTTTTTTCCTGTGGTAAGTCTACCGGGATATACAATAAATATATCTGAACTAAGAAGGTCAAATTTATCATTAAGAGATCTTATATGATGGCTCATATGGGAAAGTATATCAAGACTATTATAAACTACTCTGCACTTGCCTTCAGGAACATTATACTGCTTGGAAAGGGCTGATATTCCTGAGTATGTAGGATATACATATATGGTGTTTGGCATGGGTGTATACCGGGCTGAAAAAGGCCACTTTGGATTGACTGGTCTATTTACAGGGGCTGAGTGGGTTACTGCTATAAATTTTATTCTGGTTAGTTTTTCCTGAACCTTTCTTATGGCAACGTTATGAACTAGGTGCCACCCCTGATAGTGTATATCATGCATTATGCATATATCTACGTCACATAAATTGACCTCTAGATTATTAGCTATAGCTTCAGCTTCTTCAAAGAAGGTTTCATGAATTTTGCCATCACCACTTGAATAATCCTGCCAATGAATGTAATTGCCTTTTAATCTGTTAGTTATTTTAGCCCACTCTAGTCCTTGATGGGCAAATATACCACTTTTTTCATCATCGGGGCAATCCTCTGATACAAGAATTTTGGTTTTAATACCTGCATCTAGTAGCATTTTTAAGTGCTCTGCTACAACATTTACAAGAGAATATGTATTATCTAGACCATTAAACATGGTCAATATACCAACTTTCATTAATCACTCACCCCTAAATTAGTTCAATTTCAGACTATTATATGAGGTAAAAAGATTGTACTATTCATAAATGTTGTTGTCAATAAAAATTCCCCGAAAAGGGGAAAGATTTTTCCCCACTAAAAAAAGAACAAAAAAACGCTATCCAACAGAGAAAAAACTTTTTCAAGAATCCAGTTTACAACGAGACTCCCCCATATGATTACCTGCCAGTGAGTTCAGCCCACCATACCCCCCCCAAATATTTCTTTGTAGAATGGCTAAGGGGTATGATTGACTGGCCTGCCTTACAGGCTATCATACGGAACCCATCTCATTATAAACCGCTGGTTAAATGAATTGTCTGCCCTCGACAAATATAAATCTTCTAACATATGGTTTGTTGTTGTGAATAATACATTGTATCTTTGAGCTATAGCTTTAACTCCTAGCGCTACTCCTAAATGAGTTTTACCCGTGCCTAGAGGTCCTATGAAGGCCAAATTTTCTTTCTTGCGGACAAATTCACAGGTTGCCAAGTTATATATAAATCTCTTGTTAATAGAAGGTTGTTGATTAAACTGATATCCTTCTAGTGCATAGCTCCTTAAATACACAACCTACCCGTAGCATTCATATGTGTAATAATTTACCTGCGTATGTCCATTTAAATGGTTTAGCAAGATACTTATTATAAAAGTTAAATTAATTTAAGAACTAAGTTCTTTGTTCTAGTAATTACAAATTAGCACTTAGGGGCAAAACATTATTAGTATTTTTGTCCAAGGGTATTGAGTATAAATAATCCAATTCTAAAATCAAATAACTACTACTAGACCTCTACAGTTCAGAAATTTCATTCTAAAATATGGTGCTAATGTAGAGATTAAATTTTGCAAATCAGTTTTTGGCAAAAATTTCACTTCACTCCTTTCAATGTATATACTCTCAAGCAGAATCTTTGAGTTTAGAGGTTGCTTTTTTGATAAAGAAGGATTCTTATGTTCAATAGTTGCTTGTAAACTAACCCCATAATTTTTTTCAACATTATAACAATACAGCACAATGCAACTCTTTCAGCATAAGCTTCTAAAGTTCTAAGCCTTAAATTGGACATACCTGTCCAATCTTTACCATATGTAATCATTGTGGGTATAAGAATCCAGAAGTAAAAAATCTAACAATAAGAGAATGGGAGTGTCCAAGCTGTAACACCAAACATAATAGAGATGGTAATGCTAGTAAGAATATACTAGCAGAAGGATTAAAACAATTAAGCTTAACGGCTTAAAATAAACTAGGGTTGGAACGACCCGAATGTGAGGCTTGTGGATTCAGTAGGTAACGAGGCAGATGAAGCAAGAATTACACGACTTCTAGTCATATTAGGTTCAATGAAGATTTAAAACATATTTTTGAAAGCTATTTGATATTATATCAAAATTTTGATATAATATCAAAAATGGAGGTGTGTTTTATGCCATCAATTCGACCAAGTTCAGATTTAAGGAATAATTATAACGAGATTTCATAATTCTGCCATCAGTTTGGTGAGCCAGTTTACATTACTAAAAATGGACAAGGTGATTTAGCAGTAATGAGCATTGAAACTTATGAGCGTCTAGTCGGGAAATTCGAGTTATATAAGCTACTTGATGAGGGGATAGATGCGATGAAGAAAGGCAAGGTAAGGTCTTTTCGAGAAGCATTACACGATCTGAAGAAGGACTTGGGCAATGAGTAGTTATAATATTGAAATTACAGAACCAGCCGAACGTGATTTGTTTGAAAATGGGTATTACATTTCAAAGGAACTTAAGGAATCGGATATTGCCAAGAAGGTTATTGAAAGAATTAGTAAAGTGATTTTTGATTTAGAAGAAAAGCCACATAGATATAGCTTGGTTAGTGATAAAAGATTGGCTACGCAGGGTATACGTAAGCTTATAGTTGAAAATTATATTGTGTTTTATTATATAAGTGAGGAATATACAACAGTGACGATTATTCGGATTTTATATAGTAGGCGAGACTGGGTTAATTTGTTATAGAAATTATAATGATCTAGACTTCCTTGGTGATTAATACATGATTTAATGAAAGGAGACTATTGTAGTGCTAATACTAGTGCAGTGCTGACGGACTATGCCTAACAATATAGTTCCGGAAATTCCAGCCGCAAAGGGCAGTCGCCCTAAGTAGCTGAAACAGCGGAACCACAAAACATTAGGCAAAATACACTAAAAAGCCTGAACATCCTTGTGCGGATGTTTAAATACTACGTTGGGGGTTTATTATGATTTATAAAAACAGTTATATAGCTAAAAAACCTATTATTACTTTTTGTGCAATTACAATTTTTTTATTGGTTATTATAATTGTAGTATATACGTTTTTCTTTACAGAAATAGGTGACAGATTCGCAAAATATCATAACTATATTACAGTTGACCTTGAAATAGATGAAAAGCAACAAAATATGCAGGATATAACGGTAAATTATATTTATGATACTGGTAATATTGTAGAAAAAAAGCATTTTAATAATGATAATAGTGTTAGATTTAAAGAAGGTATATATGGTGAAAATATATTTGAATTTGTTATACCCAAAGAATATTTTAACAAGTTTAATGAAAATGTCAAAATTAGTTTTGGAAAATTCAATACTAATTGGTGGCATGTGTGTAAATATTCGGTTAGTGTTAAGGTGTATGAAATATCAGAGGATAAGGCTAATATAACACTGTCACAAGATGTTTTATATAGATCAGATGGAGGAGAAAAACGGACTTTTACCAATGAAGCAACAAAAAATGTAACGCTAAGTGATAATAGCATTAGTATTTATGAATAACTCTTAGACAAAAGGTTGGTGCCTTATTGATAAATTTTGTCCCCAAGTATGTAAAATGGCAGTAATGCCAATTTGATATATAATCTGTTTATAATAATAGAGTTAATTAATATATATGGAGAAAAAATAGATGAAGAAAAAAAGAAAAACGAATATTCCAAGGCATAAAAGAATACCAAGAAAAGCAAGGCTGTAAGCAGCTAGGTGTTGGATACCCAAATATGAAGGGAAAAATATTGTAAATGGTTATAGTAAGCATTTTGCAGTCGATAAGTTATGTGCAGTAAAAGAATTAGAAATACTAGGGTATAAAATTGATCCTGAATATATTAAACGACTTAAGAAAAGTCTTGAAGATAAACGAAAGGCTAAGCAACGCCGTAAACAAGAAAGGGATCAAGCAAATAATTCTTTTTCCATTATGAATTCAGATGATAGATTTTATTATATTGCAGGATATACCTCAGGTGGAGCACCTTATGGCATTACATGGGAGGAAATGGATGCGAACTTCTATGAAGATGAAGTAGAATTTGATATTAATGAAGACAGTGTTAACGAAGAAGATGATGATATGCCATTTTGATTACTAACATAAATTAGACGTTTAGTGGATTTGAAGATAAGGTGTTTAAATTAACAACAAAGTTTTACAGTTAATAGTAGAGAAATTATAGAGGAGGATAAAAAATGATTGAGTCAAGATGTGGTATTCTTTGTAATGAATGTGAATATAAAGAACCTATGAAATGTGAAGGATGTATTAGTATTACAAAACCTTCTTGGAGAAGCTATAGTAAGTAAATTAAAGAGGAACTAAAAAAGGGGGTTAAGGAAAATGAAGATATTAATAGCTCCTATGGCTGTGCCTGTTGAAGCAAGAGGGCCTTTTTCTAGAGCTAAAAAAATTGCTGCTGAATCATTAGAAAGAGGTCATGAGGTAGCTTTTTGTGCTGCTGAAGATATAAATTATTCTCCAATAAAAAGTGTAAAAAATTATTTTGTTCCAGTACCATCAGTATTTGGATTGCCGAAAATTTTAGGAAAAAGTTTAATTCGGTCGGCTCAGAAGCTGGGAATTCAGAAAAAGAAAAATGTAAGTAGTTATGAGGAAGTTATGCATATCTTTGGTATTATTTGCGAAGATTATTTTCGCAAAGATGTAAGATGCATTCGAGAAGCCATAAGAGACTTTAACCCTGATGTTGTTTATGCAGAATTTAGAATTGCTGCTATTGTAGCTGCAAAACTTGAAAACAAAAAAGTGGCTACAAGTTTTAGTTACCCAGTACAAGAAGAATATGCTAACAATCCTGAATACAGTAAAGGTGTTAATCGTTTTTTGCAAGATAACAATTTACCGAATGTCAGATCTACTTTGGAAATATTTCGATGGGCTAATTTGAAAATAGTACCTAGTTCTTACGAATTAGAACCAATTGAAGATAGGGAAGTGAAGTTTGTAGGTGCTTTAAATAGTTATGATATAGAAAAAGCTCACTATAATTTTGGAAAAAGAAATAAAATTGTAGTTTATATGGGGAATGGGGCTATTTCGCCTAGAAAACAAATTAACGAAATGAAAAAAGGATTTTTAAATTCTCAATATGATGTGTATATTGCTTCTAATCAGATAAAAAATATAAGTGAAGAAAATATAATAGTTAGGGATAAATTTGAATTTGATAAGTTATTACCAGAAGCAATAGCTTTTATAAATCATGGTGGACAAAATAGCATTATGGATGGAGTGGTATATGGGGCTCCTCAAATTATTTGTCCAGGAAATGTTTTTGAGCGAAGGTATAATGCACGTTCAATAGAGAAACTTGAAGCTGGCAAATTAATATCGGACAAAGATTTTAAAGCAATTAAAATAAAAGATTTTGTAAATGAATTAAAAAGCAATAAAAAATATATTGAGAATGCAATTAATGTTGGGGAAAAATTAAAAAATCTTGGTGGAATAAAAAAAGTTATAAGTGAATTAGAAAGTATATAGGACGGATTCCTCAAGCAAAATGAAGGATTTTACTATCAAGCAATTACGAACTCTGGTTTATGGAGAGAGCGTATCCAATTTAGTTTTAAGGGCAAAAGAGAAAAGATAAATATAAATGTTCCCTTTAATTAATGGAGAAAAAAATAGTTGCAGTAACGGGGGTTTAAATCTATGGTTACACTGTGTTAGGGTGGATTTATGCGGATATGTGACCTAGTAACTTATAAAAATAAGTTTTCAAAAGAATAGGGTGAAAAACTACCTATATATGTTGATAAATAGACAAAAGAAAATATTTTAAATAAAAAAATTAGTAATAAGAACTAATTTTTTTTTATTTAAACCTTAAAATTTTTTAAAAGTGTATAAAAAAAAGATAAAAATGCCGATATAATTAATATAATAAAAGTTTTATGTTATAGGTAGGATAGTTTTTTAATGGAATATACTAATATTATTTTAGGAGGTCACCATATATGAACAATTTACAATATGATTTACTGCCTGTAAATAACAGAGTAGACTATGTGCTTAATAAAGATGAAAATAGAATTGTAAAAAAGGGAGCTGTAGTTAGTATTAAGCACAAATCTGTATTTGAACCAGTTCTTTCTGTTATACAAAAAGTAGAAAAAAACATAATTTACACTAGATTTCCTGATCTTTTTTTAAAAAGTAATGTATTAAAGGGAGACTGTGTGTCCTGCAATATAATGCAAGATGATTTTGAGTATGTTTTATATGGTACAATTATTGATATTGATATTAAATATCCTTGGCTTGTTGGAATAACTATTGACGATATTAAAAAATTTAAAAACAAAAGGAAATCTAAAAGATACATGGTAAACTTCCAAGCTCAAGTTTTTGTGGGAGATACAGACGAGTCCATTTATGGCATAATAAAGAATCTAAGCATGACAGGTGCAAACATTGTTTTTAAAGAAAAAATAGAGATAGATAGTTTTATAAACCTTTTGGTTCGAAGCTCTATTAAAAATGATTTGTATTTAGAATTCAAGGGAAAAGTAGTTAGATTAATAGATAAAAGTGAATATACCGAACATGGTTTGGAAATTTCAAATATAGATCATTACAATAAAGAAAATCTTACAGAAATAATACAACAATTAGAAAAAAATGAAAAATCATTTATAGCAAATTGCTTAAAGTAAACTTGTCCAGTTTTAGCTTAGCGAGTTCACTACTTTTTTCTTGAAGTATAGAAACTTATAAAAAATTTAATATATCAAAAGAGGTCAGGTACTAGGCACCTGACCTCTTTTGATATATCAAGCTTTTATAAAAGCTTTACTTTGATAATTTAAGAACAATGAATTTTTCCAGCTCAACTGCTAAAAACACAATTACACCAGTTATAAGAGGAAAAGCCCAATATTTTAAACTGATAGGATATGTTCCAAAGGTACCATTCATAAAAGGAACATAAGTAAACACTAATTGTAGAAATATAAGAATAAAACTTACTATAAATACAATCTTGTTATCAAAAAAGCCTTTTCCAAGTGCTGGTTCATGTATTTTGCGGCAGTTAAAAAGATAAAACAACTGACCTGCCACCAAAGAATTTACCAGTACTGTTTGCATCATCTCTACAGGGTAATCACCATCTCTTAGATGCATGAAAATTGTAAAAACCAGACCTCCAATCAGCAAAGACACAAATATTATTCGCCACAAAAAGTAGGAGTTTAAAATAGATTCATCAGGGTTTCTTGGGGGTAATTTCATGGTTTTGCTTTCCATAGGCTCAAAAGAAAGTGCCAGTGCCAAAGTTACCGCTGTAACCATATTAATCCACAAAATTTGTACCGGGGTTATAGGTATTGTTATTCCTAAAAGCAACCCCATTATAAGTACAAGTGCTTCAGCTCCATTTGTAGGAAGTATGAAAAGTATAGCTTTTTTTAAGTTGTCGTATATAGTACGACCTTCTTCTACAGCATTTACAATTGATGCAAAGTTGTCATCTGCAAGAACCATAGAAGCAGAATCCTTTGTTACCTCAGTGCCTTTGATACCCATTGCAATCCCAACATTTGCCTGTTTTAGTGCTGGAGCATCATTTACTCCGTCACCAGTCATGGCACATATTTTGTTATTAGCTTGAAGTGCTTTTACCAGACGAAGTTTATGTTCGGGGCTGGTACGTGCAAAAACATCGTGTTCTTCAACAGATTCTTTCATTTTTTCGTCACTCATGTTTTCAAGTTCTACTCCTGTTACAGCTTTTTGACCGTCACAAATGCCCATTTCCTTACCGATAGCATTAGCTGTAACAGCATGGTCTCCTGTAATCATTTTTACACGTATACCTGCTTCTTTACATTCAGTGATTGCATCAATCGCTTCTGGGCGAGGTGGATCAATAATACCAACTACGCCTAAGAAAACCATGTTTTTCTTAATGTCCTCATGACTTAAAGTATCCTTTTTATCATCTACACTGCAAAATGCAGCACCTATCATTCGTTGACCTCTTTGGGCTATTTGATTCATTTTTTCTGTCCACATTTCTGGATTGATTTTTGTCTCTTTGTCAGAGTTAAGCTGTTTTTGACATAAGTCAAGAAGTCGTTCTGGAGCACCTTTTAAAAATATATAACGTTTTCCATCTAATTCATCTAAAGTAGCCATGTATTTATATTCAGAGTCAAAAGGAATACTTGAAAGCCTTTTGGATTTTAAATTTTTTAATCCAGCTTTATAACCTAAAGTTACTAATGCTCCTTCAGTTGGATAGCCTGCTACATCCCATTGACCTTCACCATTTTTTTTGATTTCTGAATTATTACAAAGCCACATTGTTTGAAGAAGTTTTGAAAGCACAGGATGTTTATCTATATCGACAGAAGAATTATCTTTTTTTATTTTCCCATCAGGTGCATATCCTGAACCTTGAACTTCATATTGATTTTCTGAGGTAACAATTGTTTTAGCAGTCATTTCATTTTTGGTTAAGGTTCCTGTTTTGTCGGAACAAATGACAGAAACAGACCCTAAAGTTTCAACAGATGGTAGACGTCTTATGATGGCATTTCGCTTTGCCATGCGTTGAACACCTATTGCCAGAGTAACTGTTAGTATTGCTGGTAAACCTTCTGGTATAGCTGCAACAGAAAGACCTATTGTAATTAAAAACAGTTCATCTATAGCATAGTCTCTCATAGTGTATCCAAAAACAAAGAACAGTAAGGATATACCAATGATTATAAAAGACAGCCATTTTGCAAAGGTATTCATTTGTTTTATCAGAGGAGTTGTTATATCTTCAGCCTTTGATATCATTTCATTGATTTTGCCCAGTTCAGTATCAGTGCCTGTTGCGACAATAACACCTGTAGCACTTCCATTTCTTACAGTTGTACCTGAGTATGCCATACTTAATCTGTCACCTAAGACAGCATCATTGTCTACAGGATCTGGTTTTTTTGTAACTGCAGTGGATTCACCTGTAAGTGTTGATTCTTCCACCTTTAAATTGCTTGCCTCTAAAATACGCAAATCTGCTGGTATCTTATCTCCAGAGGAAAGTATAACAATATCCCCAGGAACGATATTTTCAGCATCAATTTCTTCTCTTTTGCCATTACGATAAAGGGCTGATTTTAATGAAAGCATGTGTTTAATGTTCTCAAGAGCTTTCTCTGCTTTTCCCTCCTGTACAAAGCCAATTATTGCGTTTATTATAACTACTGCTAAAATAACCCAGGTATCTATCCAATGATCCATTAAAGCTGTAATTACTGCTGCTGCAAGCAGTACATAAATTAGAGCGTTGTGAAAATGGATAATAAATCGCATGAACAAGTTTGTTTTTTTAGGTTCAGGTAGCTTATTGTAACCATATTGTTCAAGTCGAATCTGAGCTTCTTCTTTTGACAAACCATTTTTTGAGGTATTAAGTTTAGCCATAACATCTTTAACATCCATAGAATGCCAATTATTGTTATTATCAGCCATGTATACACCACCTTTCAAAGGAGTATTCTATCATAAGAAATTATTTACATCAAGATAAATTTCAATACCATGGTAAAATAATGAAATTAAAACTTAAAAAAAATAATTTAAGAGAATTAAAGGTCAATGAGAAAAGCAGATTAATGGGAAGTATTTATCGAAGGGAGTCATAGGGCTGCTTAGCGAATTTTCTTGAGCTAATTGATTTAATTTTAAAGGAAAGTATAGTATAATTGTCATATAATTTATTTTAGATTAAATATAATCAACAGTTCCTTCTAAGTAGTTTTAGCTCAGAAAAATATCATGGTAAAGACTGAAGTTTTAAGTTTGTAAAGTATTTAAAGGAACAACCTCTGTTGATTAAAAGAAAATAACTTAAAAAACACAGGGGGAAAAATTAATGATTTTATCTGGTAAAGAAATAGAGAGTAAGATTGGAAAAGAAATAATTATTGAACCCTTTAATAAAGAGCGTATTAATCCTAATAGTTATAATTTAAGGTTGCATAATGAATTAATAATTTATGAAGAAAAACTTCTAGATATGAAAAAGCCAAACAAAACTAAAAGAGTTATTATTCCTGAAGAAGGATTGGTTTTAGAGCCAAATAAATTGTATCTTGGTAGAACGTTAGAATATACTAAGACAGACAAATATGTGCCTATGCTGGAAGGCAGATCGTCAATAGGAAGGTTGGGATTATTTATACACGTAACAGCGGGATTTGGAGATATAGGATTCAGTGGATTTTGGACATTGGAGATATTTAGTGTACAACCAATAAAGATATATCCTAATGTAGAAATTTGTCAAATATACTATCATACAATTAAGGGAGATTATGAAAAGTATAGCAGTGGAAAATATCAAAACAATAAGGGAATTCAACCTAGCCTTTTGTACAAAGATTTTAGCAAGTGATATTTTATTACAGGTATAATGTATGGGAGTAGAATTCATTAAAAAGATTGCTGAGGCTAACTGGTTAAACCAGGAATGAGTTGAAAATAATATCCTGTTCTCAAGGGCAAAACCCAAATAACTTAATGGGTTTTGAACGATGAGAATCGGATGCTATTTCTTAGCCTTTACTGAAAGTATATTTTTAGAACTCACAGGAGAGATTATTCCCTTATCTGTGATAATTGCAGTTATGTATTTATAAGGGGTTACATCAAAGGCAGGATTTCTTACATTTACACCAGCGGGAGATATTTGTGTATTTTTAATATGAGTTATTTCCTTTGGGTTTCTCTCTTCAATTGTAATTTCATCCCCTGTTTGTATATCAAAATCAAAAGTGGTTATTGGTGCGGCAACGTAAAAAGGAATGTTGTTTTCCTTTGCAAGTACAGAAAGGGCATAAGTGCCGATTTTGTTTGCAGTGTCTCCATTTGAAGCAATTCTGTCTGCACCAACAATTACGCAATCAACTTCTCCTTTCTTCATAAAATAACCTGACATATTGTCACAAATCAGGGTAACAGGTATATCGTCTTGTATAAGTTCCCATGCAGTTAATCTAGCACCTTGTAAATATGGTCTTGTTTCGTTTGCAAAGACCTTTATATTTTTTTTGCATTCATGTGCAGCTCTAATGACACCTAAGGCTGTTCCATAATCACATGTGGCAAGGGCACCAGCGTTACAGTGTGTCAAAATAGTACTGTTTTTTTTTATAAGTTGATTTCCATAATTGCCGATGGATTTGTTTGACAAAACATCTTCCTTCTCCATTGACAAAGCTTCATTTTCGATTATTGATTGAATTTCACTTATGGATTTGTCCTTATTTGAAACAGCTTTATTAAAAACTCTGTCAACAGCCCAAAAAAGGTTAACTGCCGTGGGACGTGTAGCTTTTATGGTATCACATATATTTCTAAGTGCTTTAAAAAATTCTTCTTTAGAATCTAAATCCAAAGCTTTTGCTCCAATTGTTATTCCATAAGCAGCGGTAACTCCAATTGCTGGTGCACCTCTTACTATCATGTCTTTTATTGCTTGGGAAATATCAACATAGTTGTCTAACTCTAAAACCTTTTGTTCTGTTGGAAGTAAAGTTTGATCAAGAAGTTTTAATACTCCATTACAATATTTAATGGGTCTCATAGAATTTACCGCTTCCTTTCATAATTTTTAAAGCCCCAGTTCATCAAGTTTTAAATCAGGGCAATTACAATTTTTGTTTTCTAAATCAATTTTTCTAATAATTTCAAACAACATTTTTTTAACTTTTTCATTGTTTTGATCAAACACCTTAAGTACTTCTTCTTCAGTGACAGGCTGTATATCATTACGACCTTCAAGACCAGCATCATAATCAGTAATAAGGGCTATATTTGCGTAACATATGCCAAGTTCTTTTGCAAGATAAGCTTCTGGATATTGAGTCATATTTATTACATCCCAGCCCATTTTTCCAAACCATCTACTTTCAGCAATTGTTGAGAATCTAGGTCCTTGTATAACGACAACAGTGCCTTTTTCATGAGTTGTTATACCTAAATCTTTTCCAGCGTTTATTGCAGTTTGTCTGAGTTCAGAACAATATGGGTGTGCAGGGCTGATGTGTTTGGTTATAGGACCGTCAAAAAAAGTATCCTTACGTCCTTTTGTTCTATCTACAAATTGATTAGATATTACAAAATCTCCAGGTTTGATTTCAGGTTGTAAACTTCCTGAAGCTGTAGGTGCAAGTATTTTTTTTGCTTCTAACTTTTTCATTGCATACAAATTAGCTCTATATGGTATCATATGAGGTGGAAACTGGTGGCCTTTTCCATGGCGAGGTAAGAAAGCAATTTTCTTGCCTTCAAAATCAGCAATAGCTATTTTATCGCTAGGTTTTCCATAAGGAGTATCAACTTCTATTTCTTGTACATTCGACAAAAAAGAATAAAATCCTGAACCACCAAAAACACCGATATCAACTTTGTAATCCATACATGTTCCTCCTATTGTAAAAAAGTAATATAGCACTATTATATTATAAATAATAAAAGTTTCAATATATATGTTGGTATTTTTTTCTCTTCCATAATAAACATCAAATAAAAAGTTATCGTTTGTATAAATATATTAGTACTCTAGTACTCTTTGAAAGTTTAATGGAGAACCAAATTTTCAAAAAAATATAATTTTTATAGAGTTTAAAGTACACTATTAATATTTCATTGAACTGTATTTTCAATACAGTCAGAGGAGGAATAAATTATGGATAACAATATAGATGTATTAAAACAATTATTGTTTAAACAAAAAGAAGACATTGAAAAAACAATAAATAATATGAAAAATCATAAAATTGCAGAGCAAGATGTGGATTCACCAAATGAATTATCAAACTATGATAACCATCCAGCAGAGATTGCAACAGAATTGTTTCAGTTAGAATTAAATAATGGTCTTAAAGTGCACGAGGAGAATTTATTAAAAGAAATACATGATGCCTTATCTAAAATGAATAATGGAAAGTATGGGAAGTGTGAAATTTGCGGCAATAAAATTTCACATGAGCGATTAGAAGCACTGCCGTATTCAAGACTATGTATTAATTGTGAAAACAATAAAGAAGTAACAATGGAGTTTTTAGATAAGCAAAGACCTGTAGAAGAGCAGGTATTAGATACTCCTTTAGGACGAAAGCATCTTAATTCAAAAGAAGATGATGAGTTTGAAGGAATCGATCAATTAAATGATCTTTTAAAATATGGTTCTGCCGATACTCCACAGGATATGGGAGGATATGAAGACTATGAAGAATTTTATACAAATGAATTGGATAAACAAGGAATTGTAGACCATATGGATAATGTGTCCAATGAAGAATACAAACGACAACTTCCATAGATAAGCCAGGATAAACTCATTTAGCCTTAGCTAAACAACGGATCTTCAGGTGGAGTACTACTCCACTTGAAGATTAAAGTGATATCAATTCGATGTATATTTTGTTTTTGGTACACAAAAATTAAAAAATATTCGCATATATCTAGTAGGAGAAAAGTTAAATAAATATAATTATATTTAAACTGAGTGTATATAAAGCGATTCTAATAGTATGGATATACTTAACTTTATATGTTATTATAAATTAAGTACAATTATTTATATGTTTAGTTTTTTACGTAAAATGATTTGTATTACCAGACTAAATACTTAGTAATAAAAAGTTATCAAGACTTTACAATAAATGTAAAGGGGGTTTAGCTTAAATTATTTAGTTTTAGGTGTGCAGTGATTTTACGTATATTAATACAAATATACATAAGGAGTGAAAAAGAAATGGTGAAAAAAAGTTTAGCATTATTTTTAGTGTTTTCCATGGTTGTGGCTATTTTAGTTCCACAAGTACTGGCGAATACTGAAACTTATGAAGAAGGTGTTGGTGGTGAAGAAGTTGAGCTGTCTTCATTTAAGTATGGTGATTTAGATGGTGATTTAGAGATTACATCTAGCGACTATGCAATAATTAGAAAGCATATTTTATATGAAGATAGGATAACTGATCCTGACGTGTTTAAAGCTGGAGATTTAAATGGTGATGGATCAATTGATACTACAGATGCAACATTATTGGGAAGATACATACTCGAAATAATAGATGAGTTTCCAGTTGAAAAGGAAGCAGATTCAGAGGAACCTGAATTTATAACTGAAAACACAGAAAATGTTGGAGACTGGACACTTTATAATCTATCTCATACTGATGTGGAAATAGAAGAGTCAAGCTCAGAGGGAGCAGAAGTATCTATTGCACAAACAGGAACTTCAGAGGACGATATTCAGTTAAAATATAACGATTCATTTGACATGGATGCAGGAGAGTATGAATTATCACTTTCCTTTGAAGGTGATGGATTAGATGAAGTTCGTAGTGGACGTGTTGTGTTAGAAAAAGATGATATGACTAGAGAAGTTATATTAGATGAAGTAGTATCTGTTACATTACTTGAAACTTCAAAAACTGTTGAAATTCCTTTTACGGTTACTGAAGATTTATCTGCAAATTTTTCTATACGTTTGGGGTATTTTGAGGGTGAAGATATTGATTCTCATGAGATAAAAGTAAGTTCTCCAACTGTAGAAAGGACAGGTGATTACGAAGATTCTGATGAGCCTGAAGAGGTTGTTATTGATCCAGATCGTTTTAATAACAGAGTTTCTAATGGTGATTTTTCCGATGGAACAACTGGCTGGTGGAGTAACGAATGTACTCTTGCAGTTGAAGATGGTGTTGGAGCAGTTGAACTTGAAGGTGGTTCAGAAGATCCATGGGATGTTATGATTGGTTATCACCACATAGTCCAATTAGATGGTGGTGTCAATTACGAAGTTTCATTTGATATTGCAAGTGATATTGATCAGGACATAAGATTCCAAATAGTAAATGATGACGAAGAAGACGCAGAAGTATTCGGTAAGTCTATATCTGTTTCTGGAGAAGATGACCTAGTAACATATACTTTTGATGATTTTGAAACAAATGATGATTTTGGTGCAAAATTTGCATTCCAATTTGGTTCATTTGGAGAGGAAGAAGAAATATATAACATTTACATAGATAATGTTCAGATAAAAGAAATCCCAAACATTACTTATGTAGAGATTGACAATGCGGATTTCTCAGGAAGAACAAATGCGTGGTGGAATACTACTGATACATGTGACTTTACGGCATTTGATGGATATGGAGAAATAGAAATTGAAGGTGGGACTGAAAATCCATGGGATGTAATGGTCGGAAATTGGCGTGCTTTTGACCTAGAAGAAGACAAGGAATATACAATTTCATTCGAAATAGCATCAGAAATAGAACAAACAGCAATATTCCAGATTGTTGATTCTGAAAAAGATGAAGACGAGAATGAGATGTATTCAAAATCCTTTACAATACCTGAGGGAACAACACTTCAGACAATTGTACTTGATGATTTAGAAGTGGAAGAATCGTATAGAGGAATGGTAGAATTTCAACTTGGAAGTTATGGAGAAGAAGGAGAAACATATTTTGTATATCTTGACAATGTAGAGATTTTTTACATTGATTACAGTTCTGGAGGAGCAACAATAAATCCATATGATAATATGGTGAGAAATGCAGACTTTTCATCAGGAACCAACAATTGGGGTATGCATGATATGTCCCATGGAGAAGCAAGTTTTGATGTAGAAGATGAAGAGGCAGTAATAAATGTTACCAATACGGGTACTGAGGATTATTCAGTTCAGTTTTACCAAGATGGTATAAGACTTTACGAAGGAAATAAGTACGAGTTTTCATTTAGGTATAAGGCAAATGAAGAACGTGATGCAGAAATTCGTATTCAAGAAAACGGAGGAGACTATATTGGTTATCTTGATGACTCATTAACACTTACTGATGAGTGGCAGACTTATGAAAAAGAGTTTACTATGGAATATGAAGATGATATTGCGGCACGTTTATGTTTTAACTTAGGTGAATATGGGGATGAAACAGAAGTTGATCAAATGATTTATTTTGATGATTTTAATCTTGTTATGACAGAAGGAACCATACCGGAAGAAGAAAGAGAAAATCCTATACGTTTAAATCAGGTTGGGTATCGTCCAAATGATGACAAAGTTGCTTTTGTAGTTTCAGATGAACGTACATTTAGACTATATACAGAGGATGATCAGCTTGTATTGACAGGAAACCTTTCTCTTTACAGTAAGGACAGTGATGGTAATCCAGTTGTAGATGCTAGCAGTGGGGACATTACGCTTGCAGCTGATTTCAGTTCATTTGCTTACGATGGAGATTATTATGTACAAGTAAGAAATGATAAATCACCAGTATTTGGTGTAAATGAAAATGTATATGACGAAGTAACTGAAGCAGTATTAAAATTATTTTATTATCAAAGAAGTGGTGAGTTAAAAGAAGAATATGTTGGTGAACTATTTGCTCGTGAAGCGGCTCATACTGAAAAAGCTATCTATTATGACCCAACTGATCCTTTGTATGGTGATGTAGAAATCGACGTACATGGTGGATGGTATGATGCTGGAGATTATGGAAGATATATTACACCTGCTGCTAAAGCAGTTGCTGACTTGATGATGACTGCTGAGCATTTTCCGAGTACACAGGAAATTGACTTCGGAGGACCTGATAAATTATTAGCTGAAACCCAGTATGAATTAGAATGGATGCTTAAAATGCAACATCCAGAAACCGGTGGCGTATACCATAAGGTTACAGGGCAATATCATGCATCTATGACTGTTCTACCTCAGGATGATGATGATCAGTTGTATCTTGCACCAGTTTCAGCACCAGCGACAGGTGATTTTGCTGCAGTTATGGCGTATGCTTACAGATTGTATAAAGATATTGATCAGGAATTTGCACAAGAGTGTCTTGATGCTGCAATTTTAGCATGGGAATGGCTTGAGGAAAATCCTGATATAGATGGATATACAGATCCAGTGTTTTTCCACAGTGGGGCATATAATGATAATAATTCTAGTGATGAACGTTACTGGGCAGCAGCAGAGCTTTATAAGGTTACTGAAGACCAAGAGTATCTTGAATACATGGAAAACAACGTGCTTCCAAGAGCTGGATTTGGATGGCGTGATATGGGATCATATGCACTAGTAGCTTTATTGACAACTGACCACATTGATGAAGAAAGTGATCTTTATCAAGCTGCTAAAGACCGCTTTATTGATGATGCACAAGGTGTATTGGAAGTATGGGAAGAAGACGGTTACAAAGTTGCTTTAGACTATTATGTATGGGGCAGTAATAAGGATTTAGCTGACCGTACTATGATGTTAATATTTGCAGACAAACTACAGCCAAACCCTAAATATAAAGAAGCTGTTTTAGATCAGCTACATTATTTCTTAGGTAGAAATGCAAGCGATATTAGCTATGTTACAGGATATGGTGAAAAATCTGCTCAGAATCCTCATCACAGACCTTCTGTAATACTTGGAGAGACTGTTCCAGGTATGCTTGTGGGAGGACCTAATAATGAGATAATGGATATAGAGGGAGATCCAGTTTCCCAGATGGTAGATGATAATACGCCTCCTGCAAGGCGTTATGCAGATATAACTGGTAGTTATGCTACTAATGAAATCTGTATTTACTGGAATTCACCATTAGCGTATGTACTTGGATATATATATGAATAAAACAATTAATACTTAACAAAACAAAGACTAGGGTGTAATTTATTTACGCCCTAGTTTTTTTAATGCCTAAGAAAGTGCATTGCTTTCTGGAATCAAAAAAGTCTACCGAAAGGCTGTACTTTAAAGGATTACCTTGGCTTTAAATCGGTGAAGCCGACTTTTTTATCATTGTGGGGCAAGTTGCAGTACCTGTCAAATTAATTTTTTTTATGAGTACATAAAAAAAATTTAATCTTCGAATACGTATAATAAGAATTATATAAATTGCTGGGTGTATTGTATTTAATATATACACCTTAGATTGTTTTAATGCTGGATTGCACTTAAAAAATGTATTAATATTGTTAATATTAAAAAGAAAAATAATTTATAAAATCTGTTAAACCTTACACTGAATATATTGGCACTCTTAAAAACAATTGTTGAAATGTTTTGAATTGTTAGAATTAATTTTAGGAGATTTTTGTAGATATTGTTTAGTTAATGTGCCATGATTCTGTGTGGTTTTAATACAAATATTATAAGGAGTGAAGAGAATGTACAGAAAAAAAGCATCATTGATTCTAGTAGCTGCCATGATTGTGACTTTGTTGGTTCCAACAGCTGTGGCAGATACTGAAGTGCCAGAAGAAGGGTACAGACAGCTTCAGGACTATCAAATTTTTAAAGATGAATCTCATGTAGAAGGTTGGTCTGGAAGTGAATATGGAGAGCTTGAGACAGTAGATAGCACATTACCAGTTGACTATGAAGAGACTTATAATGATTTACCGTCAATAAGACTTAATGTGCATGAACCGGTATCTGGATGGTGGTGGGTATCTCTTATAACTTTTAGAGGTTGGAATACTCACGATTTCACACAATACGTTGAAAACGGCTACCTTGAATTTAACATTAAGGGAGCAGAAGGTGGAGAGACTTTTATAATAGGTGCAAGAGATAAAGTGTATTCAAGAGAAGACCTTGAAGTGACTTTGTATGTAGATACATCGGATTATTTTGATGTAACTGATGAGTGGCAGAGTGTTAAAATACCTTTAAAAGATATTATGGATCCAGAATTAGGTTACTCTCCTTTGGATTCACTTTGTCTAGTTATGGAGCAAGCTCACACTAATACTATGACGGTGTGGCTAAATGATGTAAAAATTACATCTCCTGATAATGAGAAATCATATCCGGAAATAAAAGTTAATCAACTTGGATTTTTAAATGATTCAGAAAAATATGCTCTTGTTACAGGTTTTCCAGAGGTTTTAACAGCTGATGAAGGAACAGAGTTTTCTGTGATAGATGCATCAGATGATTCTGTTGTGTACGAGGGTACTTTAACTCTAGTTTCAGAATTTGAGGCTATTGATTCAGGAGAAAAAATTCTAAAAGCTGATTTTTCAGATTTCGATACTTCAGGAAAATATTATATAAGTGTTGATGCAGAAGGAATAGATCATTCACTTGAATTTGAAATAGGCGATGATGTATTTGATTCTTTGTTAAAAGATTCTTCAAGGTATTTTTATTACCAAAGACAGGGCATTGAACTTGTTGAAGAATTTGCACCTGATTATCCAAGAGATGATATGACCCCACAAGATTCAGAAGCTATTTTTATGTCAGACGATAAAGATGCTATAGATGTTACAAAGGGATGGTATGATGCAGGGGATTATGGGAAATATGTAAATGCTGGTGCTACAGCAGTTTCAGATTTATTCTGGGCTTATGAAATGTTCCCTTCTCAGTTTAATGATAATCAATTTAACATTCCTGAAAGCGGTAATGAAGTGCCTGATATTCTTGACGAAGCAAGATGGCAACTTGAGTGGATGCTTAAAATGCAGGATGAAGAAACAGGTGGATTTTATCCAAGAGTACAGTCTGATGATGATGAAAATATAACCATGAGAATAATTAGAGATCAAAATGGCCCAACTACTGATGATACGGCATGTGCAGCAGCTATACTTGCTCATGCATACATATTGTATAATGATATAGACAAAGAGTTTGCTGATGAGTGTTATAAAGCCGCAGAAAGAGCATGGCTGTTTTTAGAAGACAATCCTGATAACATTATTTCACCACCAGGGCCTTATAACGTTGATGATGACAGTGGAAACAGGCTTTGGGCGGCAGCATCCCTTTACAGAGCTTCTGGAAAAGCAGTTTACCATGAATATTTTTTAGATAACTATCAAAAATTTTCTGATAAATTCCAAGATGAGCATGGATACGCACATACATGGGGAGATATGTGGCTTACAGCATATCTTATGTATTTAAGTTCTTACGGTGTAGATTCTGATGCAGAAGATTGGATTAATACAGAATTGGATTTATGGATTGACAAGATGTTGGAAAGATATGAAGAAAATCCTTGGAACAATGCTATAATACCTGGAAACTATTTCTGGGGAATTAATATGCAGGTATTAAATGTTCCAATGGATGCAATAATTGCATCTGCTTTTAGAGGAACATATGATGAAGATATAACGAATTTTGGATTTGGATCTCTTAACTGGATTTTAGGTGCTAATCCTCTTCGCTTAAGTTTTGTTTCCGGACAGGGACAGGATTCAATAAATCAGATATTCAGTAATATATACAATCACGATGGAAAGTCAGGTATACCAAATGGATATTTGGCAGGTGGTCCTAATGCCTACGAAGGAAGCGGACTTTCAAGGTTTGCGGCTAAATCTTATACAAGAAGTGCTGGTGACTGGGTAACAAATGAACATACTGTTTATTGGAATTCACCTCTTGTTTTTATGGCTGCTTATGCCAATGAAAAAGCAGCAGGAGGCAATATAGAACCACCAACTGTAGAAGAACCAGATCCAGAGCCAACACCAGAACCATCTTTTGTTTATGGTGACCTAGACGGAGATGGAGAAGTTTCATCCACTGATTATGCATTACTAAGTAGACACGTATTACATCAGCAAGTGATAACTGATTCTGATGTATTAAAAGCAGCAGATGTCAATGGAGATGGAGTAATTGACTCTACTGATGCAGCGTTGATAAAAAGATATGTACTAGATATAATAGACACATTCCCAGCAGAAGAGTAAAATTCAGATTCTGGTGAATCTGAATTTTAAGAACAAAATATTGAAAATATTTATTTAAAAAACTAATTGCTCGGGGTATTGAGCTTCGGGTGATTGGTTTTTTTATAAATTAAAACACCAAAAAAAGAAACCAGAGAATAATTTTTACATAAGCTAGTTTTGTTTATTTCTAAAATAACCTTACAAAATTAATTTTTTGATATAATATAATACTTTTGTATTGACTTTTTATAAATCATCTGCTAGGATAAAATACTGTTGAAAGATAAACGTTATTGATATATAATTAATATTAGGAAGGGATATCTTTTAATGTATAATCAATTTAAGGTACACATTATTTTCAGCCATGTTTTATCAAAAAAGAGAATGTTTGTGTAAGTTATTTTCTGATTTCAGTGGCTACGTGTTTAATTTACAATTTTTAGCGATACAAAGAAATGTGAAAATAAAATTATGTAGGGTATAAACTAATTAATAATAGACTACAAAGAATAAATACACTGCGTTATAGTACACATACCAATCTATTTACCTAATACCTTTTGTAGGAGTTTGTCTATTCGTTTTATTTTCTATTTGTATGATTGATATTAAAAAGTTTATTTTTATATAGTTAATAATATATATAGCATGTTTAAACACTTTAGATGTCAAATAAAGATGAAAGGAGGTAGAAAAAAGCAAAATACAGTTTCAAAAATGATATGTTAAAAGTGTCTAATAGAATAAGCATGTTCAAAGAGAGGTTTTAAAATATCTCTTTGGGGACGAAATAGCATTTGTGTTAGATAGATGTAAAGTAAAAAGATTAAAGAAAGTTCTTACACGTCCTTAAGATCTTTTTAGATCATATATATATTATTTTAAAAAATTTTTTAGGAGGATTTTGTATGAAAAAAAATATTTGTAGGGTTTTAGTTGTCGCTCTTTTGTTGACGACAGTGTTTGTTGTTGCTAATTCTAACTTAGAGTCGCTTGTGGAGGCATTTGATGCAATGTCTAATGGAACAGCAGAGAGTTCTCTTTCTATTGATTTTGACAAAAGTACAGCTGAAGTTGGTGACATAATAATAGCTGAAATTAATGTACATAACATTGAAAATTTGGCTGGATTTCAGGCTAATATAAAGTACGACCCTGAAATTTTAGAAGCAGTGAATCCTGATACAGGTGTTGCTTTAACGTCAAGTGAAATACCTGATAATGGAGATGTGTTGGTTAATGACGAATATGGTGCTCTTTCAACTGCATCAAATGACATTGAAGAAGGAATACTGAATTTTTCAAAGACATATATATATCTTGATGATTACAAAATGTCAGGGGATAGTGAAGAAACAGGTACTCTAGTTGCAGTTGGGTTTAAGGTTTTAAAAGAGGAAGCTACTGTTGTGAGCTTTGAAGATACGAATACAATGCCTAATAGTACAACAGGAACTATGTTATACAATTGGGAAGGTGAAAGAAATACTGACTATGTTATTTCTCAACCAGTTGTAATTAACGGAGAAGACTCAGATGAGGGAGAAGATTCAACACCAATAGAAACTCAACCGCCAGCTCCATCAGATGGAAGTATTTCGTTGGAACTAGATAGAAATTCAGCTTCAGTTGGTGATATAATAAATGCTGATATAAAAATAGATAACATTGATTATCTATCAGGTTATCAGGTAAATATAAAATATGACCCTGAAGTTTTACAGGCAGTTAATCCAAATACCCAAAATGCATTTAGCGATGGAACAGCACCTATAGATGGTACGCTTATATCTAATGATGAATATGGTGCTTTTTCAACTGCAGCAAATAATGTAGAAGAGGGAATATTGAATTTTGGAAAAGTATATACTTTTATTAATGATTATAGAATGAGTGGAGAACCAGAAAATAGTACTGGAACACTTGGAACAATTGGATTTAAAGTTTTAAAAGAAGAGAATGCAATTATTAGTTTTGAAGAAGCAGATACCATGCCAAATGGTATTTCAGGTACATTGCTATTTGACTGGGAAGGAGCCAGAATTTCAGATTATTCAGTAATACAACCAGATGTTATTACCCTATCATCATCAACACAGCCACCGGTAGAAACACCTGATCCTGTTACTGATGGATATATCGAAATAGAATTAGATAGAACATCAGCACAGGTGGGAGAAATAATTAAAGCAGATATTAATGTTGATGATATAACTAATTTAGCAGGTTATCAGGTTAATATTAAATATGATCCTGCCGTTTTAGAAGCGGTAAATGCTGAAACTGGAGATGCTTTAGGACAAAGAGAGATGATGGGAAACAGAGAAATTATTGCTAATTCAGAATATAGTCCTATATCAGTAGTTGATACCAATTTTTCAGATGGAATACTTAGTTTTGCAAGTACATATAGTTATTTAGAAGACTACAGACAAAGTGGTAATCCAGAAGAATCAGGAACTTTGGGAGTGATAGGTTTTAAAGTTCTTAGTGAAGAAAGTACAAATATTAGGTTTGAAGAAACCGCAGCGGGATCTGCCACAAGTCTTTTTAATTGGTATGGTGACAGACTGTCAAATTATACGGTAATTCAGCCTGAAACAGTTAATGATGGGGGCGATGATACCGACAGTGGCACAGGGGATATTTCCCAAAACTATATTTCTATAGAAGCTGATAAAAATACTGCATCAGTGGGAGATATAGTAACTGCGTTGGTTTCTGTTAATAATATTGACAATTTAGCAGGTTATCAGGTAAGCATAAAATATGATCCTGAAGTTTTAGAACCTGTAAACACATCGGGTGATGTTTATGGAACACGCACCATGCCTGAAGGTGGAACGGTTATCACTAATGAAGAATTTATGCCATTATCAGTTTCATCTCATGATTTACCAAATGGAAGGTTGTCTTTTGGTAAAACATATGCAGATTTAAATTCTTTAAAAGACAATGGTATAAATGAAAGCACAGGAATTTTGGCAGAAATATCATTTAGAGTGTTAAGTAATGAAAATACAGAGGTTTCTTTTGAACAAATAAGTTCAATGCCACAAAGTGTATCTGGTACATTGTTATATGATTGGGATGGAAATAGAATTTCAGATTATTCAGTACAAAATTCAGCTGAAATAAACTAATTGATATTAATTATTTAAAATATATGTTTATAGATTTTAAAGCCGCAAGTTGATATTTTAAAAAAACAATTTAGCGGCTTTTTTCTTTATATTATGATATTTTTTTAATAATTTATTTATGTGAATGAAAATATGGAAGAGATATTGTTCTTCACTTTTAATACATGCACTCAAAATATTCTAAAAGTAATTGAATTTTAATGAATATTATGTTATAAAGGAACTCTAGGGTAGTGTAAACGACATGGAGATTGTTGGGGGAAATTACATTATTCGAATTTTGAACTAAGTATATTTTTAGGAGTTGATGTTATTGTACAATAAAAGATTAACGCTGTTTTTAGCTGGTGTCCTTTTGGTGATTTCACTCTTATCAGCATGTGGATCAGATACAGAAGGAGAAACAGATGTAAGTGATTCAGTTGTTACTGATTCTGAATCTGGTTCTTCAGATCAGGGCAGCGAGTCAAAATCAGATGATACAGGTGAAGATGAGGAAAAAGACAGTGAAAAAAAGTTAGTAGCTGATGTAGATGAAGACACTGTCCCAGTTCCAAATGATCCTTCAACAGACAATTATATACATTTAAAGCTTGATAAAAATGAAGGAGAAGTTGGAGACATAATGAAGGCAGAGGTTAAATTAGATGTGGCAGAAAGTGTAGCAGGTTTTCAGGTGAATATAAAATACGACCCAGAAATATTAAAGCCTGTCAATTACGATACTAGGGAGTCCTTTGAGGATAGTACAAAGCCTCCTGGTGCTACAATGGTTACAAGTGAAAATTATTTGCCTTTAAACTTGGCAGATAATGATTTAGAAAATGGTTTTTTGAATTTTGGAGCCAGTTATGCCAATCTTAATGATTACAAAGATGATGGTGAACCTGAAAATAGTGGAATTTTAGGTATCATAGGTTTTGAAATATTAAAAAAAGAGGCTACTCTTATTGGTTTTGAAAACAGTCCAGCTATGCCTGATGGAAAAAATGGCACAATGCTCTTTGACTGGGATGGCAGAAGATTTTCAAATTATGAAGTGGTAGGAATTCAAAAAATAAACTATTAAAAAAAGGGTAGAATATTATATCTAAGTGAATGAAAATAATATATATACCCATATATAAAATACTCTCTTGACATTAAAAGATGTAGTATTGTATAATCTTTTTAAAATGTAAAGTTTAATATACCTAAAAGACGATGAGTAGAAAGAGTAGAAAATCAATCTTTTTTAGAGAGCGGATGTTTGGTGAAAATCTGTAAAGTTGGTTTTTGAAAATCATCTATGAGTTGCTTTGCTGAAAGAAAGAAATTTTTATTAAGCAAAAGCCGGATTAATCCGTTATTTTAAATTAAGTGATTTATGTAATATTTTTGCCTGAGTGGATTTAAATTAGATGGCATGATGTAATTAAGGACAGATAGATGTTTTTAATTTATATGTATTAATAAATAAATGTGGGTGGTACCGCGTGAGTTGAGCTCTCGTCCCTTGTTGGATGAGAGCTTTTTAAAGTTTAAAAAAAAGTTAAAAAATCAGAGTTTAATTATAATGGAGGTATGTATATGTCAGTTAATTATGGAAAGACACTAAACTTGCCAAAAACAAAATTTCCTATGAGAGGAAATCTTCCTAACAGAGAGCCAGAGTTTTTGAAAAAATGGGATGAGATGAATATTTATAAAAAACAGCTTGAAAAAAATTCACAAAAGCCCAAGTTTATTTTACATGATGGTCCACCGTATGCAAATGGAGGGATTCATCTAGGAACTTCTTTAAACAAAATATTAAAAGATATAGTTGTAAAATACTATAGTATGAAAGGTTACAAAACTCCTTTTACTCCTGGATGGGACACTCATGGGCTTCCAATTGAGCAGAGGGCGATAAAGGAATTGGGATTAAAAAGGCATGAAGTTGGACCTGTAAAATTCAGGAATGCATGTAAAGATTTTGCGTTAAAATATCTGGATGTACAAAGGAATGCTTTTAAAAGACTTGGCGTGAGAGCTGATTGGGATAATCCTTATATAACATTAAAGCCAGAATTTGAAGCCAAACAAATTGAAGTATTTGGCGAAATGGCTAAAAAAGGTCATATCTATAAAGGTCTGAGACCTGTTTATTGGTGTACAGATTGTGGAACAGCACTTGCTGAAGCTGAAGTAGAGTACCTAGAAGATACCAGCCAATCTATATATGTTAAATTTAATGTTAAGGACGATAAAGGAAAATTTAAATCAATAACTGATAATTTGAATAATATTCACTTTGTAATCTGGACTACAACTACTTGGACATTACCTGGAAACCTAGCTATAAGTCTAAATGGTGAATTTGAGTACAGTGTGGTAAAATCTCAAAATGAATATTATATAGTGGCAACTGAATTGGTAGAGAACGTTATGAAAGCAGCTGAAATAGAAGACTATCAAGTGGTAAAAAGGTTTACAGGAGAAGAGCTAGAAGGAATTGTATGTGAGCATCCTTTCTTAGAAAGGGACTCATTGATAATTACAGGTGACCATGTAACTTTAGATGCAGGTACTGGTTGTGTTCATACAGCTCCAGGTCATGGTGCAGAGGACTTTGAAGTGTGTAAAAAGTATGATGATATTTCTGTGATTGTGCCTGTTGATGATAAAGGATATTTAACTGAGGAAGCAGGTCAGTTTGCAGGACTTTATTATGATAAGTCAAATGCTGCGATTTTAGAACATATAAATAAAACAGGTCATCTTTTGGCTTCAGAAAAAATAGACCACCAATATCCACATTGCTGGAGATGTAAAGAGCCAATAGTTTTTAGAGCAACTGAACAGTGGTTTGCATCGGTAGAGGGTTTTAGAAATGAAGCAATTAAAGCTATAGATACAGCAAAGTGGGTTCCTGAATGGGGAAAAGACAGAATAACAGCCATGGTTAGAGATAGAGGAGATTGGTGTATTTCAAGACAGAGGATATGGGGAGTACCAATACCTATATTTTACTGTGCACATTGTAAAAAAGAACTTATAAATGATCAGACGATAGACTCTATAGTAAAACTCTTTAAAGAAAAAGGTTCAGATGCTTGGTATGAGGTTGATGCAAAGGATATTATACCGGAAGGTATTAAATGTGAATGTGGAGAGAGCGAGTTTGAAAAAGAACAGGATATAATGGATGTTTGGTTTGACTCAGGTTCCACACATGCAGCAGTTTTAGAGACATTCGAAGATTTAAGTTTTCCAGCAGATATGTATTTAGAAGGAAGTGATCAGCATAGAGGGTGGTTCCAGTCTTCACTGCTTACATCTGTTGCAACTAAAGGAAGAGCTCCATATAAGACAGTTTTAACTCATGGATATGTTGTTGATGGTGAAGGAAGAAAGATGTCCAAGTCTTTGGGTAATGGAATTGATCCTGAGGAAGTAATAAAAAGCTATGGAGCTGATATTTTAAGACTTTGGGTAGCATCTTCAGATTATAAAAATGATATTAGAATTTCAAAGGACATCTTAAAGCAGCTTTCTGAAGTTTATAGAAAAATTAGAAATACAAGTAGATTTATTCTTGGAAATATAAGTGACTTTGATCCAAATAAAGATATAGTAGAATATGATAAATTAAATGAGCTTGATAAGTGGGCATTGATGAAACTTAACAAACTAATAAAATCAGTTGATGATGCATATAGTAAATATGAATTTCATTTAATGTTTCATGCGATTCACAATTTCTGTGTTATAGATATGAGTAACTTTTATCTTGACATAATAAAAGATAGACTTTACACTTCAAAAGCAGATTCTTTAGGTAGAAGAGCTGCACAGACTGTTATGTATGAGATATTAGACTCACTTGTAAAAATGCTTGCTCCTGTACTTGCCTTTACAAGTGAAGAAATTTGGCAGTTTATGCCTCATAGAGACTCAGATGATACAGAGAGTGTACAATTAAATTATTGTTCGGCTCAAAACAAAAATTATGATAATAGTGAATTAGAGAAAAAGTGGGACAGAATAACACAGGTGCGTCAGGTAGTTTCTAAAGCTTTAGAGATAGCAAGGGCAGAAAAATTAATAGGTCACTCATTAAATGCTAAAGTGTCCATATATGCAGATAGTGATAATTATGATTTCTTAAAATCAATTGAAAAAGACTTAATTACAATTTTTATTGTATCTGATGTTGAACTTGTAAATTCAGAGCAGCCAGAGGGAAAAGCATATGAAGATGATGAATTTAAAGGTATTAAAGTAGTTGTCTCTCAAGCAGAAGGGGAAAAATGTGAAAGATGCTGGATGATTAGTAAAACAGTTGGTAAATATCAGGAGCATCCTGATATTTGTGATAGGTGTAAAGCTGCAATTGAGTAGTGAATAAGTTTATTTGATGGTGACATAGCCACTTGTAAAAAAAGTGGCTATGTTAGATGTTTAACATCATATATTAAAAAGGTGGAGTGTTAAAAAGTGATAAAATTAAACATTGATTTAGACCAAAGAAGTTATCCAATTTATATAACAACTGGATATGATAACATAGGAAAGGCCATTGAGAATGCAAATCTTAGAGGAAAAATGGTTTTAATTACAGATACTAATGTGGATAAATGTCAGGCAAATGAGTGCATAGATGCTCTTAGACGATCTAATGTTTATGTTGAAAAATTTGTAATTAAAGCAGGGGAAAAGAGTAAAAACCTTGATACAATAAAGGAAATTTACAATTTTTTAGTTGACCTTAAGCTTGATAGAAATGCTACACTTGTAGCATTAGGTGGAGGGGTAGTTGGTGACATTACAGGGTTTGTAGCTTCTACCTTTTTACGTGGAATCAATTTTGTGCAAATACCAACAACTCTTCTCTCTCAATCTGACAGCAGTGTAGGAGGAAAGGTTGGAGTGGATTTTAAAGGACATAAAAATATAATTGGTTCATTTTATCAGCCCAAATTAGTATATATTAACGTCAATTCACTTAAAACACTACCTAAAAGAGAACTTTGCTCAGGACTTGCTGAGGTTGTAAAACATGGAATAATAAAAGATGAAGAGTTTTATGAATATATTGATGATAATGCTGAAAAAATCTTAAATTTAGATGAATCGGTTTTACAGTATATTGTAAAGATAAACTGTTCAATTAAGGGAAATGTTGTTGAAAAAGATGAGAAAGAAAGTGGCCTTAGGGCAATTCTTAATTTTGGACATACAATTGGTCATGCAATTGAAACAGTTATGGGTTTTGAATTCTTGCATGGGGAATGTGTTTCTTTAGGAATGATAGCAGCTTTTAAAGTGGCAAATTATCTTGATATTATTGATGATAAAAGCACTGAAAAAGTTAAAAAGACTCTAGAGAAAATAAGTCTGCCTGTTACTCTTCAAAATATTGATGTAGATAGAGTATATAATCAAATGTTTTATGATAAGAAAGTCAAGGGAAATAAACTTCAGTTTATACTTCCAAGAAAGAAAATAGGAGAAGTAATTCAGTGTACAATAGATGATGAAAAAGTAATTAAAAAGGCTATAGAGAGTCTCAATAATTAGAAATTTAAAATTTCTTTATATTACAAATTTGATTTTTAAGTATAATATTATAAATGAGTGCAAATAATTAAAAGCAGTTGTGTTGCTTTAGTGCAATTGCTTTTTTGTAGGAATTTTCTTGTAGGGATATTATATGGAGGATTATTAATGGTAGATATAAAAAGCTTTAGATTTAACAACCCAAATGGTTTTGACCTGTCTCAAATTGATACTGTGTTTTTAGGGGATTTGTCAAAGGGAAAAGCGTTATCAATTATGGATAAAAACAAGAAAAAGATGCTGGAATTTCAAAATAAATTATATGCACACAGTAAATATTCAATACTTGTAATATTTCAGGCTATGGACACAGCAGGTAAGGACGGTGCCATAAGACATGTGATGACAGGACTTAATCCTCAAGGCGTGAGTGTTTACAGTTTTAAAAAACCTACCGAAGAAGAACTTAATCATGATTATCTCTGGAGACATAATAAAACATTACCTGAGCGTGGGCATATAGGAGTATTTAACAGGTCATATTATGAAGAGGTTTTAGTTACAAGGGTTCATAACATTGTTAAAAACCAAATGATACCAGAAAAGCTTATTGGAAAAGATTTATGGCAAATGAGATATAGACAGATAAGAGATTATGAAAGGTATCTAAAAGAAAATGGTATTATACCTGTGAAGTTTTTCCTTCATATATCAAAAGATGAGCAAAAAAATAGATTGCTTTCTCGAATAGATAAAAAACATAAGAATTGGAAGTTCTCTGAATCAGATGTAGAGGAGAGGGAATTTTGGGATGACTATCAATTTTGTTATCGGGAAGCAATAGCTAATACAGCAACAAAACATGCCCCGTGGTATATTATACCTTCTGATAAAAAGTGGTTTGCCAGATTTTTAATTTCACAGGTGATGGTGGATATAATGGGTGAGCTAGACATCGATTTTCCTGAAATCGATGAGGACATTGAAAAAAAACTTCAAAAGTACAGAGATATACTTCTTGAAAGTTAGTGATGACCCAATCTAGCCTTTTATTACCAGATAAATTAATGTTGCAAAAAAGAATAAAGTAATTGAAAGACATATATTATTAAAATCCAATTCAAATTCTTTTATTTTTGTAATGAACTTTAGTTTTGGAATAAGGTATCTGTGAAAAAGATAGCCTGCTGTCACAGTTAAAAAGAATAGAATTATATTTTGCAAATAATAACTTGAAGATATTTGTGTTTCAAGATTGAATAAAAAATTTACAAAAAATTGCCCATAGATTCCACCTATAAAACACATTAAAGCCATTATTGTAGTTATAAATCTTGTGTAAATATCTATTTTTGCAGGTGGTTTATCAGAATTTCCTTTAAAGATTGATAAAAATTTTAAAAAGTATATTACCGTTCCAAGATTAATTATAATTAGAGCATATTCTACAGGGCTTCCACTTACTGCAGTTTTAATAAGATATTTAGAAAAGCTTCCATTAAAAAATGGAGCTCCTGTAATTCCAAGAATAGCTAAAAAAGAAGCTATAGAAATAAATGGCATTCTTTTAAAAACACCTTTAATTTTAGTTATATTTCTTGTGCCGTATTCATCAACAATTATTCCTGCTATCAAAAAGAGCGTGGACTTAAAAAATGCATGGTTTATTATGTGGTACATAGATCCCCAGTAAGCGTCTTGGCCAGGATAATTTAAACCAATCATTATAAGACCTATCTGAGATATTGTGCTGTAAGCGAGCATCAGTTTAATATCTGTTTGAGAAAGTGCCAGTAAAAAGCCAACAACACCTGTTAAAAAGCCCATTAACATAAAAAAGGCTGAGGTGTCTATTGCAGGATGAAACATTTCCTGTAATCGTACAAATAAATATATGCCGGTTTTTACATAGAGACCGGATAACAATGCTGACACTATAGGGGGGGCTATAGAAGTTACATGTGCTTTAGGGAGCCAACTGAAAAGGGGCATTAATGAAGTTTTTATTCCGGCTGCAGTTATCATTAAGGCATAAGGTATAAATAGGGTTGAGTTATTTTCTATAAGTTTGATACCTTCACTGATTCCATTAAAATCGAATACCCCAAAGGTTTTATATAAAAAGCCTGTTCCAAAAAGAAAAAATGTCATTGCAACAGTATTTACAAGAAAGTAGACAATACCATCATAAACTGATTTGCTGTCCTTTTTAAACATTATTAATATAGATACAACTATTGTTGAAACTTCAAATAAAACGAATATATTAAAAAGATCATTTGAAAGAAAAATTCCAGTTATTAAAGATTGAAGTATAAGAAAGAGAAGTACAAAGAGTCTGTTTACATATTTTTTTGGGTAGTCGAATATTAAAAATGCAAGGAATAAAAAAGCTGACAGCATTATCATAACTGCTGAAAGAAGATCCATTTTAAGTGAGATACCTACAAAGTCAGGCCAACCACCTAAGTTTTCTATTATTGTACCATGTTTTTTTACATAGCTAAAGTTTATTGTTGTTGCAACTAAGAAGCAGGATTGCAAAACAATAGCAAGAGTCTTCATATATTTATTATTGAAAATATACATCAAAATTGCTATAAGTATTGGTGATAATACAAAATAATACAAATTAATCATTGGCTTCATCTATCCTTTTTTTATATACTTTCAACCAGTTTGTACTTCCAAATTTGTGATAAAGCGTTATGAACATTGTCAAACTTACTGCAGTGACTGAAACGCCTATGACAATTGCTGTTATCATGAGAGCTTGGGGAAGAGGATCTGCCATTAATTCAGGAGATGTGTCTCCAATTGGAGGCAGAGCTCCGTCCTTAAAATTTAAGGATATAAAAAATAGTATTACACCAGCTTCCATTATTCCAATTGAAATAACAGTTTTTACAATATTTCTTCTGGCAATAAGCCCGTATAGACCTATAAAAAATAGAATTATGCTGGCTGTTTCACCGTTAATATACTGCAAAAAATCACCTGCTTTCATAAAAGACAAATCTAAAAAATATTATACTAAGACCACAACAAACTTTAATTCCAATGAGAATATTCATTAATATTAAGTAGTATTCATTTAAAAACGAAAAACTTTTATTTAATCCTGCAAATAAAAATACAACAGGAATGATTATAATTAATATAAACATCAATTTTTCAACTAATTTAAAGCTATTAAGGTTTTTGTCACCTTCGGAAATTCCTGTATATTTGGTTATGAATACAGCAGATAAAAGTGCACCACCTTGAAATCCGCCTCCAGGAGTAATATGTCCATTTAAAATTATATAAAATCCAAATAAAATTATAAATGGATAAATAAGTGCTACTGTATTTGTAATTATTTCAGAGTTTTTGTTCATTGTTATAACTCTCCTTCGTGTTTAGAAAAATGAATTACTCCTATAACACTAACTATGAGGGTAAGCGTTTCAAATATTGTATCATATACTCTATAATTTAAGTATATCGAAGTTACAGCATTTTTAGCTCCTGTGTCCTCTATAAAATTATGTGTTATATATTGAGATACTTCATTTGGAAACACCTCAACAGATTCTTTGTATATTATAAAAAAAACTAATGAGATGATAAATATAAACATAAATATAAATTTTCTACGCACTAGATATCAGCTCCTTTAAAATAAGTTTTTTACATATACAATACTAAGATTATTGTCCAGCTTACTAGTAAGATATTTTTTCATTGAATCCACCAGATAGCTGTCTTTTTTACTAAACACACAAATATCCTTATTTTTATGGTATATTATTATATCATATTCGTATTTTGATTCAATATTTTTAACCTTTTCTGTACTGTGAACAACTTCAGGCTCAAGTTCTTTTTCATAACAAAATTTTTCTAGCATATCAATTACTTTTTTCCCGGAGCTTTCTATCACATATTTTTTTGTAGCTGATTTTTCATTAGAAGTATAGTATATTGTAAATATTTTATATTTTTTTAAGGCCACAAGATAGAGAATGGTTGAGAGAGTACTCCCTATAACAGCTTGAGCAATTGCAACGTCTGGAGAGCCATATAAAAGGTAGCAAAAGGAACTTACCAGCGAGAATATTCCTAAATATATTACAGCTCTTCTAAGGCTGTCAGATTGAACAGAAAAGACAGCGAACAATACCATAAGTACAAGAAATACATTTAGCAGCATACTAGTCATCCTCCTTCTTTATTTTATACCCACTAATATAAGCAGAACGTGCAATAGCATGAGTGGCCAAGGGGGTAGTTATAACGGCAATTATAACTATTAGCAATACTTTAAAGGAGAAAAAGTTAAATCCATTTTTTAAAATTACCCCGAGCATTATAGTCATAAACCCAACTGTATCAACCTTAGAGGAAATTAGAACTCTAGAGTAAAAGTCATTAAATCTAAATATGCCGTATACACCAAAGGCAGATAATATTATGCCGAACACTATTAATATATTACCTAATAAATTTAGCATACTCATATTTTGCCCCTCCATTGAATAAATCGTGAAAAAAGGATAATGCCTATAAACCCTAACAGGGCATAAACTATTGCTATATCTAATAAATAAGTTTTATTCATTAAAACAGAATACAAAACAATCAGCATTATGATTTTTGCTGAAAAAATATTAAAACCTAAAAGCCTATCCCATATTGTAGGTCCTAAAACTATTCTTAAAAAACCTGCTATTGCTAAAACAACAAGAGATATTAATGCATAATTTATAAACAAATTTTACCCTCCAGATAATATTTTTTCAAAATCTTTTTTTATAAGTTTACCTGCTTTTTCACTATCAGAAGTAATCTTATTTAGCCAAAGAATCTTTAATTTGTTGCCAGATTTACTAAGTGTTACTGTACCAGGTGTCAAAGTTATGGAATTAGCAAGTATGGAAATTGTCATATCATCTTTAAGCTCTGTTGTTATTTCTACTATACCTACATTAGTTTTACCTAAAACAATCATACTTATGGCAGAAAAACCAGAAATATATATTTGAAAAATAAGATAACTAAGATATTTGAAAATTATTTTTAATTTTAAGTTGCGAGCTATTTCATGGTAATTAGAAACAAGGAGTTTTTCAACAATAAATAGAGACAGTATGCCAAATATAATTCCAAGAATTATACTTGAAATAGAGATACTTTCATTTAAAATAATCCAGACTATTAAACATAGTATGACAATTATAAATTCAAAGCTCTTTTTTTTCATTGTTGCCTCCCTTGAAAGTGTATTATAGGTATAAGTATATTATATAAATTATTATTTTTCTAGAATAAAAATAAAAAAAAATAATTTTAAATGATTTTTCTTTGATTATATGTCTTCACGATTTATTTTATGGTATAATGAGGGCATAATTTAAGAATTAAAGAGGTTTGATTATGAATAAGGATAATAATAGAGTTGCTATTTTAGGAATTGTAGTTAATAATCGTGAAGAAACTTCTAAAAAGTTAAATGATATATTAAGTGATTTCGCAGATATAATTGTAGGCAGAATGGGACTTCCATATAAAGAGAAGGGGATATCAGTTATTTCTATTATTGTTGATGGATCTAATGACCAAATTGGTGCATTAGCTGGGAAATTAGGAAACATTAGTGGTGTAAAAGCAAAGGTTGCCATTACCCATTAGGTAAGAAAATTTAATAGTATGGTTTTACATTTTAATATTCAAATTTACCTGACGAAACGGATTAGTCTTATCGAAGGGGAAGAGAGTGTTTAAATTTTTAAAAGAAGTTGCTATTATGTTTAAGTTGCTTTAGATTATTTTTAAATAAAACTCTTTGTAAAAAAACTCTTCGAGACTTATTTTTAAAGTTTTGAGGAGTTTTTTTAAGTTTTAGAATAAAATAAGAAATTTAAAAGCTAGAGAAGCTAAGCAGTCAGAATTTTTATTAGTTAGTTATGAATATTATATTTTATAGAAAAATTGAAAGGATATGAAGAAATGAAAGAAAAGTTTTATTTAATACTAGCACAAAACAGTGCACAAATGCTTTTAATAAATAAACTCTTAAAAAAAGAGGGGATACAAACAGATTTAGTTCCAGCACCACCAGAATCAGGTACAGTATGTGCTGTAGCTATAAAGGTAAATGGAGATTATCTTGAAAAATCAAAAAGTTTAATTACTAAAAATAAGATTGAAATAATAAATATATATGAGGATAAAAAAATGAAGCTTCAAGGGCTTATTGATAAAAAGCTTGGACTATCAGTAACGAAGACCTTTTTAAATATTTTAAAAAAGATTGAAAACGGAGAAAATTTTTTAGAGGAAGAAATTATATATCTCCTTTCAACCAAAAATAAAAAAGAAATTGATGGGATTTATGCTGCAGCAGATAAAATAAGAAAAGAAACGGTGGGAAATGTAATAGAAATAAGAGGTGCTATAGAATTTTCAAACTATTGTAGAAAAAAGTGTAAGTATTGTGGGATAAATTCACAAAATAAAATTAAAAGATATAGAATGAATGAAAAGGAGATAATGGAAGTTGTCAAATACTTGGATAAAATAGGTATGAGAACAATTATACTTCAATCAGGAGAAGATTATGGTTGGGGTATAAGAAGGCTTACAGAGCTTGTTAAAAACATAAAAGAAAAGACAAGAATGAGAATAACTTTAAGTGTTGGAGAAAAGTCTTTTAAAGATTATAAAAATTTAAAAAAGGCTGGTGCAGACAACTTTCTATTAAAAATTGAAACAACAAACAGAAAACTTTTCGAATTAATTCATCCAGATGGAAATTTTGATTTAAGATTAAAATGTTCTAAGTGGTTAAAAGAATTAGGATACATAAATGGTTCTGGCAATATTATTGGTATTCCAGATCAAACCATACAAGATATTGCAAATGACATACTGTATTTTAAAGAAATGGGTATAAATATGATAGGAATAGGACCGTTTATTCCAGCTAGAGGTACTCCTTTTGAAAATATACCTCATGGTGATGTGAACTTGACTTTAAGAACTATAGCTGTTACAAGAATTGTATGCAAAAAAGTATATATACCATCAACCACAGCTTTAGCATCTTTAGACAAACATGCCCAAGTGCAAGCATTAAAAGCTGGAGCAAATACTATCATGCTTATTAGTACGCCAGAAAAATACAAGTCAGATTATAAAATTTATAATAATAAAAACATGATTGATATTGATGCTGCTATTTATGCATCAGAAAAGACAGGAATACAACTTCCTGCATACTTAAAAGTGTGAAAACAGAAAAATAAGAAGTATACTTAAAAACATTGTAAGAAAGTATCAAAGGTTTGAATTCAAAAATTCATTGAGGTGAGTAATTATGATTTATCTTGATAATGCTGCAACTTCATATCCGAAACCTAAAAGTGTTTATGAAAAAATGTTATCATGTATGAAAAAATATTGTGCAAATCCTGGAAGAGGCGGACATAAAATGGCTCTTGATTCTGGAAGAGCCATTTTAAAGACCAGACAGATCGTTGCAGATTTTTTTAACATAAAAAATCCAATGCAGATTGTGTTTACTAAAAATGCAACAGAAGCAATTAATATTGCAATAAAAGGCGTATTAAAAGAAGGAGACCATGTTATAATTACATGTATGGAGCATAATTCTGTAATCAGGCCTTTGAAATCAATGGAAAAAGATAAAAATATACAATTGTCAATTGTAAAGGGAAATGAATTTGGTGAAATAGATGCAGAAGACATTAAGAAATCATTAAAAGAAAATACAAAGCTTATTGTAAGTACTTTATCATCAAATGTAAATGGAATAATAATGCCAGTTAAAGAAATGGGAACTATTGCAAAGGAAAAAGGTATTTTATTTTTAGTTGATGCTTCACAGGGAGCTGGATGTATAAAAATTGATGTAAATAAATTAAATATTGATATGATGGCATTTCCAGGTCACAAAGGTCTTTTAGGTCCTCAGGGAACAGGGGCACTTTATGTTAAAGAGGGAATAAAAATAACTCCTATGATGACTGGGGGAACAGGTAGCAGTTCAGAAAGCTTTATGCAACCTGAAATATTTCCAGATATACTTGAAAGTGGAACACTTAATACCCCAGGTATAGTAGGGTTAGGGTGTGGAATTGAGTTTATTAACAGCATAGGGATTGAAAATATTAATAAATCTAAACATAGACTTGTAAAAATCATTTATGAAGAATTAGCAGAATTAAAAAATGTAAAATTATATAGTAAGTCTGATATTTTAAAAAACTCAGGAAGTATTGCATTTAATTTTGATGGTGTAGAGTCTACTGAAGTAAGTTATGTATTGGATAAAGTTTATAATGTAGCTTCTCGTGCAGGACTTCATTGTTCTCCCTTAGCACATAATACATTAAAAACAATAAATACAGGTACAGTAAGATTGAGTGTTGGATGTTTTAATAATTTTGAAGAAATAAAAATGACATTAAAGTTTTTGAGGGAAATTTCCGAAAGTATTAATAACGTTTAAATTAAATTTTGCAAAGTTATAAAAAATTAAATTTACGTTAAGTTTTAAGAAATATTTTCAAAAAATTAAAAAGACATTTATAGCTAAATTTTCAGTATGCTACAGATTAAACTTATTTAATGAACAAAAATATATTTATATGAAAAGTAAATATGCTGGAATTATGATAATTTATATGCTATAATTAAAAAAGTATACAAGTTTATTGTAAAGTGGCATATCTATATTATATAAAAAAAATATAACTTATATAATAAATGTGTTGTGCCCTGTGTTAATATAGCGTATAATTATATACAGTTTATGTTTTTAACATAGATGTTTTGCACTTAAGGGGGATATGTAAATGTTTTTGGATTTATTATTTAGAAAAACTTCAATGGTATGCATTGATGTAGGGTATAGGAACATAAAGGTAGTTGAAGTTTCGGTAAGGAAAAATAATAATATTTTTATTGAGAATTACGGAATAGTTTCAACTCCTCCAGATTGCATTAAAAACGGTGCAATATATGATGTTGAGAGAGTTTTAAGAGTTATTAAAGCTGTTATTAAAGAGGAAGGTATGAAAGCTAAAAATGCCAAAATAATTATGTCCGGTACTAATATAATTACCCGAATTTACATGATTGACAAGGCAGAAGGTGAAAGTGAAGACTTTACCATAAAAAATAGCATGCCTAATTTCCTTCCAGTTGATATCGATAATTACAGAGTGGATTACAAACTGCTTCAAACTGTTACAGATAAAAATCGAGAAATATATAAGGTTTTTGTTACTGCAGTTCCACGTAAAATTTTAGAGAGTTATATAGACGTTTTGCAAGGTTTAGATTTAAAACCTTTAGCAGTTGATATACCGGCAAATAGTACTGCCAAGTTTTTTAACAGAGATATTTATACAAAGGATATGGATGAGTATTACTCAAAAAGGAAACATAAAAATGTTCAAAGTGATACTTATGCAGTATTGGACTTTGGTTCAGAAACAACAATTGTTAATTTTTTAAAGGACAGAGTTTTAGAGTTTAACAAGGTTATTTTGTCTGGAAGTTCAAATATAGACAATCACATATCCAATGAAATGAATATAAGTCTTCAAGAAGCGGAAAGATTAAAGAAAACTTATGGTATGACTCAGCCTAATAGTCTTTCTAAAAGAGACCATGTTGTAGCTTATGGTAAAGTAAGTAGTTTTATAGAAAGACTTGTGATGCAGATTGTTAAGTGTTTTGAATTTTATATTGAGAGGTGTTATGGTTCTCAAATATCTAAGATTTTTATTATCGGTGGAGGTTCACAGCTAAATGGTTTAGATCAATATTTGTTTTCTATATTTAAAGTTCCGGTATACCCTGTAGGACTTCTAAGTTTAAAAGGTGTTGAGCTTAGAAAAAATCTTGACAGAGAAAAACTTAATTATTTAATAAACTCTGTAGGAATTTCTCTGTAATTATAAGTTGTATAAGATAGACTGGTATTTATTGTGGCTAAAAACAATTAGATTTAAAGTTTTAATTAAAATGGTAAAATTTGTTTTTATTATTTTATAGAGTGTATTATTTTTATAAAAATTATACATAAGTGCAAAACATTAAATGCAAGATAGATGAAAAGTACCTTATGCTTAAAGGTGCTTTTTTGCTGTAAAATTAAAATTATTTTAAATTAAATTAATTATTTTAAGACATTTATTAATTTTTATCGTATAATTAATTAAGAACATTTATTTAAGGGGTGAATTGAAGATGAATGATGGATTATTAAAAAGTATTTTGGTTATAATAGGTGCAATTACATTGGCAGTCTTTGCTATAAGGGTAGTTGGAAGTATACTTGCTTTTCTTATACCACCTGCAATTGTGATTATTGCTATATATATAGTGTATAGACTGATAACTGGAAACAAGAATCGTTAGATAGACTATTTTTAATTTATCTTGTTATAGGTAAATAAACATGTACTTAAAGTTTTAGGTTAAAGTTTTAAGTCTTTCTTATTATAAGACTCCACCTTATATAAGGTGGAGTCTTATAATCCGCAGGTGGAGATTATAATCTACCTGAAGATTAGATGTTTAGCTTTAGCTAAGCTAGTTTATTCTTTAATGTTTTTTGTGGGATGATTTGGATAATCAAAAACTTTTCCTTCCCACGTTCTAATTTTTACATGGTCTTTTCCTCTTGAAACCACATATTGAGGTGAAATTGGAGTTTTGCCATTTCCACCTGGTGCGTTTACGATATAAGTTGGTATAGCAAGTCCTGAGGTATAACCTCTCAAGTATTCAACTATTTCAATACCATCATCAATTGAAGTGTTAAAATGTGTGGTTCCAGAAACATGTTTTGCATGAAAAATATAATATGGTCTAACTCTACATTTTAACAGTTCATGATTTAAAAGACGCATAACATATTTATCGTTGTTTATGCCATTTAATAAAACAGCTTGATTTCCCAAAACAATTCCATTGTCAGCAAGTTTATCACAAGCTGCTTTTGATTCTTTAGTCAATTCAAGAGGATGATTAAAATGAGTATTCAAGAAAATAGGTGGATATTTTTTTAGAATATTAATTAAATCATCTGTAATTCTTTGAGGCATTGTAACTAAAGTTCTTGAACCCAATCTAATATATTCAACTGAAGGAATTGAGTGAAGTTCACCTAAAAGCCAGTCAATTGTAGAATCAGACATTGTAAGAGGATCTCCACCTGTTATCAAGACATCCCTGATTTCAGGATTTTTCCTGACATATTCAATTGATTCTTTAAGTAATTCCGTTGCAGTATGATTATCTGAAGTACCAATATTTCTTCTTCTTTGACAATGTCTGCAATACATAGCACAAATATTGCTTGTATTAATTATTAGCCTGTCAGGATATCTTCTTGTGATAGAGCCAGCAGGATTGGTGTACTCTTCACCCATAGGATCAGAATCTCCTTCCTCATGTAATTCATGATGTGAAGGAATTGACTGCAACTTAACTGGATTAAATGGGTCATCATCTATTAGTGAAGCATAATATGGTGATATTCCCCATCTAAATTTTTCCTCAATTTTTTTAATTGTTTGAATTTCATCATTATCTAGCTCAATGATTTTTGAAAGCAAATCAATACTGTGAATTCTGTTTTTAATTTGCCATTTCCAATCATTCCAATCGTTTTCAGTTGCATTTAGAAGAGATGAAATTTGCTTTCTTTTTTCTGATATTTTTTCTTCTTGAGTGGAAGACATACCACGTGGGATGGTGTCTTTTACATCATTATAATCTTTAATACGATTTTTTAATTCTTCTGCTCTTTTAAGAGCTATTTCTCTTTTAGTGCATTGTTTTTCCATTATAAAACATCCTTTCAACCCCATAAATTTTTATATAATAGCAAACATAAATTTATGATAATAATTTATATATAAAAACATATATAACGTTTAGATAAAAGAAAAGCAGTTTTATCCTGCATTTAAGACTGCCATAAAGATACTTTGATTTTATGTGGTTTAAAGTCCCAATCACAAGATATAATGTTTAACTTTAGCTAAACGGTTTTACTTTTATTATATATCTTGCCCTACTATCGAATAATTATATCATATTGAATAGGTAGCTGCAATTAAAGTTGGGAAAGTTTTCTCTTTGTTTTCTTAGAGTTCACTTATTTAGCATTTAATGATACAATAGAACGATAAATAATAATTTTTATTGTTCAATTAATGTTAGTGTGATAGAATTGTTTGAGAATATTTTAATAATGTAGGAATGCTTTAGAAATACGTCTTATTTTCAAGGGAAAAATCCTTATGATTTAATGGGTTTTGGATGATAATAATAGGATGTTATTTCCTAGATATTACTTAATTGAGTTTGAACATGAAATGGAGGAATTTAATGAACCGTATTAGTGTGGGAATGTTAATAGTTGCAGTAATTTTGTTAATACTGAAGTATTTAATGTTAGGTACTGAAAAAAAAGCTGTTATTAAAGATGGAGCTATAGTTTTAAAAATGAGTAGGATTTATGGCGTAATCGGATTTAGTGGTATTTTAGTTTCAATAGCAATTATGACAACTTCGGCTTTGGGGATAGTTGGAATAGAAAGGGATATTAAAGTTACCATTGGATTTTCAATGTTTTTGTTGGTAATGGGTATATTTCTTTTTTTATTGTCAATAAACGTTCAAGTTTTTGCAGATGAAGACAAGATAACTCATTATAACATAATAAGACAAGAAAAAGAAATTATGTGGGAAGAAATAAGAAGAGTAACTTTTAATAAAGGAACTCAGGAATTAATAATAGAAGATGCTAATACGAAAATAAAAATGCATATTCATATTGTAGGATTTTTCTCTTTTATAGAATTAATGAAATCAAAGATTGACCATAATTTATATAAAGGAGCTATTGGTATAATAGATACTTATAAAAAACAGAAATAAAACATAATTTTAAGTTGTTATTGTCGACGGTATAATATAAAATATTTCTTAGAGAGAGTTTTAAAAGTAAATATTCTAATAAAGCAATGCCTTAGAAATAACTTAGTATTCTCAAGGACAAAATCCCGATGGTTTAACGGGTTTTGGACGATGAGAATCGGATAGTATTTCTTAGCCATTGCTAGGCAATGCCTTAGAAATAACTTAGTATTCTCAAGGACAAAATCCCGACGGTTTAACGGGTTTTGGACGATGAGAATAGGATAGTATTTCTTAGCCATTATTATGTTAGAATTGTGTAATATATTAAAGGGAGATGCAAATATGAGATTAAAAATATTCAAAGGATATGAAAGATTTGATGACCATTATCCTTCTGAACAGGTGAAATATGCGTTAGAAAATAAAGAAGAAGCTATACCGGAGCTTCTTGAAATACTAGAATATACTGTTAATAATGCTGAAAGTCTTTTTAAAGATAACAAATACTTAATTCATTTTCCTGCTATTTACTTACTTGCGTATTTTCGTGAAAATAGAGCATATAGAGAAATTATACAGTTTTTGGGCTTTAGAGATGAAGTTATTTATGGATTACTTGGAGATACGGTAACAGATAATTTGAAAAATATTTTGGCATCAGTATGTGATGGGGACATAAATCCATTAAAAAAAATTATTGAAAACTCTTTAATTGATGAGTTTGTTAGGTGTGAGGCATTAGAGGCACTTCTGGTATTGTTAAGTGAAGGAGAATTAAAAAGAGAAGAACTGGTATTTTATTTCAAAGAACTTATGAACGGAAAACTTGAAAAAGATTATACTTATATATGGGAATTCCTTCCTACGTGTTGTTCGTTAATTCATCCAAAAGGGCTTATTGATGATATTGAGCAGGCAACTAAAGATGGGAAAATAGATTCTTTTTTAGTTGATTGGCTTTTATTAGAAAACAATGCAAAAAGATCTTCTAAAGATGTGCTAAGAGAACTTAAGGAAAATGAAAGCTATTTTTTTATTGATAAAGAAGATGTGTTTTCGTTAGAAGAGTGGGTTGGTGGATTTAAATTTGATGATGAATACTATGACGATGATGACTGGTTTGAAGATGAAGGAATATATTATTTAGAAGATGAAGAAATTGATGAATATGAATTAAAAAAAGATAAATATTATGATAAGTTGATTAATATACCCTTTGTTAAAGATAGCAAGGAGGAGTTAAACTCACTTTGTCCCTGTGGAAGTGGCAAAAAATATAAAAAATGTTGTTTTTGGAAAGAAAGAAATAAGTTTTAATCAAAAGTCTTAGAACAAAGAGAAGGACTTAATATTGAAACATTTCGATGCTCTGAGATTTTTTATACTATTAAAAAAGAGTGAGGCTCCACCTTATAGGTGAAGCCTTAGAATACGGTGAACAAAACTAAAGAGAAATATCGTTTACATTACCATCTCCTAGCTTGACTAAGTAAACGTCCCAATAATCTTTTCCCAGTTGATTTGCAAAGTTTCTGTCAAATACGGCAAAGTCAAACCTGTACTTTCCTTTAATAGCACTGCCGGTATCCATAGCCACTGCATATCCCAGTCCTTTGATATAAAAAATTGTTCCAAATGGCCAATATTCTTTATCAATTGCAATAGATATTCCAGGGATTATAGGATGTCCTGATCTAGTAATACCTTTGTCATTGCCACACTCTACTGCACTTGGGGTATAAAAAGTACCAAGAAATTTTCCTATATATTCGCCTTTTTCTATGGTATCCCTTGTGCTTATTCCTTCAAAACTTGTGTAGCTTTGGGGCTTGATACCAATTGATGCAGCTGTTTTTAGTGAGTTTTGAAGTTCTATATTATCTTCAACAAGTTCTTTATTAGTTGATTCTAATTCCTTGTTTTTATTTTTTAATTGTTCTATCTTTTCTAATATTTCTTCATTTTGATTTAATATTTTACTGTATTGATTTTTTAAAAGTTCATATTCTGTTTTTAAATTTTCATTTTGAGCTATCAAGTTGCTATTTTCATAAGATGCATTTTCTGCCCTTAAAAAAGCATCTTGATAATTTTCTTTGGTTTGGTTATACCAACTATATATATTTAAATTAATTACTGCCAAAACAATTATAACTGCAAATAAAAGATACATAAATATTCTATAAATAATTGAATACTTTCTATTGTATCTTCGAGGCTCGCTTAATGATGGTGCCTCATCGCTTGACATATTTTTATCCTCCTTAATAGTCTGTTTTTTCTATTTTAATTATCAACATATTTTCTTAATTTTATTCATTAAATAAAATTAAGAACTTTAAAGTTATAAAAATATCATTTTAAGCTATTAGCAGCTTCTAAAACTTGCTCAACAATGTTTATTCCAATTTTTCATTCATTTTAATAAAATGTACACAGATGACAAAAGGCAGTTGATATATTTTGAGCAAGGATTTATAATATACACAATGATGAATGTGCTATGAGGTGATTATAATGTCAGAATTGTTTCGTCCTACAGCTCAACTAAAAATATCAATAACTCCTGAATGCAATAATGATTGTGCAATTTGTCTCAACAAAACAACTAGAACAGGAAATAAAAACAAAAGGATACTTTCTGAGGGGAAAATACGGCAACTTGTAGATGAGGGAGCTAATCTCGGAATGGTTGGGACGTATTGGACAGGAGGAGAGCCTTTAATTGAGTACAAAAACTTGTTAAAGCTTATAGAATACTCGACTAAAAGGGGAATGATTCCTACAATTGTAACAAATGGAGGCATGATAGGTGCATATGGAAATTATAGAGAGCTTAACAAAGAGCTACTTAAGAAAGCTAGCTTATATGATATCGATACACCTGATATAGTTAGGTCTTTAAAGAAGGCTGGTCTTGAGAGGGTTTACTTTAGTGTTGATAATAGTCACAATACACTTGAGAGTCCAAATTCTAGAGTTTCTAACTGTGTACCTTCAGAGTTAGTTGCAAAAAGCATAAGGAGTTTTCTAAAAGAAGGTTTTGGAAGTATTCATAAATTAGATGCAATTGGACATCAATTGAGAATAACAGCTACATCCAGTGGTATGTGGCATAAACCTACAAATAATATTATACAGGATGTTATTAACAAATCAGGTGTGGGGCTAAAAAAACTACTAACATCTAACAGCAGTATTTATGAAAACAAAGAAGGTCAAATATTATTAAAAAGATTAGGTATATCCAATGTTGGAAAGGCATCGACTCTTGGTGATAACGTTTTAGAAAACAAATCTGGAAAGAATCTATTTGAAATATGTTGTAATCATTTTACTCCAACTAATAAAGCTTATGATGGAGGTAAATATCATAGAGATTTATTTATAGACTGGAATGGAATTGTATATACCTGTGGAAATCATGCTTATTCAATAGGTAACGTATTTAATGAATCCTTGTCATCAATAATAGAAGGTGTAAATAAACCAAAATTGGATAGTGAGTTTGCCATAAACAGAAAAGTATTTCATTCATTACTTGTACTTTCACAAAACAAAAGAATTGGGAGTAACGCCATTGGAGAAGCTTTTCGCTTAATATCTTTAAAAAATCCTGAACTGATAAAAGATATTAAAACTCAATGTGGTGCATGTAATTGTTTAGGGAATAACAAACAGTTACAAAGGGAGTTTTTAAAAGCTTTAGATGATAATAGTGTGTTACACTGAAAATAATATTTAGAAACAGCGGGGTATTTCTTTTAGATGTATAAAGAATTAAATATTACCCATATGGAAGGGAGTTGTAATAATATATGGCCAATAAAGGCGGTTTTTCGTGGAGAAGGCTTACTGGTGTATCAAAGGCAAAATTGAATATTTCTAGAAAAACAGGAATACCATTGACGAAGTCGGGCAGACAAAGAAAAGTTGGGAAAGCAATGGGTGGATGTTGTATTTATATTGCAGTAATACTAATTCTAATTATATTAGGCATAATGGTTTTTATATAGAGTTTTTAAGTGAAGATCAAAAAGGGTCAGGTTTGAATTATTTAAATAATTCAAACCTGACCCTTTTTTGGTCGGAGTGACTGGATTTGAACCAGCGACCTCTTGCACCCCAAGCAAGCACTCGTACCAAGCTGAGCTACACCCCGATAACGACTAATAATTATAGCACATTTTTTTTCAGATGTAAATATATAAAATTTTATTGGTTAATAATTTAAAATTGTATATTTCAATGTCAATAAAACCATAATATGATTAGCTTAAAAAAGAAATTATTATACATATACTTTTAGTAAAATGTATAGTTACTCTTAGCATTTATAGTTTTTTTATTATATAAAAGATGAGCCAAAAGGAGTGAAGTGATTGTCTAAATTTAAAAAAATAATGCGGGATATTGTTGTATTTAAAGAACCCGAAGAAAAAGAGGCATTTATTTTAAAAGAAACGGAGGAAGAGAGAAAACAGCTTAATGATGATACAAAGAGTCGGGATAAAGAACACAAGAAAAAAGGATTAATAAATAAGATATTTTCATCTAAAAAAGAAAGTAGTAATAAGATTGAGAAAGCAGATAAAGTAAGCAAGGATATTAAAGAGAATTTAGAGTACATTAAAAAGAAATATAATTACCCTGATAATGGAGATCTTGTAATAAAAAAGTTTGAAATAGTAATAAAAGACAAAAACCTGCCAGCATTTTTTATTTTATTTGATGGAATGTCTGACTCGGAAATGATAAATACACATGTTTTAAAACCACTTATGCTTCTTTCAAATGTTGAAGTAGAAGGTGATACAGATGACTTGGCAAAATATATAAGGAATCATCTGATTTCTCATAATCAGGTGGAAATGAGCAAAAATATGAGTGACATTATAGATGAGGTGAATTTTGGTGGAGGTGGACTGTTTATTGATGGAATAGACAGTGCATATGCATGTGATGTAAAGGGTTGGATGCAAAGGCAAGTGGACAGACCTACATCAGAAATTGTTATAAGGGGTCCTCAAGAGGCGTTTACAGAAGGCTTGAGAGTAAATACGGCACTTATAAGAAAAACATTGAAAGATGAGAACTTGATGGTTGAGGATTTCGAGGTTGGTAAAAGGAGCAAAACACCATGTTCTCTTTTATATCTTAATGATATTGTAAATAAGTCTTTAGTTGAAGAGGCGAGAAGAAGGCTTGAAAAGATAAATATAGACTTTATTTTGGATTCAGGAGAGTTAGAGCAGCTTTTAGAGGACAGTACATTTTTACCAGCTCCTCAAATATTGGCAACAGAAAGACCTGACAGGGCTTCAAGTCTAATCACCCAGGGAAAATTGGTTGTGCTTATGCATGGAAGTCCATTTGCACTTATAATGCCTATAACTAACAGTGATTTGCTTCACGCTCCCGAAGATGCATATGTGAGATTTCCATATTCAAATCTTTTTAGAATTGTAAGACTTATTGCTGTTATATTATCCTTGCTTTTACCAGGAATTTATGTTGCAGTAACCAATTATCATCATGAAATGATTCCCACAGATCTTTTAATCGCAATTGAAGCATCTAGGGAAGCAGTACCTTTTCCATCTGTAGTGGAAATTCTTATGATGGAGTTTGCATTTGAGCTTATTCGTGAGGCCGGTGTTAGAATTCCAGGACCAATAGGTCCAACTCTTGGTATTATTGGAGCGTTGATTTTAGGACAGGCTGCAGTTGCAGCAAACATTGTAAGTCCTATACTTATAATTGTAGTTGCTGTTACCGGAATAGGATCTTTTGCAGTTCCCAGCTTCGCCCTTGCCTTTTCTTTTAGAATATTACGATTTTTATACATTATTTTGGCGGCTTTATCAGGATTTTTAGGAATAACCTTGGGGATTTTTCTACATGGAATAATGCTTGTAAATGCAAAATCATTTGGCGTACCATTTATGGCACCCTTTGGACCTAGAACAGGTGATGGAATTGCAGATCAATTTTTAAGAAGTCCTATCTGGAAGCAGGAAAAAAGGCCGGATTATCTTAATGTAAATAAGCAAGAAAAACAGCCTAAAGTTTCTAGAGAATGGGCAAAAGAGGATAAAAAGAAGCACTAAAAGTATAAAAAATAGTTGTACAGCATTAAAACTAAGAAAGTTGGAGGATTATAGTGGAAAATAAAATTGTATTTGGGAAGGCTGAAGCTATATCGGTTTTAGTAATTATAATAACAACCCAGTTGTTTATAAGTTTTCCTCGCATTATGGCAGAAAGAGCAGGTACTGCAGGATGGATTTTAACAATATATGTAACACTGCTTTCTGTACTAATCTTTTGGATTATATCAAAAATGTACAAAAATTTTGAGGGAAAAGATATACTGGATATTGGAGAATATGTGGGAGGAAATGTTGGCAGAATTTTTGTTGGATTAATAATAGTAATTGACTATGTGTTTATATGTTCAATTGTTTTAAGAGAATTTAGTGATGGTCTAAAAATAATTGCACTGGAAAAATCACCTATAAGTTTTGTTATGTTTTTTTTTCTTTTTGGTATGGTTTTTGCTGCATTTTATGGGCTTGAATCAATTACAAGATTCTCGGCTATAATCGTTCCACCAGTTGCATTAGCTTTCGTATTAATAATAGCCGGGATAATACCTAGTTTTAGTACGAGTAATATATTTCCTGTTATGGGTAAAGGGGCATATCAGTTGTTTGTAGGTGGAATGCCCAGTATATCAGTTTTCTCAGGTATAAGTGTGCTATTTATACTTCCGCCTTTTTTGAATAATTTTAATTGTTTCAAGAAAACTGGAATTTACAGTATAATTTTATCTGGTTTTTTTCTAACTGTTGGTACTTTAGCTTATACACTTTCAGTTCCATATCCTGCATCTACAGAAATTACTCTTCCAATGTATGCTATGGCAAGAAATATTGATCTTGGAAGGTTTTTTACGAGAATTGAATCTATTTTTGTACTTGCTTGGTCAACATCTGCTTTTATATACCTTGGAATTGTACTGTTTTTTATAGTATATGTATTTAAAAAAACTTTTAGGCTAAAATATCATACACCACTTATTCTTCCCATGGCTATATTGATTTTTGCATTTGCTCTAATGCCGGCAAGTATTATGAGAGCCTTTGAATTGGAGGCTCAGATTTTTAGAGTGTTTGCTTGGATAGTTACATTTGGTATGCCTATTGTTCTTTTAATAACAGCTTCTATAATTAAAAAAAAGAAGGGAGAAATTTCAAATGGGAAGAAAAATTAAAAAGCTGTGTTTTGCAATTATTTTAGTAACTTTATTAACTGGACTGACAGGATGTTATGATGCTAGGGAGGTAGACGATCTTGCTTATCCTATGGCGATTGGATTTGATAAAGGAGAAGACAATTTACTAAAAATGACACTTCAATTAGCACTACCTGTTAATATAGCAGGTGGAGAAGGAGGAGTGGGAGGAGAAGGAGATGCTTCCAGCATAGTAACTTTAGAAGTTCCTGCAATATATTCTGGGCTTAATATGGCAAATACGTTTATAAGTAAGCAAATAAACCTTTCGCATGCTAAAGCAATTGTCTTTTCTGAGGAACTTGCAAGAGATGGAATAGATAAATATGTTACTGCTATTTCGAGAGGAAGAGAGTTTAGACCAAGTACGTTTGTGGTTATTGCAACAGGATCAGCGGAAGAATATATAAGGGCTGTGGAGCCAGCTTTAGAAGGTAATCCTGCAAAGTATTATGAGATGAAGATGAGAGCATTTGAATATACAGGATTTACGGCAGATACCAGATTTTTAAAGTTTTACAATAATTTAAAGTGTACATCCAGTCAGGGCTATGTTGCGTTGGCTTCGATTAGTGACTTTGAAAAATCAGATGAAATAGATAATGAAAAATCAACATATATAGAGAAGGGAAGAGAAGTTCCATTAGAAGGTGATTTTAAAGCAGGGGGTATGCCAAAAACAGGGGATGTAAAGTCTGAAATAATGGGACTTGCTGTTTTTGATGGTGCAAAGATGGTGGGGGTTTTAGATGGAGCTGAAACCATGTCTCATCTTATGGTAAAAGGAGATTTCAACTATGCATTTTCAACTTTGCCTGATCCACTGAAGGAAGGGCATTTTGTGCTTTTAAGTATGAGTCAGGGAAGAGAACCCAGAAATAGTGTTGAACTTGTAAATGATACTCCTAATATAAGTGTAAATGTTATTTTAGAGGGGGATATACAGTCAATACAAAGTGGCATAAACTATGAAGAAAAAGAAAATTTAAAAATTTTAGAAAAGTCAATAGAAAAGTTTTTTGAAGAAGAAATTACTAGATATCTTGAAAAAACCATAAAAGTATATGGTGTTGATATTGTTGGTTTTGGTCAATTAATGAAAAGAAAATTTGTTGCATGGGATGAATGGGAGGACTTTAATTGGCTGAATAAATATAAAGAATCTACTTTTGATGTAAATGTAGACGTAAAGATAAGAAGACCTGGAATAATGCTGAGAACAGTACAAGTTCCCAATTCAAAGGAGGAGTAGTTTTGATATTTGAAAGAGTTGCTTTAATTATTATACTGACTTTGGTATTTTTAAGAACAATAAGTTTTGGGAAATGGACATGGGATAAAAAAAACAGACTTGGTGCTATAGCGGTATATGTTATAGCACTTGCCACATTAATTATTCCTATATACTCAATGTATTTTAGATATTAGAAAAAGATTTATAAGAGCAACTCCACCTTATAGAAGGTGGAGTCTTAGAATAAGATTATTTCGTTTTAAGATTTTATAACAAAAAAACATGACTAGACCTAAACATTAAGTCTAATCATGTTTTTGGCAGGGGCAGCAGGAATCGAACCCGCAACCAATGGTTTTGGAGACCACTACTCTACCAATTGAGCTATACCCCTTCAACACTTGTTAAGTATACAATAGCTATTTGCGTATGTCAATGGGTAATATGATTTTTTTCGAATTTTCTTGAAATTAGGAATGCTACAAATCTAAATGCAGGATTAAAACAAAAAAGTTGCAAATTTAATAAAAAAATTTCAAAAAAACATTGATTGAAAAATTTATTTATGCTATAATTACTTTGTAAACAGTTATTTTGCAATTAATAAATGAGCCATATGGCTCTGTGTGCAAAGGTGCATACCGTAAGGTACTAACGCACTCAACGAGGAGTGAGAGAATTCTTTGGAGTGCGTTTTTTTTGATAATTTTTTTAAAAAAAAGCAAATAAGCTATTTTACGGGAAACTGCAATTTATATATAGAAAAATTGCATGTATTAGATTAAAAATTGATTAAAAGTCATAGAATAAAAAGACAGGCTTAAGTCAAGGAGGGATATCAATGATGATGCGTGAGGGTAAGGTTAAAATTCCTTCGGGTTGTGCAATATCTGGAATAATAAACAAAAAAGGAAAAGTTTTCTCTGGAGAAGATATAATTAAGTCCATAGCTTTGATGAGAGATCGTTCAAACGGATTAGGAGGAGGCTTTGCTGCCTATGGAATATATCCAGAGTATAAAGATTTATATGCAATCCATATGTTTTATGAACACAGGGATGCAAAAGAAAAAACTGAAGTTTTTTTAAATCAACATTTTGATATTGAAATGGAAGGTAAAATTCCAACAAGGAAAGTTGCTTCTATTAAAAATTCGCCAATAATATGGAGATATTTTGCAAGCCCTTTAAAAGATAAAATTATTGAATCTGGATTAAATGAAGATGAATTTGTAATGAGATGTGTAATGAGGATTAATTCAGATATTGATGGTGCATTTGTAGCTTCTAGCGGCAAAAATATGGGAGCTTTCAAAGCAGTTGGTTATCCTGAAGATGTAGGAGAATTTTATAAGCTTGAAGGTTATAAAGCTTATATATGGACATCTCATGGACGCTTTCCAACAAACACACCAGGGTGGTGGGGAGGAGCTCATCCATTTAATTTACTGGATTTTTCTGTAGTTCATAATGGTGAAATTTCGTCCTATGATGCAAATAGAAGGTATCTTGAAATGCTTAAATATAGATGTTCGCTTCAAACAGATACAGAAGCAATTACTTATATTTTTGATTTTTTATTAAGACGTAATAAGCTTCCACTAGAAACTGTAATTACTGCAATGGCTGCTCCTTTTTGGTCTGAGATAGAGAGAATGGATGAGGATAAAAAAGAGCTTGTAAAGGCTATAAGGACAGTATATGGTAGTTTGTTGATAAATGGGCCTTTTTCAATAATATTAGCATCTAAAAATGGAATTGTAGCATTAAATGACAGGGTGAAATTGCGTTCCATTGTTGCAGCTAGTAAAGGGGATTTAGTTTATGTTGCAAGTGAAGAATCTGCCGTAAGAGTGGTTTGTCCTACACCGGATGAAATCTGGAGCCCAAGAGGAGGAGAACCTGTAACTGTATTATTGGAAGGGGTTGAAACATTATGAATTTAAGTTATATAACGCCGGAATTTATAGTTGAAAGAAATAAAGAACGCTGTATAGATTGTGAAGTTTGTGTAAGGCAGTGTGCAAATCTTGTTCACTCATTTGATGAAGAAGAAAAAAAGGTTGTATCTGATGAGTCAAAATGTGTGAACTGTCATAGATGTGTGGCTTTATGTCCTGTAAATGCTCTTACAATAAGAAAAAATCCTCTTGAGTTTAAAGGAAATGCAAATTGGACTGAAAAAACCATGAAGGAAATTTATAAGCAGGCTGAAACAGGTGGAATGCTTCTTGCTGGAATGGGAAATGACAGGGAGTACCCCATATATTGGGATCATATTCTTCTAAATGCTAGTCAGGTAACTAATCCATCTATTGATCCACTACGTGAACCTATGGAATTAAAAACATTCCTTGGAAGAAAGCCAGAAATGCTTAAGATTGAAAATGGGAGGCTAGCTGAAAAAATTCCACCTCAACTGGAATTGGAAGTGCCTATTATGTTTTCAGCTATGTCATTTGGTTCTATAAGTCTTAATGCCTGTGAATCTATTGCAAGGACGGCCTCGAAGCTGGGTATTATGTACAATACTGGAGAAGGAGGGCTTCACAAAAGTCTTAACAGTTATAAAGGGAATACAATTGTTCAGGTAGCATCAGGACGTTTTGGAGTTGATGCGGACTACTTAAACTCAGCAGCCGGAATAGAAATAAAAATTGGGCAGGGAGCAAAGCCGGGAATAGGAGGCCATCTTCCAGGAGAAAAAGTAGGAGCGGATGTGTCTGAGACTAGAATGATTCCTGAAGGTTCTGATGCAATTTCTCCAGCACCCCATCATGATATTTATTCTATTGAGGATTTAAGACAGCTTATATATTCTCTTAAGGAAGCTACTGATTATAAAAAGCCGGTATCTGTAAAAATTGCCGCAGTGCACAATGTAGCAGCTATATGTTCAGGTATTGCCAGAGCAGGAGCTGATATTATTGCAATTGATGGTTACAGAGGTGGTACAGGTGCAGCACCTGTAAGAATACGGGACAATGTAGGAATACCTGTTGAATTAGCTTTAGCCTCTGTTGATTCAAGGCTAAGGGATGAGGGAATAAGAAACCAAGTTTCCATTGTATGTGCCGGAAGTATACGAAACAGTGCAGATATTGTTAAGGCAATAGCCCTAGGTGCAGATTCTGTATACATTGCTTCATCAATACTTATAGCTATGGGATGTCATATGTGTCAGAAATGCTATACAGGCAAATGTAATTGGGGGATAGCAACACAAGATCCTAACCTTGTAAAGAGACTTAATCCTGAAATAGCTTCTAAAAGAGTTGAAAATCTTGTGAATGCATGGTCACATGAAATAAAAGAAATGCTTGGTGGAATGGGAATTAATGCGATAGAAAGTTTAAGAGGAAACAGGCTTATGTTAAGGGGAACAGGACTTAGCAACAAAGAGCTTGATATCCTTGGCATAAAGGCTGCGGGAGAATAAAACGGGAGGGGTCAATATGAATAAAAAGAAAAGTTATAAAAAAAGAATATATGTCAATGAAAAAGTCTGTGTTGGGTGCAGATTGTGCGAGATTCATTGCATAGGTGCTCACTCTGAATATAAAGACAATTTAATAAAGGCATTTAAAAAATCATCTCAAAGGCCGGTAGCAAGAATAGTAGTTGAAGAAAAAAAACCAGTATCTTTTGGTTTACAGTGCAAAAATTGTGATGAACCAGAATGTGTAAAAGCATGTATAACAGGGGCAATGCAGATAGATTTAAAAAATAAAATTGTGACAAATGATGAACAGAGATGTATTGGGTGTTGGACATGTATACTTTCCTGTCCTTATGGGGCTATAAAACGGGATTACAAAGACAAGAAAATTGCCTCAAAGTGTGACTTTTGTATTGAAAAGGATGGAGAACCCCAATGTGTTAAAAATTGTCCAAATGAAGCTTTATATATGGAAGAAGTGGATAGTTCTTTTGGAATAAATGAAGGAGGTGTTTAAAATATGGCTTATGTTATTATAGGTAATTCTACTGCTGCCATAGCTGCAGTAGAAGGGATAAGGAGAATAGATAGAAAAACTCCAATAACCATTATATCTGATGAACCTTTTCACACTTATTCAAGACCGCTTATATCATATTATCTTGGCAAAAAGGTAACGGAAGATAAGATGTTTTATCGTGATAAAGATTTTTATAAAAAAAATAATGTAAAAACAATGCTTGGAGTAAAGGCAGAAAAAATAAATCATAAAAAAAAGGAAGTTACTCTTGGAAATGGTGATAAAATTGGGTATTCTAAGCTTCTTATATCTACAGGAGGAAAACCTTTTGTTCCACCTTTAGAAGGTATAGACAAGAAAAATATTTTTAACTTTATAAAATTTAGTGATGTAAAGGAAATAGAAAAAAATGCAGAAAAAGGTTCAAAAGCCATTGTAGTTGGTGCCAGTTTCAGTGGTCTTAAAGCTGTTGAGGCACTAGTTCAAAGAGGTGTTAATGTAACGGTAATAGATATAATGGACAGAATAATGCCCCGTGTTCTCGATGGCGTTGCATCCTCGATTGTAGAAAAAGAACTTGAAAATAATAGTGTTAATGTTTTATTAAACACCACGGTTAAAAAGATTTTAGGGCGAGATGTGGCAACTGGAGTGCTCTTAGATGGAGATAGAGAATTAGATTGTGATTTTATAATACTTGCAATGGGTGTAAGGTGCAATACAGATTTAGTAAAAGATACAGGTATAAAAACAAACAGAGGCATTATTGTAGACAATTTCATGCAGACAAATGTTCCAGACATATATGCAGCAGGTGATGTTACAGAAGGTTATAACTTTATTCAAAACAAACGGATGGAAACAGCTATAATACCAAATGCTTACAAACAGGGTGAGATAGCAGGAATGAATATGACAGGAGAAATAAAAATTTTTGATAAGGGATTTATGATGAATTCAATGCCATTACTGGAGTTGTCAATAATTAGTGCAGGTCTGTCAGAAAAAGAAGAAAGGGTAATTGAAAAGGTAGTTCATATACCAGAAAAGAATTGGTATAAAAAGTTTTATATAAAAGGTGGAAGGCTTGTAGGATATTTGATTATAAATGATGTTGACAGAGCAGGAATATATACTAGATTGATAAGAGATGAGATAGATATTTCAAGTTTTGTTGACAAAATAGGAGATGATGAATTTGGTTTTATAAATTTCCCTGAGAGTTTAAGAAAGGCCTGTTTTATAGAAAAGGGGGTGGTATAATGCAAACGTTAAATGCGGAAGGATTACATTTTAAGGAACTAAATAAAAGTATTAAAAATTTAATAAAATCAAAAGAAACAGAAATATATTTAAAAAATGTTCAAGGCCAAAGATATATTGGAAACGCCCTTCAGGGAGATCACAAGATAACAATAGAGGGTACACCAGGAAATGATATGGCTGTCTATATGGATGGTCCAGAAATTATTGTAAAAGGGAATGTACAGGATGCTACAGCAAACACAATGAACAGAGGAAGAATCATTGTATATGGTAATGCTGGTGATGCAACAGGTTATGCAATGAGAGGTGGTGAAATTTTTATAAAGGGAGATGTTGGCTACCGTGTTGGAATACACATGAAAGAGTTTTCGGATAAGAAACCGGTTATGGTAATTGGAGGAAAGGCAGGTGACTTTCTTGGAGAATATATGGCAGGTGGAATGGTTATCGTTCTTGGCTTAAATCTTTCAGATGACCAAGAGATAGTGGGAAACTTCTGTGGTACTGGAATGCATGGTGGTGTAATGTATTTAAGAGGTAGCGTCAAGACGTGGAAGTTGGGGAAAGAAGTAAAGCTAACTGAGCCAGATGATGAAGATTTAAGCATTATAAAAAACTATGTAAAAAGATTTTCTAAATATTTTGGCATAAATTACAACTCTATTATAAAAGAAGAGTTTACAAAACTTATAGCATTTAATAAAAGACCTTACGGAAATTTGTACGCTTATTAAAGGGTTCAATTTTAAAATATAGGAGGGGTTAAATATGAAAGAAAAAGTTAAAAAACTTATGTTACCACAAAAGTATAAAGCATCTCTAGATATCAAGGAAACAGAGAAGGCTATAAAGCTTTTAAAGGATTATTTCCAAAAGGAGCTTGCAAATGAATTAAATCTTAGCAGAGTATCGGCACCACTTTTTGTAAAGCCTGAAACAGGTCTGAATGACAATCTTAATGGTGTGGAAAGACCGGTTGATTTTGATGTTAAGGGAATTGGAGGAGAAACTGTTGAAGTTGTACATTCTCTTGCTAAATGGAAGAGAATGGCTCTAGCTAGATATGGTTTTAAAAACGGAGAAGGTCTATATACTGATATGAATGCGATAAGAAGAGATGAAGAACTTGACAATTTACACTCTGTGTATGTTGACCAGTGGGACTGGGAAAAAATTATTTCAAAAGAAGAGAGAAATATAGAAAAATTAAAAGAAATTGTGGTTAAAATATTTTCTGTTTTTAAAAAAACGGAAGAGTTTATATGCAGCCAATACAAAAAACTTGAAAGCTTTTTGCCTGATGAGATAAGTTTTATTACAACTCAAGAGTTAGAAGATATGTATCCTGAGCTTTCTCCTAAAAAAAGAGAGGATATGATTGCAAAAGAAAAAAAGGCTGTGTTTGTTATGAAAATAGGTGGAATGTTAAAGTCTGGAATAAAACATGACGGAAGAGCCCCTGATTACGATGACTGGGAGTTAAACGGAGACATTATATTCTGGTATCCTACACTGGATAGAGCCTTTGAGGTGTCATCTATGGGAATTCGAGTGGATGAAAAATCCCTTATAAAGCAGCTTGAGCTTGCAGGATGTGAAAAACGCATAAACTTAAAATTTCACAAAGATCTTATTGAAAAAAACCTTCCTTACACAATTGGAGGAGGAATCGGGCAATCGAGAATGTGTATGTATATGCTTAAGAAAGCACATATTGGAGAAGTGCAGGCTTCAGTTTGGCCTGATGAAATGATTAAAAGCTGTGAAGAGTACAATATGAATTTATTGTAGAAACAATTATGAATGTGTATAGGTTAATAAAAACTATTTTATGTAATGAAGGAGGAACTTATTATGAATAAGTACAGTAAAAAAGATATTTTAAAGATGGTAGAAGAGCAGGATGTTAAGTTTATAAGATTACAGTTTACCGATATTTTTGGAATGCTTAAAAATATTTCTATAACAGTGGAGCAACTTGGGAAAGCTCTTAATAACGAATGTATGTTTGACGGTTCATCAATTGATGGATTTGTAAGAATAGAGGAATCCGACATGTATTTAAGACCTGATCCAAATACATTTGTAATATTTCCATGGAGGCCTCAAACTGGCAAAGTAGCAAGACTTATATGTGATGTATATAATCCAGACGGAACACCTTTTGAGGGAGACCCTAGAAATGTATTGAAAAGAGCTTTGAAAAAGGCGGCTGATAAAGGCTATGATACTTTTAATGTAGGACCTGAATGTGAGTTTTTTCTCTTTTTAACTGACAGTGAAGGGAAAGCTACTACAAAAACTCAAGATAATGCAGGTTATTTTGATTTAGGTCCAGTGGATTTAGGTGAAAATGCAAGAAGAGATATGTGTCTTGTACTTGAAGAAATGGGGTTTGAAATAGAGGCATCTCATCATGAAGTTGCACCTGGACAGCATGAAATTGACTTTAAATATGCTGATGCTTTGACTACAGCTGATAGCATAATGACTTTTAAACTAGTTGTAAAAACCATTGCACAAAGAAATGGGTTGCATGCTACATTTATGCCTAAACCTATTTTTGGTATTAATGGTTCAGGTATGCACACCAACACATCATTGTTTAAAAATGGTAAAAATGCATTTTATGACGAAAAGGATCCTTTACAGCTTAGTAAAGATGCATATTGGTTTATTGGAGGGTTAATGAAAAATATGAGAGCAATTACAGCAATAACAAATCCAGTTGTAAACTCATATAAGCGTCTGGTACCTGGTTATGAAGCACCTGTTTATATAGCTTGGTCTGCAAAAAACAGAAGTCCTCTTTTAAGGATACCTGCTGCTAGGGGAGTGGCAACAAGAGTGGAGTTGCGTTGTCCTGATCCAAGCTGTAATCCTTATCTTGCTTTAGCGGCAGTGTTAGAGGCAGGTCTTGATGGCATAGAAAATAAAATACAGCCTATGACATCAACTGATAAGAATATATTTGAGATGAAAGAGAAGGAAAGAATTGATGAGGGCATAAAGTCACTACCTGGTGACTTAAAGGAAGCAATTGATGAAATGAAGGATAGTAAGCTGGCAAAAGAAGCTTTAGGTGACCATGTTTTTGACAAATTTATTGAAGCCAAAAATAAAGAATGGGATGATTATAAGACAAAGGTAAGCGAATGGGAAATTGAAAATTATTTGACAAAGTATTAGTCTAAGTGGCTTGGCTTTCCCTTAGCATTTATAAATTTTTTAGATATTAAAATGTTAAAGTGGAAAGACCAAGCTAATTAGCTATTTGATGAGGGATGCTAAATAAGTGGAGGTGTGGATATGGAATCGGCAAGGATATTTATTGCTATTAATAATGAAATTTTTGTAAATAAACTAAAAGCTTTTTTTGCAAATTATAATTATGAAGTCATTGGTCAGGCTAAAGATGGCAGTGATTGTTTAAGAAGAGTTAGCTCCTTAAGACCAGACCTTGCTGTTTTAGATTATAGCCTGCCTCCAACAAGTGGTTTTGAAATAGCTAAAATAATTTCTGAAGACAAACTTTGTGATGTTATACTTTTAGCTAATAACAAACAGGCTGATTTTATAAACTGTATGAAGAATAAAACCGATATAGTCACTGTTATAAAGCCTATAAACCGATATAGTTTTATTAGTACTGTAGATTTAGTTATAAAAAACAGAAAAAAAATATTAAAACTGTCAAAGGAAATATATGAATTGAAAAGCACATTAAAGAGTAGAAAGGAAATAGAAAAAGCAAAGGGACTGTTGATGAAACATCAGGGATTGACTGAGGATGAGGCTTTTAGAAAGATACAAAAAGAAAGCATGGACAGAGGAATTCCAATGAAAGATATTTCAAAGGCAATTATTCTTGCATATGACATTTAAAACCCCATATCTTTTTAAAAACATAGCAATTTATAAAAACTTTAGTTTTTGTAAATTGCTAATGTGCATATATAAAAATAAGTGGATTTTGCTTAGTTTTATGATAATATAGATATTGGCACAGTGAATAAAAAGGAGGGGTTTTAATGAGTGCAAAAGTAGGTTTTATTGGTGCAGGAAATATGGGATGTGCTATGATAAATAGCATTGTAAAATCCGGAGTTACTTCAAATGAAAATGTTTTTGTCTATGATATCGATAAAGAAAAACTTTCAAATCTTAAATCTGAAACCGGTATTACTATTTTAAACAATAGTACTGAGGTTGTTCAAAAATCTGATATTGTCATTTTGTCTGTAAAACCAAATATGGTTGAAAAGGTACTTGAACCTTGTAAGAGTAGTTTTGATGATAAAAAAATACTGGTTTCTGTTGCTGTAGGGGTACCTATAAAGTATTATCAGGACATCATTGGAGATGACAGAAAAATAATTCGCACTATGCCTAACACACCAGCCTTAGTAGCAGAAGGAATGACATTGATGTGCTATGATGACAAGATCTTATCTAAAGATGACATTTTAAATGTTAAAAGAATACTTGAGTGCTTTGGTAAAGTTGAAGTTTTAGATGAAAAACTTATGAATGAGGTGACGGCAGTTACGGGCAGTAGTCCTGCATATGTGTTTATGTTTATTGAGGCAATGGCAGATGCAGCTGTTTTGTCAGGATTGCCAAGGGATTTGTCATATAAATTAGCAGCTCAAGCTGTTATGGGATCTGCAAAACTGGTTTTAGAAACTGGTAAGCATCCTGGAGAGCTTAAAGATCAAGTGTGTTCTCCCGCAGGTACAACTATAGAAGCAGTAAAATCTTTGGAAAAGAATGGGTTTAGACATACAATAATTGATGCAATGATTGAGTGTACAAAAAGAGCACGAGAAATTGGCAAGGGATAGGAGGAAGGCCTTTAAATGAATTATGAAGAAAAGACATTATCTAAAAAAAATGTGTATGAAGGAAATATAATAGGAGTAGATGAATTAAAAGTTCTTCAACCAGATGGTAAAGAGGCTTCACGTGAATTGGTAAAACACAATGGAGGTTCTGCAGTAATACCAATAAGTGATGATGGTGAAATTTATATAGTTCGTCAATATAGAAAACCTATAGAAACTGAATCTTTAGAGATTCCTGCTGGAAAGCTTGATAAAGGGGAAAATCCTTTAATATGTGCACATCGAGAATTAAAAGAGGAGACAGGACTTGAGACAAAAAACATGAAGCACTTAATAGACTTGCACTGTGCTCCAGGTTTTTGCAATGAGAAAATATACATGTACCTAGCAACTGATTTAGTCGAAGGAGAAGCATGTGCTGATGAGGGTGAATTTATTTCTACGTATAAAATTGCAATTAATGAACTTTTAAAAATGGTTATGAACAAAGAAATAACTGATGCTAAAACTATTATAGGGATTCTCATGGCTGAAAAAATAATAAAAGGTGAAATAAAAATATAATAGATTTTTGACCGAGAGCTTCAAAGTTTAAATCTATATTATGGAAATTGGAATTTTAAAATAAGATAAAGATAAAGCAAAATTAGTTTAAGTTTACAATATACCTCGATGTATTGTAATTTTTTTTGTTTTCAAAGCATAAAATTTATAGTGAGAAGTTAACTTTTTATATTAAAGCCTAAAATAACATAAAAATGACGAGAGGGGATAAAACTTGTTTTCTAAAATACGTGAGGTAATTGTAAATCACATTAAAAGCAACTTGAATTTATACTTTTTCTTGTTTTTGGCATTTGTTATAGGGGTTTCAGCTGGAGCCTTTACTGTAAATGGATTAAGTCCAATTCAAAGAAAAGAATTAACCAATTACATACATGGTTTTTTTCAGCTTTTTGAAAACCAAAAGGTAGACAGTAATGAGATACTAAGAATATCACTTGTGGATAACATAAGAGAAATTGTAATTCTGTGGGTTTTAGGAGTTACCATTATTGGAATACCTTTTATTTACATATTAATAGGGGTAAGGGGGTTTATAACAGGGTTTACGTCAGGTTTTATAATTGAGTACTTGGGATTAAAAGGTGTACTTTTTTCAGTTATAACAATTTTGCCAAAGGAAATAATAATTATTCCATGCATTATAGCATTAGGAGTAAACGGAATAAACTTTTCGCTGAGTATAATTGAGAACAAATCAAATAAAAATGATCAAAAAAATAGTTTAAAGATGAATTTTTTTAGGTATTGTTTTGTTACGTTAACGTTTTCAGGAATTATTTTTTGTGGTATATTGGTTGAATCATATATTGTTCCTGTTTTTATAAGAATGATATTTGCTTAAAAATATATATTTTGATAAAATATGAATGTATGGATGTGGCAGTTTTTGTTAACCATATATATTAAGGGTTTAATTTTAAAATGGTATAAAAATGTAATTACATAGCTGATTTATTGTTATTAATGCACAAAAAAAGCAAAAATAATTATACAAACCTACAAACTAATTAGCATATAAAGGATAATTATTGCATAATGAGTAGTAGTTCTTATATAATATGGAGGATTGGAAATATTTTATCGGAGACAAAATTGTATTGATGCAAGTATTATATGTTAAAGTTGTTTAATATTTAAAATATTAATAAATAATGAAAATAAGAAGGAGTAGGTAAAGTAATGGAAGAATTAGTTTTTGAATTTTTGAATTTTTTAGAAAAAGACAAAAAATTGTCTTTAAATACCCTACAGTCGTACAAGAGAGATATTGAGCAATTTATTACATATCTTAAAGAGATGAAAATAAACAGTATAGCAAATATTAATAAGACAACAGTTATTGCTTATCTCTTGCACCTACAAAAAATGGGAAGGGCTACATCAACAATATCCCGTAATTTAGCTTCTATAAGATCTTTTTGTCAATATTTGACTAAGAATAGTGAGATTAAACAGGACCCAACAGAACAACTTGAATCACCAAAGGTAGAGAAAAAGCTTCCACAAATATTGTCTACAAAAGAAGTAGAATTGCTTTTAGAACAACCAAAGTGTGATGACTTAAAGGGATTTAGAGACAAAGCTATGTTAGAGCTTTTGTATGCAACCGGCATAAGAGTTTCAGAACTTATATGTTTAGATGTTACTGATGTTAATCCTGATATGGGATTTATAAAGTGTACTAAAGGTTCAAGAGAGAGAATGATACCTATTGGATCAATTTCAATCAATGCACTAAATGAGTATCTATCTAAATCTAGGAAACTTCTTATACAGAGAAAAGATGAAAAAGCATTGTTTGTAAATGTAAATGGAAAGAGATTAACAAGGCAGGGATTTTGGAAGATAATAAAGCAGTATAAAAATCAGGCTCATATTAATAAAGACATAACACCACATACATTGAGGCATTCCTTTGCAGCACATTTATTGGAAAATGGAGCAGATTTAAGATCTATCCAGGAGATGTTGGGACACTCTGATATATCCTCTACACAGGTTTATGCTCAGATAGCAAAAAACAGAATAAAAGAGATATATAAAAAAACCCATCCTAGGGCGTAATTTCATATGAATTTTACAAAAATCCTATAGTTAATATTTAGATTTTATAATATAATTAAAAGTAAGATGCTTATTTCTTACTTTTTTTTATGCACACAACATATAAAATCTTATGTTTTCTACAAAGAGAGGAGATATTAAAATGAAAAGAGCTGTTATAATTGTTTTAGATAGTTTAGGAGTAGGTGAACTTCCTGATGCTTACAAATATACTGATGAAGGCAGTAATACTTTGGGGAATATTGCAAAGACAGTTAAAAATTTTTTCATACCAAACCTTGCAAATATTGGGCTAGGAAATATAGATGCTATTACTGGAATTGATTTTTGTGATAAACCTTCAGGATGCTTTGGTAAAATGGCAGAAAAGTCTCCGGGAAAAGATACAACGACAGGACACTGGGAGCTCTCGGGTATAATATTGGATAGACCTTTTCCAGTGTATCCTGATGGATTTCCAAAAGAAATAATAAATGAATTTGAAGAAAGTATAAAGGTATCCACTTTGGCCAATTATCCTGCGTCTGGAACAGAAATTATAAACAGGTTAGGAGATGAGCACGTAAAGACAGGTTATCCAATTGTGTATACATCTGCAGACAGTGTGTTTCAAATTGCTGCTCATGAGGATGTAATACCAGTTGAGAGACTTTATGAAATGTGCAGTATAGCAAGAAGAATGCTGCAAGGTAAACACGGAGTAGGGAGAGTTATAGCAAGACCTTTTGTTGGCATTAGTGGAAATTATGTCAGAACAAAAAGAAGGAAAGATTTTTCATTAGATCCTGTAAACAAGACTATACTAGATTATGCATGTGAAAAAGGCTACCATGTAATGGCTGTAGGAAAAATTGAGGATATTTTTAATAATAGAGGTATTACACATTCTAAGCATACTTCTAATAATATGGACGGAGTTGATAGAACAATTGAATTTATTAAGAGCCAATCTGAAGGTATTATATTTACTAATTTAGTTGATTTTGATATGGTATATGGACATAGAAATGATGCATTAGGATATGCAAAAGCACTAGAGGAGTTTGATGCTAGAGTTCCTGAAATTTTAAAAGAATTAAAAGAAGAGGATATTTTGATAATAACTGCAGATCATGGATGTGATCCTACAACGAAAAGTACCGATCACTCTAGAGAATACGTCCCGCTACTTGTTTATGGTAAAAATATTAAAAACAATGTGAATCTTAAAACTAGAAGTTCTTTTTCAGATGTAGCTGCAACAATAGCAGAATATCTCCAAATTGAGTCGGATATTTGTGGTAAAAGTTTTTTAAAGGATATCTTGAAATTATAGGATTCATGTTATTTATGACAAAAAAGATATAGAAAAAGCATTTATTACATATATCAAAAATCTTAGGAGGAATTGACAATGAGGATGTATGATATTATTGAAAAGAAAAGATATGGAAAAGAACTTGAGGCTGAGGAAATTAACTTTTTTATAAATGGTTATTGCAGCGATAATATACCTGATTATCAGGCTTCTGCTCTTCTTATGGCTATTTTTTTAAAAGAGATGAATGAAAGGGAGACTTCGCTTTTAACAGAGGCTATGGCAAAGTCGGGTGATATGGTTGATTTATCTGAAATAGAGGGGTTTAAAGTAGATAAGCACAGTACTGGAGGAGTTGGAGATAAGACTACTCTTATTATTGGGCCTATTTGTGCTGCTTGTGGCATTCCAGTGGCTAAAATGTCAGGAAGAGGACTAGGGCATACAGGTGGAACCATAGATAAGTTGGAGTCTATTCCAGGTTTTAAGACAGATATCTCAAATAAAGAGTTTATTGATAATGTTAGGGAAATTGGTGTATCTGTCGTTGGACAAACAGGAAACCTTGCACCAGCAGATAAAAAATTATATGCACTAAGAGATGTTACTGCAACTGTAGATAATATTTCTTTAATTGCAAGTAGCATTATGAGCAAAAAAATTGCAAGTGGTGCAGATGGCATTGTTTTAGATGTTAAAACAGGCAGTGGGGCATTTATGAAAACTGTTGAGAAGTCAAAAAAGTTAGCAGAATTAATGGTTAAGACAGGCAATAAAATAGGCAGAAAAACTGTTGCAATTGTTACAGATATGGATGTTCCTCTAGGGAATGCAATTGGAAACTCTTTAGAGGTTATTGAGGCTATAGAAGTTTTAAAGGGTAAGGGGCCTGAAGATTTAAAGGAATTGTCCTTTGAATTAGCAGCAAAAATGCTTGAAGTATCTGGACTAGGACACAGGGAATTATGTATAAAAAAGGTTGAGGATGCAGTTAATAATGGAAAGGCTCTATTAAAATTTAGAAATATGGTAGAGCGTCAGGGCGGAAATGCTATGGTGATTGACCAGTACAATTTATTTGAAAGTTCTCCTTTTATTTATCAATATAAAAGTAAAAGGGGTGGATACATAAAGGATATGAGAACAGACGCTCTTGGAGCTGCCTCAATGGTTCTTGGAGCAGGAAGACAGACAAAAGAAAGTACCATTGACTATAGTGCAGGTATTTTACTAAATAAGAAAAAGGGAATGAAGGTAGAAAGAGATGAAGTAATTGCAACACTTTACAGCAGTGATATGAAAAAGATAAAAGAGGCAGAAGATATTATAAATAAAAACATAACATTTTCTGCTTACCCTGTCCAAAAAAGACCATTGATTTTAGCTCAAGTGAACTAGTTTAGCTAAACTAGTTCATTTTTTTAATATAAAGCATTTTTAAATGCCTAAGAAAGTGCATTGCTTTCTGGCATCAAAAAAGTCTACCGAAAGGCTGTACTTTAAAGGATTACCCTAGCTTTAAATCCGCGAAGCCTTAAATTTAGATAAAAATAGTATATCCTAAGTTTTTTCTGCATACTTTTAATTGTATGAACTTTATATAGTTAAAAGGTTTGGGGGTAATCCTTTATGTTGAAAAAATTAGTGGGGTACTTAATAATAACTTTTCTTTTATTTAATTTACTTTCTCTAAATGTTATATCTATAGGTGACGATGATTTATATGAGTACAATGAAGAAGTGGTTGAGGTAATGGTTGCAAATACAAGCTTTGACAGTTTTGAATCTAAAGCATTTATTCTTATTGATGCTGCAACAGGTCAGGTACTTACAGAAAAAAGTTCTCATGATAAACTTCCCATAGCAAGTGTTACTAAAGTTATGTCAATGCTGTTAATAATGGAGGCAATTGATTCGGGAAAAATAAAATTAGATGATATGGTTACTGCATCTGATTATGCAGCTGGAATGGGAGGATCCCAAGCTTATGTTGAACCAGGAGAGCAATATTCTGTAAGAGATGCATTAAAGGCAGTTGCACTTCACTCATCAAATGACGTTACTGTTTCATTGGCAGAAATGATTAATGGTAGTGAAGAGGGTTTTGTTGTGATGATGAATGAGAAAGCAGAAGAACTTGGTATGAAAAACACCCATTTTCTTGACTGTACAGGACTTACTGATGAAGGACACTACAGCACTGCATATGATGTTGCCCTTATGTCAAAAGAACTGGTGACTAAGCACCCGGGGATACTTGAATACACTTCTATATGGATGGATAGTTTTAGAGGAGGAGAATTTGAATTATCAAATACAAATAAACTTATTAGATTTTACAATGGTGCAGATGGTCTTAAAACGGGATTTACACAGGCAGCGAAGCATTGTTTATCTGCTACTGCAAAAAGAAACAATATGAGATTGGTTTCTGTTGTTTTAGGTGGTGCTGATTCTAACAGTCGTTTTGCTCAGTCTAGAAAACTTTTAGATTATGGATTTGCAAACTATGAATCCACCAATGTAAATAAAGAAGGTGGAGAGGTTAGAGAAGTAGAGATAAGAAAAGGTTTGGAAAATATGGCAAAGGCTGTTTATGCAGATGACTTAAATTTACTTTTATCAAGAGGACAAAGAGATAAAGTAAAAAGAGAGATTAGAGTTATGAAGTCAATTGCTGCTCCAGTAAAAAAGGGTCAACGGATAGGTGAAGTAATATATAAAGTAGATGATAATGAAATAGCAAGGATGGATCTTATCTGTGATAGAGAAATTCAAAAAGCTTCTTTTGCAAAAATGTTTAAAAGACTGTTTGTTAATTGGTACAATGTTGGAAGAAGTACAGATTAAAAAGGGTGTATATCATTTATTATATACACCGAATTAAAAACTACCTATTGAATTTATTCACATATTATGATAATTTAAATAAAGAAAAACAAAAGAAAAACAAATAATAAAGTCTGATTTTGAAGAAAAGAGTTTATTATTTGGTTATTCTTAAGATAAAAAGAGAGGCCTTAAATTATATGAATCAAAACAATACCGAATTAAAGCCAATGAGAATTGGGGACGTAGCTGATTATTCTATTGAAATCTTCAAAAGAAATTTTAAAGTTTTATTTTTTTTGTCGTTGATACTTTATGTTCCATGGATTATCATTGATTCCCTTGTAGATAGTTATGTTATTACGAATACTTTTGGTTTATTTGAAGATTTATTTTCAAGTTTTGAAAACTATAATCATTTTGACTATTATGGTGACTTTGGAAATTACCAGTCAACTGCAATTAGTAATTTATTCACTCTTTTAAATATATGCTATAGTTTAAGTATAAAGGTTGTATTTCAAGCTGCTGTAATGAAAATTGTATATGACTATATGACAAAAGGTAGAACTATAAGTTTTTCTTATAAAAATACATTCAAATTAATAAGATATTGTTTTAAGTATATGTGGAGGATGGCAGGATACACAGCAATTTTTTATATTATATTATTTGCTTTATATTTTGTTTCATTATTTGTAGGAGCAATTATATTTGTTTTTTTACTTGGTATAGCATTTACAACTGCACAGGAGTGGATAATGACAGTTTTTATTGTTTTATTTGCACTGGTTGTTATACTTGGAATGATTATATTAGTTGGTTTTTTCTGGGTTAGACTAATATTTGGTAATAATATAATTGTAAATGAAAATTCATCATTTTCAAATGGTATAAAAAGGGCTTTTCAACTATCAAAAGGATCATTTTGGCATATAGGTATTTCAAGTTTATTTTGTTATATTATTTATAGTCTTATAGGTGGAATGGTTACTGGAATTTCAGTTGTTGCAATTGGTATAAACAATATTCTTTTTTACACACTTTATTCTTTTGGACAGGTTTTAAATGCAGTTTTATATCCCTTTGTTGTAGTTTTTATAACTGTTCTATTTATTGATGCTAAAGTTAAAAAAGAAGCATTTGATTTAGAGTTAAAACTTAATAAAATGATTGAAAAACAAAAAAGCGAACTAAAAAAGGAAATTGGAGAGGAAAAAGATGATTAATTTATTGTCATCTGAAAAAATGAGGCAGATTAAAATAAATATAATGTATTTTAATAAAAAAGAGCAGATTGATAAATGTAAAGTTGTAATTTCATTTATTGTAATGTCTTTGTTTTTGCTGTCATTTTTTTCAACAAGCCCTGTGCTGGCATATGATGAACCTCCAGATGATGAAAATGAAATTAGAGAAAAGCTCTCTGATATTGTTTCATCCCATGAAATAACCCGGGAAACTGAAGATGACAATTTTATAAATGCTTTGCGAAGAAGCATTATTAGATATATAATAAGGAATTATGAAGATTTTATGGAAAGATTTGGCATAGATGGAAGAATGGGAGAATTGATGGAAGCTGCAAATGTTCCGTCTTGGGCAGTAACACTTATAAAATATATTTCTATAGCTCTTATTATTTTTGTTATTTTTGTAATAGGTTATTATATATTTAAAAACCGATTTATTTCTAAAAAAATCATGAGGGATAATGAAGACATTTTAGTAAAAATTAAAAATCCTGACGAAATACTAAAAATAGTTGAAAAACATATAGCAAAAAGAGATTACAACAGTGCACTCAGGTTTTTATATATTGCATCCTTAATAAATTTAAATAATTCCAACATAATAAAAATCAATAAAGCAAAAACAAATAAGCAGTATTTATTAGAGATACAGCTAAATAAGCCTGAACTATTTGATATATTTACAAATTTTACACAGGATTTTAATAAGTATTGCTATGGATGGAAAACATTAAATACAAAAAAATTTCAAAGATGGTATGAAACTTATTTTAAGCTTATTGATAAAAAAGGAGGGGAAAAGAATTGAGTAGAAAAAAGGAAATTATTATTTTTATACTTATTTTCCTATTCCTTTCTTTAGCTGGAATGATAGTTTTTGATATAAAAAATGAAGCAGAGCAAACCTCTGATTATTCTACATACAGCGATAGAGAAAAAGGTGGAAGGGTACTTTTTCAACTTGCAAGAGAGATGGGGTATGATGTGGGGCGCCATGAAAGTTCTTCAAGGTTTTTACCTGATGATGCTACGGTAGTTGCTTTTTCTCCAGAGAGAAATATTGTAAATAGTGGTTTGGAGAAAAAATATCTTTTAAGTTGGATTGAGAGAGGGAATAGTTTTGTTTTAATTGATTCTGCAGAAAGTGTTGTCGGTGAAAAATATGAAATACTTGATGAAGCTACAAGTTATACAAAGGTTTTTTCATATTTTGGCGAAAATCGTATGTACAACATAGGAGAAGGACAGTTTATATATTTAAAAGACTATGAGAAGTATACAAACGAAGAAATAAAGGACTTAGACCCTGGTGTAGTTTTTATCCATGCATTAAAAGCAGCTTCTAATGAAAGGGTTTTGTTTAATGAATTTTATCATGGCTTTGGAAAAGAAGCCACTCTTTTAGATATTATAGGTTTCTCAGGAAGACTTATTTTAATTCAGTTAGCATTGGCCTTTTTAATTTATATTTATATAAAGTCTAAAAGATTTGGAAAACCCGTTGTTGTGCATGAAACAATAAAACGTGAAGAAAATGAAAATATGTTTGCTCTTTCAAATATATACATGAAAGCAAATGCTAACAGCATGGTTTTAGAAATTGTATATGAAAAGTTTAAAACTGAACTTGCAAATTTTTTAGGGTACAGGTATAAAGAGATAGATTATAATGAGGTTTTAAGTAAAGCTGAGAATAATGTTCTTTTAAAAGATATGAATATAAAGGAATTGGTAAGAGATTGTGAGGGATATATTAAAAATGATATAAAAGATAGAAAAACAATGGAGAGGTTGTTTACTAAATTAGAAAAAATCAGGAGGGTGATTAAGGAATGACTGATTATATTAATGAAAATACTCTAGACGAATGTGAATTTACTAGGGAAAAAAGCAAAGCTATAATAGAAGAGGTATCAAAAGTTGTAGTGGGACAAGATGATTTTATAGAAAAACTGGTTATTTGTCTTTTTACAGGTGGGCATGTTTTGATAGAGGGAGTTCCAGGGCTTGCTAAAACATTAGCATCAAAAGTTGTTTCAAAATCTGTAAAGGCAGAGTTTAAAAGGGTACAGTTTACTCCTGACCTTATGCCAGCCGACATAATAGGAACAAAAGTTTTTGATCCAAAAGAAACAGAATTTTTCCTAAAAAAAGGGCCGCTGTTTACAAATATTTTTCTTGCAGATGAAATAAACCGTACACCGCCAAAAACACAGGCAGCTCTACTTGAAGCAATGGAGGAAAGGGCTATATCTATAGACGGACAGACTCATAGGTTAGAAGAGCCGTTTATGGTTTTGGCAACTCAAAATCCTGTTGAATATGAGGGGACATATCCTTTGCCAGAGGCACAGGTAGACAGATTTTTAATGAAACTTTTAATAGACTATGTGCCACAGGAATTTGAAAACACTCTTTTAAAAAAGTTTAATTCAGGATTTGACAGCAAAGACATTGATGCTCAAAAGATAAGTCCGGTATGTACATTTGAAGATATAAAAAAATGCAGAAAAGAAATAGAGGGAGTTTCTGTAAGTGATGGTATTATAAATTATATAACTTCCATTACAAAGGCCACAAGAAATTCCCCTGCTCTTATACTGGGGGCAAGTCCACGTGCATCTATTTCACTTCTTTTGACATCTAAAACGTATGCAGCGATGCAGGGAAGAGCGTATGTAATTCCAGAAGATGTAAAGGAGTTGGCATTACCTGTTTTAAGGCACAGGGTTATACTAAAACCAGAGGCAGGAATTGATGGACTAGGTAATGATGATGTAATAAAGAGTGTCCTGTCAAAAGTTGAAGTGCCAAGGTAAGATTGGATAACAAGCAAAAAGGAGAGTTGAAATGCCTTTTAGTAAAGTTTTTTCTTTATTGATGGTAGTTGGAATAATTCCTATACTTATTGGGATAATTCCAGGGCTGCATTTTCATGTTTTTGTAATATATAATTTTATACTCATAGTTTCTTTTATTGTGGATTATATAATGACACCTGGCAAAAAAGATTTTGAAGTAGACAGGATTTGTGATGATAAATTGTCAATGGGGGGAGAAAACGAAATAACCATTTCCATAAGAAATAATAGTGACTATGTTTTGGATATTACAGCTTTAGATGAAATTCCTCTGTATATGAATTTTAAAAAAAAGTTTGTTAATTTAAAAGTTTCGCCGCATAATGAGTCAGAGGGCAGGTATATTGTTGTGCCTCAAAAGAGAGGACAGTTTACTTTTGGAAAGATACATATTAAATACAATGGTGTTTTGAAGCTTTGTTCAAAAAAACATCAGTATGATGTTACAAATAATTATAAGGTGTATCCAAATTTAAAAGATTTAAACAAATTAGGACTATCACTTATAAAGAAAAGTCATTTGATTCAAGGAGTAAAAAAAGTTAAAAGTTTTGGTGGTGGAACAGAATTTGAAAGCCTTCGTGAGTACAATGAAGGAGATGATTATAGAAAAATAAACTGGTTGGCTACTGCTAGGGCAAATAAACTTATAATAAATACGTTTGAGCCGGAAAAGAATCAGCAAGTGATGATTATGCTAGATTCTAGCAGAGTTATGAATTCTGAGATAGACTATATAAAAAAGCTGGATTATTCTATTAATGCCTCATTTCTTCTTACAGATGTTGCAATAAAAAAAGGTGATAATGTTGGCGTAATGGTATTTGACAGCAGTGTAAAACGATATGTTAAGCCTGGAAAGGGAACAGGACAGTTTCAGCTTATTGCAGAAAATCTTTACAATGTGGAGGAGAATTTTGTTTCAGCAGATTATAGGGGTTCTTTAAATTATTTAAACCAATATCAGAAGAGAAGAAGTCTTTTATGCATATTTACAGAACTTTTTAATGCTCAGGAAGCAATCCGGTTATCTGCGGCACTAAAAAACATGGCAAAACATCATGTTCCAATTGTAATAACAATAAAAGATATGAGATTATATAAAACAGCTGATATGAATGCTAAAAACAGTGAAGATATTTATTTGAAGGCAGCTTCAATTAAGTTGGTAGATGAAAGAGAAAAAGTTAAAAAAGTGTTTCACAACTCAGGAATAGGTGTTATTGATGTTCCACCAGATAAGTTATCAGTTGAAGTGGTAAACAAGTACCTTCAAATGAAATCATTTATGTGATACAATTATTTAAAAAAGTTTTTTTATAATACTTAAAAGGATGTTAGAGATGAAAGAAGACAGCTTTATAAAAGAAAACTACAAAACATGGAATAAGTTAGAGTCACTATTAGAAAAGCTTCAAGCAGGAAAGATAAATAAACTCAACAAAAATGAACTTGATGGCTTTTTAAATATGTATAATTTGGCATGTGGGCATTTATCTTATAGTCGTACATATTTTGGGAATACGTCAACTACAGAATACCTAAACAGGCTTGTAGCTTCTTCTCACAGCTATATTTATACTACAAAGAAATCAAATATTAAAGATTTGTTTAAGTTTTTAATTGTAGAGTTTCCATTACTTATAAACAGCAATATCAAGCCTATAATGCTGTCAACATTTATCTTTTTACTTGGGACATTAATAAGTTTTGTATTAACTGTTATTTCAGTGGACAATGCAATTGCTTTTTTTCCAGCTGAAATGGTTGAAGAAATTATGAATCGAGATTTTGATAGTCACACTGTAGTGTGGGATGCTGCAATACAGTCAAGTTTTATACTTACTAACAATATAAGAGTTGGTATTTTAGTTTTTATTTTTGGAATCACCTTAGGAGTGGGGAGTGCCTACGTTCTTTTATATAATGGATATATGCTGGGGACATTGGCAGGTTTGTATTTTTTGAATAATGAGAATCTTTTATTTTGGTCTTTAATTCTTCCCCATGGAATAATAGAACTTGCAGCAATTTTTATTTGTGGCGGGGCAGGACTTATCATAGGCTACGCTCTCATTAATCCAGGTAAGTATTCTAGAAAAGATGCTTTTATAATAAAGGGTAAAATTGCTATAAAGCTCCTTCTTGGAACTATTCCACTTTATATTGTTGCAGGATTTATAGAAGGATATTTTACTCCAACACAGAGAGTTTCTGATGTTTTTAAAATATTCTTTTCAATAATTACACTGGGACTTCTTGTATTATATATTTTGATTCCTAATATAAAGAATAGAAGAGCTGACAAAAATTTAGAGTTAAAAAAAGATAAAAGTAAAGGATGATAAAAAATGAGGCGGATACTTAAAGTATTAACACCTGAAAATGTGCATGTTGAGTATGAATTAGCAGGACTTGGGTCTAGATTTATAGCTTTTTTTATAGACTGCCTGATTCAATTTGTAATATTTAGTATTGCATTTATAGCGATGTATCTTGTGGGAGTTGATTTTGGATATCTTATTTGGGAACTTGGTGTTCTAGAATTTATATTATTTTGTTATACAGTTATATTGTTTTTTCACCTTATGTATTTTATTTTTTTAGAGACAATATTAAAAGGGCAGACTTTAGGAAAAAGATGCATGAAACTTAGGGTTATAAAGGGAACTGGCGAACCAATAAATATAGTTGATGCCATTTTAAGAGGATTTTTAAGGTTGGTTATCTCATTGCCGTTAGTTTATATTGTTGATGTAATTCTTGTAGTTACATCGAAAAAATATCAAAGAATAGGTGACTTTGCTGCAAATACTATTGTAATAAAAATTAAAAGACAAAAACAACTTGTACAATTAGAAAATTTGGTGGATTTTAAAGAAGAAGACCATTTAACTCCTAATATATATCCTGTTAATAGTTATGAATACAATGTTTTAAAGGAATTTTTAGCAAGAAAGCATGACTTGGGAGAAAGAAGAGAGGTGTTTGTGCACAATTTAAAAATATATTTTATGAAAAAATTCAATATGGAAAAGCCACATGAGAAGCCATATCAATTTTTTGAAGAAATAATAAAGGTAAATAATAAATAAATTTTATTTTGAAGATTAATATAAAAGAGCTAATTATTAATAAAGGTTGATATGGAAGGGTTTGTGACTGAAGTTATAAAAAAGACAAAAGTTAATTTTGCAAGTTTTGAACTTGACTCTTGCAAAATTAAATGTTACCATAATTTTAGTGGTTCTAATTATACATCAAAAATATTTAAAAATTATGGTTTTTTGGTGTTTTTGAGAGAATGATTAGAGTCTAGATTAATTAAAAACAATGGAAGGTGAGATTATGTTTGTATCTAAAGCGGTAAAAATAAATGAAAAGAATCATTTGGAAATTGGTGGGTGCGATTGTTTAGAGTTGGCTGATAAATATGGTACACCTCTTTATGTTATGGATGAAAATCTTTTAAGAGAAAATTGTCGAAAGTATAAAGATGCAATTGATAAGTATTATGATGGCAATGGATTGGCTTTATATGCAAGTAAAGCTCTTTGCACAACGGCAATTTGTAAAATTGTTCATCAGGAAGGACTAGGGCTTGATGTAGTTTCGGGGGGAGAGCTGTATACAGCAATTACAGCTGGTTTTCCAATGGACAAGGCATATTTTCATGGTAATAACAAGACATATGAAGAACTTTTGATGGCTATTGAAAATGATATTGGAAGAATAGTGATAGATAACAAAGAAGAACTTATGAATGTAAACCAGATTGCAAAGAAATTAAATAAAATAGTTAATGTTTCATTTAGAATAAAACCTGGAATAGATGCACATACCCATGATTTTATTAGAACAGGTCAGATTGATTCTAAATTCGGAGTGGCATTAGAAAATGGTGAAGCATTTGAAATAATAAAAAAAGCTGTAGAGTTTTCAAATATAAATGTTATGGCACTTCATTGCCATATAGGTTCGCAGATATTTGACTTAGAACCTTTTAAATTGGCAGCAAAGGTTATGTTGGAGTTTGCAGCTAGTCTAAAGGAAAAGCTTGATATAGAAATTAAAGAATTAAACTTAGGTGGTGGATTTGGAATAAAGTATACTCAAGAAGATCAGCCAATTGAGTATGACCACTATATTAAGTCAGTATCAGAAGTTGTAAAAAGTGTTTGCAGCGAAAAAGAAATAAAACTTCCTCAAATAGTTATGGAGCCTGGAAGATCCATAGCAGCACCAGCAGGAATTACCCTATATAAAGTTGGTTCTGTAAAAGAAATTAAAAATATAAGAAAGTATGTGGCAGTTGATGGTGGGATGACTGATAATCCAAGATTTGCAATGTATCAGGCAAAATATGAAGCGGCAATTGTGGATAAGCCAGATGCTCCAAAAACTGAAAAAGTCACAATTGCAGGTAAATGCTGTGAATCAGGGGATCTTCTTGCAAAAGATGTTATGTTGCCTGAGGTAAATGTTGGAGATATTTTAGCAACATTTGCAACAGGGGGATATACTTATTCAATGTCTAGTAATTATAACAGGATACCAAGACCGCCAATTGTACTTGTTAAGGATGGAAAAGCAAGGACAATAGTTAAAAGAGAAGATTACAAGGATATTATAAGAAATGATATAATTCCAGAAGATTTATAAGTTGTGTAACAAAGAGAAAAGACTTAAAAGTTTAGGTGTTTTAGGCACCTAAGCTTTTTTTATCTTATTCTAAGACTCCAGCTTCTATAAGGTGGAGTTACTCTTATAAATCTTCAGGTGGAGTTGAGTCTCTACCTGAAGATTCGATGAAACGAGTTCACTTTTAGAGGGTTTA
>NZ_JAVDDS010000140.1 GCF_030848475.1 Herbivorax alkaliphila
AATGAATTTGGGCGAAACGATAGTGGAGCTGGAAATCCTTTGTTAGATGCTGTTTTCGTCACTGACCTCAAAGCCTTTCTTGTAAAGCTCATCTATATATTCTATTTCTTATTATTATCTAAATTTTTATCACTAAGTGATTTAAGGCTAATATCCTGCATTAAAATCTTCATTTGATTTATGGCAATAAAGTTTAATTTTTTAAGTCTTTCTTGTTGTGAAAGTCCTTCATTTATGAATAATGCATTAAGATTTTCTAAATTTGATAAACATACAAGTTGTGCTGTATTAGCATAATCACGTATATTTCCCTTGTTATTCGGATTGTTTTCTCTCCATTCTTTTGCTGTCATTCCAAACAAAGCCATGTTCAAAACATCAGCTTCACTAGCATATATGTATGAAATTTGTTTAGATGATAATTCTATCGGTATAAGATTTGTTTTAATAGCATCAGTATGTATTCTATAGTTGATTTTGGCTAAGTTTCTCTTTATATCCCATCCTAATTGCTTATATTCATAATCTTTTAATCTTTGAAATTCTTTTATTAGGTATAGTTTAAATTCGACTGATATCCAACTTGCAAATTCAAAAGCAATATCCTTATGTGCATAAGTTCCACCATATCTTCCCTGCTTTGAAATTAAACCAATAGCATTTGTTTTTTCTATCCATTGACGAGGTGTTAATGTAAAACTATTTAGTCCAGCTTCTTTTCTAAACCCGTCGAATTCCACGGGATTAAAATTAAGGTTATTTAACTGTTCCCATATTCCTAAAAATTCAATCGTATTTCTATTTCTAATCCAATTTCTTATTAAATCATCAGTTCTATCAGAGTTTTTATATTTTGCAATATCTGTAATACAAATATAATCATCATCTTTTATTGGAAATATTGATATTTGGTTACCCTTTACATTAATTTTCGGCATAACTTTCTCTCTTTCTCTAATAGAATTAATTTTATTCATTAAGATTTCATATATTGCATTTTAATAATCCTATTAAATTATTCATACATAAATTAATATTATTCATTTAAATTATACAATAAATTTTATGTACTGACAAATATCTGCATTTTGC
>NZ_JAVDDS010000141.1 GCF_030848475.1 Herbivorax alkaliphila
AGAATCCACTATGCTAGATTCAAATCCAAAAGTCCAGCCTCTTCCCATAGGTCCAATACGATTGTCTGTTGAATTGTATGTTCTGCTAAATACCAGTTCAAACCCAGGAGCTAATGCTGTCATATCAGTATATTTGCGTGAAAAGTTACCTGATGCACCTGTTCCAGTTTCTCCATATGTGTAATTAAGCCTAAGGTCGGCATATTGAGGTGGATACATATCTACAGTGTATGTTTTCTTTGTCTGCCCATCAGGTGCTGTGACTTCAATTGTTGCAGTACGAGGCAGTGAAGAATCTTGAGTTATTTCCACTGTCGCATCAGGATGATAGGTAACTACATCAATTTCAGGTTCAAATGTTTCAGGTGGCAATATACAGGTATAGTTGTTTTTGCCACAGACAAATCCATTCAACTCTCTGTCATTAATTGATATGGAGCTTAATTCAGCATCAAGTGTGTATTTTGCAACTACAACATCATTATAATCAGAGTCTAGCATTTTAACTAAAATATACTCAGGATTAATAGTCCTATAAGAGCGAAGTATAGCAGTAAATTCATAAAATTCATTTTCAGATTCAAAAATCCTTGGTGCGACAAGTCTTTGGTGTGGGGAATCAGAATGAATTTCGAAAATAAAGCCTATCCCATCAAAATTAGTTGTGCCAGTTATAATTATTTCATTGTCTTCATTTTTTTCGCTTATACTATCCACTGTAAATACCCTATCTCCGTATGACGCCTGTTCACCCAATACATAGGTTTTCAATTCAAAAGAATCCTCTAAAGTAGTCGCCTCTATATATTCACTTACATCTGACTCATTTCCTGCCTCATCAAATGCAGTCACAATGAACATATACTTTTGATCTGACAACAATTCTGTCACAGTGGCTGTTGTGTCAGTAGTAGTTTTCATCTTTGTATTGCCAAAATATATATTGTATCCTGCCACTCCCACATTGTCGGTTGAAGGATCCCACTTAAGTGTTACTGTTGTACTTGTGGTTCCTGTCACTTCTAT
>NZ_JAVDDS010000142.1 GCF_030848475.1 Herbivorax alkaliphila
GCGACATAATTAATTATGATTTTTTTAATCTGAAAGGTGGAGGGTTTTTTGTGAAAATTTTTAATGACAGTCCGATTGATTGGAGGGATTTACAGGAAAAGGTTAAAATATATTTTGAAGAAATAGGTTATTATTCAATAGTTGGAAAGACAATTGATTGTGTACGGGGAAGAAACGAGATTGATGTTTATGTGGAAAGTTTAGATGAATTGAAAATTTGTATATTTATTGAATGTAAGAATTGGGAAGCCAATATTCCACAAAGGGAAATTAATGCTTTCCGCACTGTTGTTGATGATGGTGGTGCTAATGTAGGATACTTCATTGTAAAAAATGGTTTTCAAAGTGGTGCATATGAGAGTTCTAAATTTACAAATTTAAAGCTATTAACATATAATCAATTAATTGATACTTATTTTAATATGTGGTCTAAATCAATATTATTTAAGATAATGAATAAATTAAAGATATTAAAAAAATATGACAGTTTAATTAGACGTACTAGAGTAGTACCACATCATATTATTGGATTCAAAACTCAAGAGCAATGGAACAAAGCAACTGAGCTTATTAATAAGATAGACTTTTTGTACTATCATATAAGTGTTTTGGATTCTAATGAAAGTAATTATAAAATTATATTCCAACGTTTATTAGAGAGTAGCCCCAAAAGTATTAAACTACAAGAAGATGTAAAAATAATTAATACGATTAGGGACTATCTGAATTTGGTTTTATACAGTAATTACATAGATGAAGTTTGTATTGAGTTAGATCAATTTATTAAGAATCATAGCATTACATTATATATGAGTTAATCATATTAGAATATATATTTAGATGAAATTATTTTAGGTAACGACTGTTTCCATTAATTAGATCGCCTAACCATATATCTGAGTAAAGGGCATTCTCACGGGTCATCCTGCCCACAGATTTCCGTCTAAGATAGGAGTTATCTAAGACGGAAATCCACCTCAGATACAAC
>NZ_JAVDDS010000143.1 GCF_030848475.1 Herbivorax alkaliphila
CTGCTACTAAACAAGTGACGCAAATTGCATCTAACGTTCCGCATGGAAGACTCCGTTTGAGCCGGCCTATTAGAAAGACCCGTGAGTGGCAGCTTGTCTGCCCGGCGAAACGGTGTGGTGCGGCTTGTTACATGCTCCTACTCCAGAGAAATTTCTTCATGACCTTCTATACCGCACTTTTACTTCCATGCATTGTTAGTTGATGCCACAACCTATCTGTCTTTATTATCACACATTAATAACTAATGTAACAACACAACAAAAAGTAATTATTATTTAACTAACACCTGTGTTACTTTATTAGCTTATTTCAAAGACACTTTGAACACATAACTTACTTTGTCATAGTCCATTCTGTTTTCATAAAAACGGTGTGCATCAGTACGATGTAATCCTGAAGACAATGCAACACTTTCATAATTGTTTTCTTTTGCCCATTTATGGACATATGTAAGTAGTTTTTCACCGTACCCTTTTGAACGCTTATTTATATCAGTCACTAAATCACATACCCACACAAATCTACCATAGTATAGTGTTATCATAGGTTTAAAACCAGTTACTGCTACCATCTTTTTTCCATCAATTAAAGCAAACATTTTATATCTATCCTTCTTTTTTGCCTCTAAAACTAAATTTAAATATGTCTCTTCGTCAAGGTGAGTTCGTAATTGTTTGATAACAGGAAATGCATCTAATAATTCATTTTGTGATTGAAGCTCTTTAATTTTAATAATATCCATAACTATTCCCCTTTTTTTCATTCCACCAAGGTTTAATATAACTTATTCTGTCATTCAACTGCAAGTTAGTTTAATACACTTATTTATTCTTTGAATATAATCCATCTGATGTTCAGTAGCAATCAGATAACCAATTGACCCCAACGCCCTGCCCCGATATTGTGGTTTCAACTAAGTCGGGTAGGTCAGAGGCTTTACAACCTCCTTCCCCCCTAAGAACCGTGCATGAAAGTTTCCCC
>NZ_JAVDDS010000144.1 GCF_030848475.1 Herbivorax alkaliphila
GATGGTTTCTTGCTGTATATTTAAAAATTTTTTAGTACGAAAATATCACAATAAAAGAGTAAAAAGAACAGGATTAGTTCAATTATCGATATCCAAAAACAATATTTTTAGACACTAATTAAAACTCATTATAACTTAGAAGTTTAATTATGGAATCTGGAGGCGTGAAAATTTTGTGTAAGAAAATTATATGGCAATTAGACTATTTATAAGAGCCAATACTCCTTCTTGCTTCCCCGAAAAAGCTCTAGCTGTTATTACAAGCATGTATAAAGTACCAAATAATTTTTGTGATAAACTTTTTGTTTCAATTATTAAAGGAGTATTGTAAACTTGTGTGTATTTAGAGTTAAGTAACGCAGTATAATTGAATTCATTACAGTTATTTTCAATACCTTTAATAATGTTAACAATACGATCTTCGCAATCAAGAATTTCTTTTGGGTCATCAATGTGCTCAAAAATATTCTCACCCTTTCTGGTTTTGCAACTAATATACTCAAGTAAATTAATACAAGGCTGAATATATTTCTTTATAAAACTGGGGAATATGCTTACATATTGCCACTTGCTAGTCTTATCATTAAACCACAATGCAGTTTGAACTCTATATTCAACGCTATAAAGACAATTATTTTTATCAAGTAAATAAAGCTGTCTTTTAAAAGTACCATTTAGCTTGAGTTTGACACTATCCAAAAGTCCTAACTTGCCACGAATGAAATCGTGCGTTATTATATTTTTATAGTGTTCCTGATAGATTTTATTAAAATTTTCAGGGTTACACTTGAAAGGTATTTCAACCTTTAATACAATTGATGTAGTTGGTTTGTTTTCGATAATTTGATATTATATCATATCAAAATTAAAAAAGGGTTCGGGTGGTTCCGAATCCTTTCCAACTACCTTACTGAAGTCTAAGTTGTCGCAAATTCAAGGAATTACTGAAGAAGAGCTTGTCCCCTAAC
>NZ_JAVDDS010000145.1 GCF_030848475.1 Herbivorax alkaliphila
AAGCCTCCCACCTATCCTGTACAAAAAATACCGAAACCCAGTATCAGGCTACAGTAAAGCTCCATGGGGTCTTTCCGTCTTGTCGCGGGTAACTTGCATCTTCACAAGTACTACAATTTCGCCGGGTGCGTTGTTGAGACAGTGCCCAAATCATTGCGCCTTTCGTGCGGGTCAGAACTTACCTGACAAGGAATTTCGCTACCTTAGGACCGTTATAGTTACGGCCGCCGTTTACTGGGGCTTAAGTTCACTGCTTCGCTTACGCTAACAGATTCCCGTAACCTTCCAGCACCGGGCAGGCGTCAGCCCCTATACTTCATCTTCCGATTTAGCAGAGACCTGTGTTTTTGATAAACAGTTGTTTGGGCCTATTCACTGCGGCCTGTATCTCTACAGGCACCCCTTCTCGCGAACTTACGGGGTTAATTTGCCGAGTTCCTTAACAACGCTTCTCCCGATCGTCTTAGGATTTTCTCCTCACCTACCTGTGTCGGTTTGCGGTACGGGTACCTCTGTTCTAAATAGTGGCTTTTCTCGTCAGTGCGGAATCAGTTACTTCAGTACTTTAGTTTCCCTCCCCATCAGGACTTCGAATCAACCAGCGGATTTGCCTACCAGTCTTTCTACCTCCCTTGGACGAGCTCTTCCAGTCGCTCGCTTAACTTATCCCTCTGCGTCCCCACTTCTCTCAAACAAACAGCGGTAGTACAGGAATTTCAACCTGTTGTCCATCGCCTACGCCTCTCGGCCTCAGCTTAGGTCCCGACTTACCCTGGGTGGACGAACCTTCCCCAGGAAACCTTAGGTTTTCGACGGTAAAGATTCTCACTTTACTCTCGCTACTTATTCCGGCATTCTCTCTACTGTCTCGTCCACATGTCCTCTCGATCATGCTTCAGCCTCAACAGTATGCTCCCCTACCCCT
>NZ_JAVDDS010000146.1 GCF_030848475.1 Herbivorax alkaliphila
TTTCACAAGAAATATCAATAATTTTCGGCGGTGTGTGCATAAATTCAGCTCTATCCATTCTAGTGCTTTTTAACCTTACTAATTTTTATTCTTTTATAATGTTAAAAATGCACTTCCTATATTTGTGCCCTGCATACTCTAGAAAAAAATCTGTTACAGGGCATTAGGCTTGGATAGAGCATTTTTTCGCCGAAAACTTCGGAACGTTGGCTAAGTGTTCTCAGAAGTATGGTGTCACATAACTCAAAGGCACCCAAAGATGGATGCCCCAATAATCATACTTTAAATAAAACTATTTTTCATTATCAAGCATTTCACTTTTTAGATTTTGTCTACAATGAACAATCGCAAGAACGTTTATACCATCTTCAACAACTTTATATATCATTCTATAAGAATAAATAATTATTTCATTTAAATCATTGTCGTTAATCTCTTCAACTTTCCTACCTATATTGGGAAATAGTTCTAAATATTCGGACTTATCAATAATATCATTAACAACTTTTTTAGCGTAATAGACAGAATCTTTTGCAATGTAATCATATATTTGACGCAAATCCAATTTTGATGTATTAGACCACCTTACCATTCACCTGTTTCCTTTCTCAACTGCTCCACACTAATAAAATTGCCTTGGTCTATATCATTTTCACCCTTCATAACTTTATCAGCAACATATAACTTATACATAATCTCATCAATTTTTGCTGTATCTGGCAAATTTGAAATTAAATCCATAACTGTTTGTTTTAAACTTCTCATAACCATTCCTCCAATAAAGTTTTATAATATAATTATATCACATTTAGAGTTCATAGAATCATTTTTAAATAACAAAATACTTTCTTAATTGTATTTATCACATAAAATCCGTGACAGGATGTCAAGGAAATGCACCATAT
>NZ_JAVDDS010000147.1 GCF_030848475.1 Herbivorax alkaliphila
AAATATAAGTCCTAAAACTACATGCTTGTATTCACTAGCATCCATACTACCCCTAAGTTTATCCGCTGCCTTCCATAAAGTTTCTTCAAATCCAATGTTGCCTGTAACCTCTGCCATCTTTAAATCTCTCCTTTAGTAATTATAATCATCTAATACTTCAAAAAGTGCTGACTCAAATTCTTTTTGTTCATCCCCAGTAGAAATACTTTGAGGTAGTGCATTTAAGTAATGAGCCAATCCTTGTAATGTTTTATGCAGGATTATTTCTGTTCCTGCCTGTTCTAAAAGTTCTATAATTATTTTGTAGGTATCTATAAACGGATGTTTGTCTACTAGTTCTAAGCTTTCTTTAAATCTGCTTACAATCTTAGCTTTTTCTATGTTTCTATCAATTGCATTTATTTCTTCCTTATCATAAACAGGCGATTTATAAAATGTTTCTGCTCCTTCTTTTAAAGTATTCTCATAACCTTTTACAATAGGCTTTAAATCATTTTTTAGTTTTTCTTTTTGAATTTCAAGTTTTTCAATCTCATTAAGTTCTTTAGAAAAATAATTACTTTCTATATTAAAAAGCTTTTTTAGTGTGGGAATATATTTTTTAGGTATGTTTTGTTTTCCCTTTATCCATAAATTTATATTTTGTTTTTTTATACCTAATGACTCTGCAAGCTCAATGTGCTGCATATCATAAAGCCTTAAAATATATTCTAAACCAATCAATTACTCACCACCTGTTATTTAAAAATTGTCTGTGTCAATTTAATATTTATTATATTACTTTTTATTGTCTGTGTCAATAAAAATCGAGAATAAAACATGATTGTCCCACCAGTTAATATCTGGAATTGATTCCATAATATATTTATCCAACCAGCTTAAAACTTGCATTTATTTCCCAGAC
>NZ_JAVDDS010000148.1 GCF_030848475.1 Herbivorax alkaliphila
TGTAGGTAAAAAAGTTATTATCAGATACAATGCTTTTCATATAGACTATCTTCATGTATATTACAAGGAAAAATATTTTGGTACGGCAAAAGTTATTGATTTAAAAACACAAAGACACAAAAATGTTGTTGGTATACCTGAAGAATCTGGATATGAAAGTGATATATCAAAATTATACTTTAAAAATATTAAAAGCAGGTATCAAAAATATCTTGAAAATCAACTTCAAATTGATATTGATAAAAATATTTCAGGAGAAAATCTTCAAATTAAAGAAACAAATCATCCTATTAGACCACCTGTTGAAGCAACTGTAACAATTAAAAGAGATGAATTTATTGATATTGTTAAAACTTCTATAGGACTAAAAGAACTAACATTCCAAGAAAAAGGAAAGCTTAATGAGTTGTGGGATACTTTCAAAGAATTTAATAAAGATATTTTAGTGTCAATATTAAAAGACTTGTCTGAAAAAACAAAAGATTTTAACAGAAACTTTTTATATTATATTGCTCAAATACGTTTAAATTACATAGAAAAATTATCTAAACTCGAGAAGGAGAATAAGTATGAATAATATTTTAAAACCAATATGTGAACATTTTTCAATTTGTAATATGCCCTTTATACAAAGGTCTAAAACACCTTTTGAAAGTGAAAACTTTTTAAAGAATCGTACATTTTTATCACCAGCATTTTTTTCAAGACATTTAATGGTTGTGACAGGTGCAGCAGGTTCCGGAAAAACTTCTCTTTTGTTTTATTTAATAAATGAACTGGATCCATCATATTTTAGAATTTGCCATGTAGAACTTTCAAGTCCCAACAAAAAAGCTTTATACAAAACTATTGCTGTCAAGATGGGGTTAACTCCTTCATACAATGCAGACGATATTAAG
>NZ_JAVDDS010000149.1 GCF_030848475.1 Herbivorax alkaliphila
ACCCGAAAAATGAAGCACATGGATGTGCGTGCCTTTCGGTGCATGTCATCTAACGTTGTGGATTGTCAACGTGCCCGAAGCTTAGTGAAACTTCTACTTGCTGAGGGCATGTGGTGCTGACCTACTACCTGTTCTTGCTACTGCACCTTTATGGCAATCTGTTGTTAGATGACGTGCACCTCCAACGTGTTCAGATATCCCTATGGACGGGGATTCCTTTATCAAAACTTTAACATACCTCAACGTCGCACTTAATAAATACTATGTATCAATTCTTGTTAATTCATTTATTGTTTTATTCCTGTAGACTAAATCATCTCTAACTGTAAATCCTCTTTTTTCCCAAAAAGAATTTCCCAGCTCATTCTTTGAAAAAACAACTAATGCTACTTTATTAATTCCTTCAATTTTTAATGCGTTCACAGCTGCATCGACTAAAGCTGTTCCAACTCCATTTTTGCGTTCTAATACAGATACCGCAGTATGATGAATATATCCTCGTCTTCCATCATTTCCGCATAGAATTACACCAATAATCAAATTATCTTTTTCTGCAACGAAACATGTTTCAGGATTTCGTCTTAAATATTTTTCAATCTCCTGTCTTGAATCATCTAAATTATTCAACCCCATTCCTGGCGTATTCACCCATAAATCATAAACACAATCGTAATCAGCAATTGTCATCTTTCTAATAATCATCTTAGACTCCTTATTTATTAAAGATATTAAGCCTCCAAAACCCTACCCGAAAAATGAAGCACATGGATGCGCTTGCCTTTCGGCGCATGTCATCTAACGTTGTGGATTTCCAAAGTTTATAAGCCTTAGCCAGACTTGGCTTGGCGAATGAATTTGGATGCAGCGTAGCGGAACTGGAAATCTTTTGTTAGGCGA
>NZ_JAVDDS010000015.1 GCF_030848475.1 Herbivorax alkaliphila
TTGAAAAATGCTTACCTATTGGCAAGAGCGTCTTTCATCCCACGGCTAAAGCCGGCAAGTAAGGATGGGTTTTCAGACGCTGTTTTTTATAACATATTCAATCCGCAAATCTCCATAGGATGCATATATCTTTAATTAAAAATATGTAGGAAACAACAAGTTGTAGAACCGTTAATACGACAATGTAAGTAAGAGAAATCTTCTTAAACAAAGTAGATTATTAAAAACAAAAAAGTGAACTCGTTTAGCTAAAGCTAAACATCGAAACTTCAGGTGGAGACTCAACTCCACCTGAAGTTTTATAATAAAAATGAGACAAGAGAACCGTCCCCCTGTCTTTATAGATTATTAGCAAATTTTTCTCCAAAAGCAATACACTCTTCAAAATCTTCTTTTCGTGGTTGATATTTAAACTTGACAGGCTCTAAGTCAACTTTTAACCCGATTTTTTTCAAACCTTCAGTAATATGCCCAGGTGCTTCTCCACTCCAGCCATAACTTCCAAAACCTGCAGCTGGTTTATTTTTAAATTTCAAAAGCTTCATTTCTTCTAAAATCATTGATATAGATGATAAAGAACCATTATTTACAGTACAGCTTCCCAAAATAATCCCCTTTGCCTTAAATAACTCGGTTATTAAATCGCTTTTATCTGTAATAGAGGAATTAAATACTTTGTACTTTATATCTTTGCTTCGAAGACCTTCCGCTATTGATAAAGCCAAATTTTTTGTAGCATCATACATTGTATCGTATATGATTACAACATAGTCCTCACTATAGCTATTTTGAGACCACTCATAATACTTTTCAACAATCTGCATAGGATTGTCCCTCCATATTACTCCATGGCTTGGTGCAATCACATCTATATCAAGATTTAATGCTTTAATCTCTTCTATTTTTTTCTTTATAAGAGGCTTGAATGGATTTAAAATATTTGCAAAATATTTTATAGCTTCTTGATACAATTCACACTCATCAACCTGATCATTAAAAAGTGCCGGGGCTGAATAATGCTGCCCAAAAGCATCATTAGATAAAACAACATTTGCCCCTTTAACATAAGTTAACATGCTATCTGGCCAATGCATCATAGTCATCTCAACAAAAACAAGCTCATTTTCTCCAATCTTTATTGTATCCCCTGTCTTCACCACATTTATGTTCCAATCCTTATGAAAATACCCTTTAATGCTTTCTTCTCCTTTTTTAGAGCAATATATAGGAGTATTCGGTATTTTTTCCATTAAATAACCTAGACTTCCTGAATGATCTGGTTCACAGTGATTAATTATAATCATGTCTATATTTTCCAAACCAACTTCTCTTTCAAGGTTTTCAACAAATTCTTCCTTATATGGATTCCAAACAGTATCTACAAGAACAGTTTTTTCATCTTTAATTAAATAAGAATTATAAGTAGAACCTCTGTGAGTTGACAGTTCATGTCCATGAAACTTTCTCAATTCCCAATCTTTTATACCAGTCCAGTATACATTATTTTTTACCTGTATCATATCTAAGCTCCTTTCACTTCAAATAAGTTATAATATATATTCCCTGCCCTTTTTACATTAAACTCTTTTTTATTATATACGTTTTTATCTTTTATTTAAAGCTTTAGCAACTCTTTTTCTAAACATGTAACTAAATCCAATTTACGTCTTATACCGTTAAAATCAATTTCTACAATTATACTATCCTTTTTTTCTTCTAAAATTGCTGCTATTACACCTTTACCAAAATGCTTGTGAGTTACTATTACTCCTTCTGTAATGTCATTTAGATTTTTCTTTTTTACACAATCTAATATTTCATCTATAAACATTGTCCTTTCTTCCATAAATCCATTTCTCAAATTTGGATATATTAAATACAAATGCTCCTTAGCTCTTGTGATTCCAACATAAAACAACCTTCTTTCCTCTTCAAGAACATCTTTATTATTCTCCTCTTTTGAAAGATCTATAGCACTTTCCCCTGGCAATTCGCTATTCACCATATCCACCATTATAACACAATCATATTCTAATCCCTTACTTGAGTGTATTGTAGACATTGTTAACCTAGCACCTGATGTTGTGTTTTCAAGTAGTTTTTTTATTTCTTCAATTCGCTGTAAATAGTCAGTAATTTTTTTATATTTTAGGGAAATTACTTTTAAAACTCCGAAAAGACTATATAAATAATCATAAAAAAGCCCTGTGTTTTCACAATACTCCTTTACATAGTCAAAATAATTAAAATCTTTTTCAATATATTTTAAAGCATCATAAGGTCTTTTTTTAGAGAGCTTTTTAAATTCACTTTTAACGTTTAAAAGCTTCATCTTTTTATATGATTTTATATCTCTATCCTTTAAGATACCATCAATAATTGAGTCTTTGTAACCAACGTTTAATGCATATTCCAACATTGCTTTTGAAATATAACGATTCATTCTGTAATATATTCTCCAAAAGGAATCTGCATCTGTCTGATCCAATGAGAATTTTAAAAAAGATAGTATGTCCTGCACAACCCAGTGATTAAAGAAAAACAGCCTGTTTTGCTTTACATTAAAATCTATTTTATTTCTATCAAGAGCTTCTGCCAATGGAATTGAAGAAATATTGTTTCTATAAAGAATTGCAATTGTAGAATTCTTTTTTTTACTCAAATATTCCTCTACCTTGTCCACAACAAACTTATATTGGGAACTCTGATCCTTTGCTTTTACAATAAAAGGGTCATGTCTGTACTCATTAAATGTACAGTGTTTTTTGTCATACCTTCTAGTATTATTTTTGATAAATCTGCTACTTATATTTACTATATTTGCTGTTGACCTATAGTTATTGCTAAGATAATAAAAACTGCACCCTCTAAACTGTTCCTTCATACTCAATATGTATTCTGGTTCTGCTCCTCTAAATCTATAAATTGATTGATCATCATCTGCAACTAAAAATATATTCTTTTCTTTAGAACTTACCAAAAGCTTTAATATTTCAAACTGTATTTTTGACAAATCCTGTCCTTCGTCAACCTGAATAAAATTATACTTATCGATATACTTTTTTAAGATGCCGGGGAATTTTTCCAATATTTTGTATGCAAAAGTTAGCATATCATCAAAATCCATCAATAAATTCGTCTTTTTATGCTCTTCATAGTATTTGTATATATTGGGGAAATTTTTAATGCTTGTATCAACTTTTTCTAAATCTTTTATCATTTTATTTTTCACAAGACCAATTTCATTTATAAGCTCTTCAAGTTCATCTTCATTTATTTTGGTACCATTAACATTTTTGTATATATCCTTTATAATTATCCTTTTATTATTCTTTGTCTCCTCCTTTCCTTCAATTCTCTCTAGATATTTTCTTCGTATATTTTCATAGTCACGCACCACTAAATTACAAAAGCTATGAAGAGTAGAAAAATGAACTCTTCTAGGTGAGATATCTTTAAATATATTATTGAATCTTTTTTCCATTTCAATTTTTGCAGCTCTATTAAAAGTCATAGTGAGTATGTTTTCTGGCTTAATTTTAAGCTCGCTTATAAGATAAGCAGTTCTTGAAGTAATTACAGTAGTTTTTCCAGATCCTGGACCAGCCAACACAAGGGCTGGTCCTCTGGTATGTGTAACTGCTTCTTTTTGCTGATCATTAAGACTTATTTTATAGTTTTTTTCTAATATATCAAAAAAGTTTTCCAAATAATCACCTTTAAATATTTCGTTTATAAAACCACTTTAATAATTATATCAAAAGATAATTTTTTTGTTCTATAACTGTCAAACCAGTTCTTTAGTATACTATGTTAAACTGCAACTTATAGAGATATTAAATATAAGAATTGACAAATCTATACCTAATTCTAATTAAGAAAATTTACCTATCAAAAATAAAAGACTTAATCACTGCAAAATACTCTCTTAAATAACAGTTAACTAAAACAGATGGATTTGTTTTTGCTGGCAGCCTATAAGCTTCAAATCCATTTCTTTCTGCAATCATTTGACTTCTAAAAATGTGAAACCCATTTGTAACAATAATTACACTATAGCTTCCAGTTCCATCTACTTGGTCTAATATTTCTTTTGAAAACTTAAAATTTTCAAAGGTATTGGTTGCTCTTTCTTCTTTAATAATTCTCTTTTTGTCTATTCCATTATTTATTAGATATTTTTCCATAGCATAAGCCTCCGTTACTGTCTCACCTGGTCCCTGTCCTCCAGTGACAACTACTTTCAAATCAGGATTTTCCTCAAGATACTCTATTCCCTTGTCCAACCTATATTGCAAGGTAGGAGGAACAAAATCACCTATAAGACCAGCACCAAGTATAATCATGTAATCTGGCTCTACACCTTCATCTGCCTGAGCTGAAAAAATAATAACTCCTTGAACTAGCACAAAAGAAATCACAAATAATGCCATTAGCAAAATAAAAACTCTCCTAATTATTTTATTTTTAATCTTAAGCAAATGACCTCTGCCCTTTATTCTTACAAGTGCAATTATTAATAAAAAAACACCTATAAAAAAGATTATAAATACACCAAAATTAAAAACTGGATTTACCATCATGAGAACTAAGAAGTTTAACACTCCTAAAATGCCAAGTAACAAAATGGCATAATCCACCAACTTTTTCACCCTCATCAAAACCCCTTTTATCTTATATATTTTTTACCTGTTCAATTAATCACAATTATATTACAATGAATTGTAGAAATCAATAATTAGGAATGGTCAAATTTTATTATTGGCTTGTTCTTTATAAAAGGGGGAGAAAAAAATGAAAGTATTATTTATTGGTGGTACAGGTATTATAAGTGAAGCTGTGACAAAGCTTGCAGCAAAAAATGGAATAGATTTATACCTTTTAAATAGAGGCAATCGCAAAGAATTTATTCCTCCTAATGTCAAAACAATCAAATGTAATATAAGAGATCTAAAATCTGCCTCTGAAATTCTTAAATCTTATTTTTTTGATGTTGTGGTAAACTGGACAGCCTTTACTCCAGAACATATTAAAACGGATTTAGAACTTTTTGAAGGCAAAGTGAATCAGTACATATTTATAAGTTCTGCTTCGGCTTATCAAAAGCCTCTTTCTCATTATCTTGTTACAGAATCAACTCCTCTATGTAATCCTTACTGGCAATATTCTAGGGATAAAATTGCATGTGAAGAGCTTTTAATGGATAAGTATCGTAATAGTGGATTTCCCATTACAATAGTCAGACCATCTTTCACCTATGGAGTATCGATGATACCTGCCGCTTTAAACAGCTGGAATCACCCTTGGTCACTTATTGACCGTATGAAAAAAAACAAGGAAATAATTGTACACGGTGACGGAACTTCTCTTTGGACAATGACTCATAATAGAGACTTTGCAAAGGGGTTTGTTGGGCTTATTGGAAATATGCAATCTATAGGTCATGCCTTTCATATAACATCTGACGAAGTACTCACATGGAATCAAATATATAACTATATTGGAATGGCTGCTGGAGTAAAACCAAACTTAATACATATTCCGTCAGACTTTATTTCTCGCTATTTCCCTGAAGCTGTAGGCAGTCTCTTAGGTGATAAAGCCGTAAGTGCAGTTTTCGACAATTCAAAAATCAAAAGATTTGTACCAGATTTCTTGCCTTCTATACCTTTTGCTTTAGGTATTAAAGAAACTGTCAGGTGGTTTGAACAAAACTCCCACCGTTGCACTGTAGATGAGGATTGGAATAATTCCATGGATAATATAATTTCACAGTATAAAAAGGAATCTTAAAAGATTCCTTTTTATTTAATCATTCTACATTTCCCGGGAAATTATTTATATAATTTGTCGAATTACTTTGTCAAACTATTAGATTTTCCTGCTCCCGATGCTGTTTTTGAGAATTTTTTAAGTTTTTCATACACAAGATAGTTTATTGTTCCAACAGGATATTTTCCATTTTCCGTTTTATTGCCTGCTTTTTTACCTGTTAATATTTCAATTCCCTCATCTATATTTTTAACAGCATATACACTGAACTTTCCTTCTTTACATGCTTTTGCAACTTCATCATTCAAAACCAGATTTTTTATGTTCTGATAAGGTATAATTACTCCATGCTCACCGTTTAATCCTCTTAGCTTGCACAGTTCAAAAAATCCTTCTATTTTTTCTGTAACTCCACCTATAGGTTGAATCTCTCCCTTTTGGTTTACAGAACCAGTTACTGCAATGCTTTGATTTATAGAAACCTCCGCTAAGCTTGAAAGCACGGCATAAAGTTCTGAACTAGATGCACTATCTCCATCAACACCCCCATACAATTGTTCAAAACAAAGACTTGCAGTCAATGAAAGAGGCATATCCTGAGCATATTTTTGACCAATATATCCACTTAAAATCATAACACCTTTTGAATGAGAAGTTCCACTCATTTCTATCTCTCTTTCTATGTTTACTATTCCTCTCTCTCCCATAAAAGTATTTGCAGTAATTCTAGTCGGCTTTCCAAATGAATAGTCCCCTGTATCAAGTATTGTAAGACTATTTATCTGACCTACTACTCCTCCTTCAGTATCTACCATTATCGTCCCATCTTCTAAGAGTTTTAAAAGTTTTTTGTCATATTTATTGGATCTGTATATTTTTTCCTGTATTGCTTTTTTCACATGTTCAGCACTAACTAAAGAACACCCATCTATTTCAGCCCAAGCTGAAGATTCAGAAAGTATTTCCACAATATCATTAAATCTTGTAGAAAGTTTACTTTGATTTTCTACTAGCCTTGAACTATATTCAACAACTTTTGCAACTCCACTTTTGTCAAAGTGGGAAGATTCTTCACGGTTGCAAAACGAACCTATAAATTGAGCCAATTTCCTTGTATTTGCACTGTTTCTGTCCATCTCTGCATCAAAATCTACCTTTATCTTAAAAAGCTTTTTAAATTCTTCATCATATTCATAAAGTATCTGGAAAATATATTCACTTCCAACTAAAATAACTTTCACATCCACAGGTATTGGCTCAGGTTTTAATGTGGAAACAGCAATAAGACCCATTTGATCCTTCATATTTTCAATGGCTATTTCCTTTGTCCTTAAAACCCTTTTTAGAGCTTCCCAAGATTGAATATTATTTAAAATATCTTTTGCTTGAAGTATCAGATATCCTCCATTAGCCTGATGAAACATCCCAGCCTTTATCATGGTAAAGTCAGTTGTCATAGTTCCAAATTCATTTTCATACTCTACTTTTCCAAGAATATTGTAATAAGTTGGATTGTAATCAGTTACCACAGGTGCACCTTTAAGTTCACTGTTATCAACCAAAAGATTAACTTTATATTTATCTGTATGAGATTCCTCAGACCCTTTAAACCATGGAAGAATAAGCTGCTGCTCTTCGGAAAGTTCATCTTCTCTAAATTCATCAAGATTTTTCAATATGTCTTCCTGTACTTTCTCAAGATAATCTAATATTTTTTCATAATCTCTATACTTTTCTTTCAAATCATTTATCTGTATTCCAACAGCAAATAATGCTATTTTGTTTTCCCACTCCGATACTCTTTCTTCTGCTTCTTTTTCTATATTTTTAATTTGTCTTATTATATCCAATGTTTCCAACTGTACTACATTAGATTTTTCATTTATCTCATGCTTTATTTTTTCGTCTAAGTCCCCATACTCTTCCTCTGTTATTGCCTTTCCTTCAACAACCGGTAAAAAATATATTCCTGCATTAGTAGTCTTTACTTTAAACCCCTGTTTTTCAGCATCTTCATTTAGTCTTTCCATTAATTCTGATTTCTTAGTTTGATATTCCTTTGCTATAGAAGTTTTTTCTCTTTCATAGTCCTCACTATCAAAAGCTTTAGTTATTTCAATTCTTAGGACTTTGACAAAGTCTCCCATGTCTTTTTGAAGCACTTTACCCAATCCTGCAGGCAAATTAATAGCTTTAGGCTTATTAGGATTATCAAAATTGTATACATAACACCAATCATCCGGTGTTTTAAATTTCTTTGACATCTTTTTTACAATATTTTGAGCATAACTTGTTTTTCCCGTTCCAGTCATTCCGCTCATAAAAATATTGTATCCTCTGGTTTTTATTTTAAGCCCAAACTCCATTGCTTTTACTGCTCGTTCCTGACCAATAATGTCATCAGAAAAAGTCAATTGCGAAGTATCTTGAAACTTAAATGAACCTGGTTTACATTCTTTTCTAAGCTTATTATAGGATAATTTCTTTGTGCGTGGCATATACTTTCCCCCTTTAAACCAGCTTACATAAGGATTTATAATAGACAACGATAAATTTTAAGACATCCAAACTACTTTGGAAAATTAAAATTGTAATTATAATGTAAAACTTACCTTTTAAAAATACATTAAACCAATTTAATAATATATTCTACTAAAATATAATAAAATCCTTTTTATTGTACAATAATTTATATTTAATTCACATAAACTGTTGTGTTTTTTAACCTGCCAAAATACATTATATATTATTTTTCCACATAATAACTGCGTCCTCTCCATTATCAGAATAATACTCTTTTCTAACACCATCAACTTTAAAACCATATCGGGTGTACAATTTTTGAGCAATAACATTACTCTTTCTTACTTCTAGAGTTATTCTGCTTATCTTCTCATTTTTTGCAATATTTATAAGATGCTGAACTAATCTACCTCCAATTCCATTCCTTCTATACTGAGGATGAACTGCTATATTAGTAATGTGTCCCTCATCACAAATTCTCCACATTCCTGCATATGCTATTGCTATTTTTTCTACCCTTGCACAAATATATATTGCTAGATTTTTATTTGATAATTCCTGCATAAAAGATTCTTTTGACCAGGGAACAGTAAAACATGAATTTTCTACAGCTAAAATATCTTCAACATCTTCAATTTTCATGTAAGAGATATCAACACAATTTGCACTCATAATCTTCCACCTTTTAAGAGTCATCATTCACTGACAGTTTTTTTTCGTACATTCTTTCAGCCTGAGATTTTCTAAGATAGAAAGGTACCATTTCAAAAGAAGACTCAATATTTCCCTCTTTAGCCTTCAAATATGCAATTCCTGCAACCGCCGATGCCCTTTGAAGTCTCATGTTTCCTAGAGCAAATTCACAATTATCTTTTAGTCTCTTTTTAAAAAAATCTTTATGAATATCAACTCCGTCACCAACAAAAACAACTTTCTTATCTTTTTTTTCAATGATATCTGCCAATTCATCAACAGGAAGTGCAAGATAGTCACTTATTCTTTCCTGTCTATCATCATTCCACTCATATAATGCAGTATATACTTGATTATTTCTTGCATCCATTATAGGACAAATAATGAAACTTCTCATTAAGATATTATATGCTAAAGAATCTAATGTTGGCACACCAACTAAAGACTTAGAAACTGCATAAGCCATAGTCTTTATGGTAGTAACCCCTATTCTTAATCCAGTAAAAGAACCAGGACCTGTTGATGCGGCAAAAATATCTATATCCGTTGGTTTTAGTTCCAACTCATCTAAAAGTCCCTTTATCATAGGCATTAATCTTTGAGAATGAGTCTTTTTGTGATTTACAATATATTCTCCCAACAGTCTCTCATCTTCCATAACAGAAACGGCAGCAACAAGCGTTGATGTATCCACTGCTAATATCTTCATACTATTTATCCCTCACTATCAATCTGTTTTTATAATCACAATATCTAGATCCTATAAATTCAATTTCAATAATCCTTACATCCACTCCACTGTCAAGGTCTTTTTTCATAATTATACGAATAATCTCTTTAGGAAGTATATCTTCTATTATATCCCCCCACTCTATTACAACAATTCCTTCACCATAGAGATATTCTTCAAATCCAATTTCAAACATCTCTTCTGAATCAGCAATCCTGTATACGTCAAAATGGTAAAGAGGCACCTTCTCATTGTATTCGTTGACAATTGTAAATGTAGGGCTTGGTATATATTCTTTTATACCAAGGGAATGAGCAATTCCATTTGTAATAACTGTCTTTCCTGTTCCCAAATCCCCTGTAATACATACAACATCTCCTTTATTTAAAAGTCTGCCCAAGGCTTTTCCAACTTCAATTGTTTCATTTTCGGAAAACGTCTTAAATTTTTTCATTATTTTTTCTCTCATACACTACCTTCCCATTAATAATTGTAGCCATAGTTTTAGATTTAAACTCAAAAGGATGTCCATCAAATATAGTTATGTCTCCATCTTTTCCAGCTTCAATACTTCCAACTCTGTCTTCAATCCCATTTAGCAAAGCTGCATTAATTGTTATAGCCTTTAAAGCTTCTTCTTCATCCATTCCCTCTCTCACTGCCATTGCAGCACATACAGTCAAATACTGTACAGGTGTACATGGATGATCTGTCATTATAGCCACTTTAATACCAGCCTTAGACAAAATTCCTGGAGTCTTTATAGTTAAATTTCTAAGTTCCACTTTAGACCTATCCGAAATAGATGGACCTATTATAGTTCCCACACCTTCTTCACATAGTATGTCCGTTATTAAATGTCCCTCAGTGCAATGTTCAATTGTTAAATCAACATCAAACTCTCTAGCAATTCTTATAGCAGTCAGTATATCATCTGCTCTATGAGCATGAGCTTTAAAGGGAATCTCCCTGTTTAATACTTTAAGTAATGCTTCAAGTTTCATGTCGTAGTCAGGCTTATCGTTGTTTTCCATATCGTCATTATGCTTTTGAATCAATTCTTTATACTCTTTAGCTGAAATTAAATTTTCCCTAAGTAGTGCCGCAGTCGCCATACGTGTTGATGGAGATTGTTTTTTTTCTGCATATACAGTTTTAGGATTTTCTCCAAAAGCTATTTTTACAGCAACAGGATCCTTTACAACCATTTCTTCAACTCGTCTTCCATAGGTTTTTAGAGCTGCAAACTGACCACCTATAACATTTGCACTTCCAGGGCCTGTTACAACTGTTGTAACACCATTTTCCCTAGCTTCAACAAAAGCTTTGTCCATATGAAAAACTCCATCTATAGCTCTCAAATGAGGTGTTACAGGATCTGTCATTTCATTTGTGTCATCTCCTTCAAATCCAACAGAATCCTCACATATTCCTACATGGCAGTGAGCATCAATAAAACCAGGAAGTACATATTTCCCTTTCGCATCAATAACAGTAATATCACTGTCTTTAAACTCACTTTCATCTAATTCTGTCATGTCTCCTACCTTAATTATTTTTTTCTCTTTTATTAAAATATATCCTTTATTATAATTAGCTCCTGCCATCGTCAGTATTTTGCCATTTTTTATAAGTAACATAGTCCCCTCCACAAATATTATTAAATATATTTATCTGTTTTAATTAATTTCTTTACTTTTAAATGTCTATACCATTTTATTATATTACAATACTAATTACAATGATTAAAATATAACGTTATCACACACGGTATGGAAATGTAAATATCATGTTGTGTGGGTGCCAAACTATAGAAGAAAAATCATATACGATAGATTAAGAAGGGAAACAGGACATATTTTAAGAAAATTATGTGAATACAAGGGAGGCAAAATAATAGAGGCAAAAGCAAGCTAAGAAAAAAACAAAAAATAATAGGCAGTGTTCGTAAAAAATATTGCCTTTAGGCATGCTTGTATACAGCCCTTTTAGGGCTTAATCAAGCCACCGGCTAAGCCGCTGGACATGACTTGTTATAAGACTTTAGAGGCTTTTTTTATATACTTTTTAAGCCTAAAGAAAAAATTAAACAAAGAGGTATCTAAATTTAAAACTAAAGGATGTCAAGTATTTACATATTAATGGCGTTTGTTTTATTAATCTTCACTTCTACCATTTCGTTGAGTCCACAAATCCTTCGCTTCTTTGAAGTTCCAATTTTCTATCAAATCTTTCCAGTGTTTGTCGACAGTACTTGACGATAGAAGGATAGTTGTTTCGTTTAAGAAATTAACATTTTGAAGTAATTCCAGATACTTTTCTAATTCCAAAGTTATGTCATGCCAATTTTCAAACAATACAGAGTTATTATAATAATAAAATGGTTTTTCAGTGTTTAAAAATGCTATTACTCGCTGTATAAAAGAACATAAAATATCATATGTGTACTCTATGGAACCAATAACACTTGATTCTTTGGAATCCCAATATTTAAAATTAAAATGTTGCATCCTTTCGTCACATATTGATGATATTTTTAGTAAATCTCTTTGTACAGCTAAAAAATAGCTTCTAGAATCTTCATCAAAAGGATCACTCCTATCTAAAACATTTTCAATTGTTTTAGATAGAAAATAAATATCACTAATAATAGATTCTTGAATTATTGAGGAGTAAGTTTTTTTGAGACTATAATAATTATATGCGTAAAATGAAGATATAATTATCATTAATGTGGTTAAGAATATTAATATTTTTTGTTTCACTTTTTCTCCTCCTCGTATTAATATAATCCTCTCGAAAACTCTAAACACTTTCGTGGTAAGTCTTTTGAGGTGTGAGTTTTTTCTCATGCCTCTAACATTTTCAAAATATTCACTTTAAATTTTCCAACGGTTTTTACCATGTCCGACCATATATGGGTACTATCTACCTTGACAAAGGTCAAGAAAGACTTCTATTGAATCTGATTTTTTACTGTAAAACTGAGAGGAGAAGGATGGTCTATATGGAAAAATCCCTATCCAAACTTTACCTTCTAGACCTTAATAACCTGCTCCCCATAATAAAGCATTTATACTCTGATACTGGCCGACCCGCCAAAAATCAGCAAGGAATTATTAGATTCCTTGTATTAATGCTTGACTCCAATGAACATTCTATCACAAAATGGGCTAAAAAGGTAGCTTGTGACAGACTCTTTTGTGCTACATGTGGATTTAAATACGGCAAAGCACCTTCTTTCCCTTCCTATTACGACTTTATTAAGCGTATTTGGATACAATCACATGTAGAACATATCAAGCGTAAACTTAAGCCTAAGTCCTTCTATTCCAAGCCACGTCTTAAATTAAAAGCAGGGCAAAAGCTTCCACCAAAGCACTCAGGTGTTGTTAAAAAGCTCGTTTCCCTTGCAATTAAGGGAAAACTTAGAGAAGAACGAGCACGATAATGGCGAGCCTATCTGTATGGGAGGTATACCCTGTAAAAACTGTAGGTACTCATATCCAAAAGGAATCAAGTACAGATGCTGGTTTGATTACTATGGAATTGACAAGCCTTGTACCTGCTCCAATAGTGACTAAGGAGTTCATATGATTTTTGCAAGCAAAAATTATATGCCTAATATACACTTACCCAATTATTGCATGTCCATAATTTACTGGTTAAAACTATTGAGAACTCTTCCGATAACTAAAAACAGAATACACAATTAGGGGGTAAAAATTTATGAAAAAGAAAAGTATAGTTTTAATAATTGTCGGTGTTTTTATATTACAAATCATAGTAGTAAATGCTTTTGATTTTAATTTGACTCATCTGCTAAAACAAAATACCGAATCTTTAGCTTCAGAAACAACTCAAAATATTGACAGTATATTAGAAGAGAAACGTCAAAATACATTATCAGATACATCGGATTATATCGACAATTATATTGCAGGTATCCGCCAAGAATTTGATGATTATGCCCAACTAGAAATTGAAGAGGCCAAAAATCAAATAAACGAAAAGTCTCAAAATATCAAGGATGCTTTGCAATCCCAAAGGCAGGGAAATGTAAATCAGGGCAAAAACCAGATTAAAAAAGCCATTAATGACAAAGTAGATGAGCATCTTTTAGAACTAGAAAATGAACTGTCAATGCTGTTACTAGATAAGTTCGACAACTAAATCTAGCGCATGGTATTTCTGAATTTATAAGTATTTCTCCATATTTTATTTATATTAACATTACCTTAGTGAGTGTTTTCACATTTAATATATACATCCAAATTAGAATTTACTATTGACAATTTCAAACTACTATTGTAGTCTATATACTATATAGACTACAATTACATGTTTTTGAGAAAAAGGCGGTATTTATGAAATTGAAATTTTTATCAATAATTATTTTTTTGCTTATTACAACATTTTTAACTCCTGTATTTGCTGGTGATTTACCTGAATCAGCAATGATGTTTGCAGATTACGGTTTTATTGGAACAGTTCAAGAAGTCGATGATACAAAAGTTACACTTGATATTTCAGAAGTACTTTTCGGAAATTATGATGAAAAATCTATACAAATATCTAAATTCGAATATGTTAAAGGGTACCATGAAAAAGCAGAAGTAAAAGTTGGTGATTATTGTGCTGCCATCGTTATGAAAACAGATGACTCTTATGACATTTGGGAATTTCTCGTAGCAAAAGCTGACTCTCTTGAAAAAGAAACTTTAAAATTAGACAGCAACAACCAATTCATTATTAGAATGAATACTTATATAAATGATGGCTTTTATTCAAATGAAAATTTTTACAAGATGAACCCTAACGCTCATTTGCAGCATCTTGATGATAATGTTAATGAAGAAAATTCTTCCGATGAAAAAACCTCTGACAATGAAGAAAATTTAGTTTTAGAATCTCAAATAGATTCTTCTGAAAATAACTTCAATCATTTTAAAACACTGCGTTATGCTCTAATTACAATTATTATAGTATTGCTGCTAGTTGTCACTGTTGTGCTAATTTCTAATGAAAAAAAGACAAAGAAAATGTTAGAAGATTAAATTTCTCCTCTTAACTTTAACCAATAACTATACACCCTTTTCAAATCAACTATAAACTTTTTAATACATCAAATTCACTAAACACTTTTTGCATAATGTTATTTGAATTTAATATCTTTAAATCATAATTAGTATAAACGGATCTCTTAATACCCCAGTAGCTGTTTTTGACATTATTATTTTTAGGTACAGAAACAAAATATTTATCTTGTTTATTTAAGTTCTTTTCCTCAAATTCATTATCAGTACAATCTATTAAATCTGAAAATACCCAATAGGATGCTGGAGAAATTGCACCCCTAGACCAAGTAGTAATATCTTCATATTCAAATTTGGATATATAAACTATTGGCATGTCCTCAAAGTTTAATTCCACAGCATATATTGGTCCATCTCTCCAATCATTTTCTAATACTTTATCTGCTTTTTGTTGATACAATTTAACAAAACGATCAATAAACCACCCTTCGTAATCTGAATCAGACTTATATCTTAAAAACTTATTAGTTACAATATCATAACCACACTCATTAGATATTGAATCACAATACTTCATTAATTTATCTGCATTTTCATATGTTTTTCTTACCACATTAAATGCATTCTTAATATTTTCACTTAAATTCATAATATCCCCTCTCCATTATAATTTCCTGGTTAAACATAAAATCTATATTTATATCATTTTTACAATCAAACACAAAATGCAAATTTAAATCTATATTTGGGCACTCAAAGTTAAAAGCCCTAAACCTTTCTAGCCCCTTTCTTTCAAGCAATGCAATAGAATCCTTTACTACTAATTCTTCATATTTATTTAATTTCTCTATGTCAATTAACTTTTCTAGAGTAGACAATACTTCTTCCCATGATAGGTACCCAAGAACAATACCTTTTTCAATAATATTTCTATCATAGGCCTCCTTACAAATAGGGTAGCAAGTATGTTCTGATGCAATAAATATTAAAAAAGCCTGCTTATTAGTTCCTAATATTTTCCTCTTTAATATTCTTGACTCTCTGGATAATTGATGGTTGCTCTGTATTTTATAATCATAAGATGAATTATCAACACCATCATCAGAAGACAAGCCACTGTGCAATTTGACTTCAATACCAATTATTATTTCTTCAAATTCAAGTAGTAAATCTATTTCCCCTAAAGGGTCATATGGCCAAAAGTGAATATTATTAGCCCAATAATCAATATCTAATCTTTTAATAGTCTCAAGTATGTGTAGAGAATCCTCGTTTAAAACTTTAGTCTTTGATAAAATGCTCCCTGCTCCTTTATTAAATGGGATATATCTTAAAGAACCAAAGAAGTCACCTGTCAGTTTATCTTCTAACCTTTCACTAAGGTTTGAGCCTGTTGAGCTTATCTTTCCTTTTATTTCTGCAATCAATAATATCACCTACAAATCAAAAAATATTTTTCAACACATCAAAACTCTATCTCTTATATTACTAAAATATGAGTAGCTTTTTTATTAATTTAAATTTAGTCAGATAATAAATGGTCAAATCTCTACTAAAATTCAGTAATCTATTCCAGCTTTTTTTGCTTGACTGCACAATTCTCTCACATTTAAACAATATGTTTTTCCATCTTTTACGAAGTGAGTTCCACATTGTCTAAATTGAAAATGAACATTTTTCTCAATGCATTGTTCTCTAATTGCCAAAACCCATTCATAGTCAAGGAGTCTCGCATTATAATCTGATTCCCCACCAACTACTACTAATTCAACATTATCTAAATAAGTGGATATATCCACCTTCTCAATAAGTGGCTGACAAATAATATTTTTATGTTTAATTGGTAACCTATTAAATATAGAAAGTCTGAAATCAGCTCTATCCTGATTTTCAATAGTACAGCCTACTACCACATTGTCATATCCATCCTTCCAATCACTAGGAATACAATCTAAAAATCTTTCAATTCTTTTTGTTAAAAATATAAATGTTAAATCAGAGCGCTCTTTTATCATTTTCCAACATTCATCACGCCATAAATCTGCATCTTCAAGTAAAAAATCTGTTGAAAAGCAAATATATACAATTTGTCCAGATTTCATCCTGTACTCACCTTTTTTATTTTTTAAAATGGGAGCATCAAATTTTTCTAATTTCACGATTTTGTTGGTGTCTATTCCTCTTTTACTGTCACCTTTATGAATGTAACAGAATTTACAACCTTCACTATATTTATGACATCCACGCCACGGATTCCACATTGCCATTTAATTACCACCTTAAACATTATCTTTTTTGCAAATACATTCCACATCATCAACTGCTATTTTAATATCTCATATACTTTAACTGCTAAAGTTTTTGCTATTAGCTACAACACGGTCTTGTTGAACATTGGCAAATACTAATAAAACAGTGGAAATCAGTAAAAGAATAGAAATAATACAACCAATCATAGTCACATATCTCATACCCAAAAAAACACCTGATATATGGGCTAATAAAGTGGCTATAGTACTACATGTAAGTAAGGCATTTTGGATTTTAACTGCTGAAAATTTTTTAATCACATTTATAACAGACAGTAAAATTATTAAGATAGTCATTACACCTGTTAAAAAGGGTGGAAAATATCCATATCCTATATGTCCAATACTAAAGTATGAGCTTGTTACTATAAAATGATCCGGAATTCCAAAAAAGCCACTCTTAAAAGCAGAGGGAAGTAGCTCTAAAATTAAAGCTGTAACCTGACATGCTAATGCACCAATATACATTGTTTTTTTACTAACATTTAATTTTTTACCACGATTCTCATAAACAATTTGTTGAATTGCCTTAGTAATAAACACCATCCCAAATGGTATTAAAAAAAACATATGTGTAAATGATAACATATTTAAAAATAATTTTGACCTTGTAAAAAGAGGACCTATTAATAAAATTATACCAACTGCTATATATATGCCATTTATCATATTAGAACGCATTTTATTTGATTTGTCTAAAGTATCCAAAATTATTCTATCAGTTTTTTCTACTCTATTCTCTTTTTCCATTCGCTCTCCAGAAAGTATTTCACTTACAGACACATCAAATATTTTGCTTAAGTTCTCTAAAACCAAAACATTAATCACATCTTTTCCCTTTTCCAAACGTGATACAGCCTTATCTGTAACCTTTAATTTTTCTGCAAGATTTTTTTGTGTATAACCTTTTTCTTTACGAAGCTCAAAAATAAATCTTCCAATTTTCTTTACATCCATTTTAATCCCCCTTTTCTTACATTGATATTTTCCGCTCCCTTTCGTCTTAGGCTTTTAATAGTATCCTTAGTCGAATTAGTCATATTCTTTATTTTTAAATCTTTAAGTAGAATTAGTGCCTTGTTTTTGCAAAACTTTGTGCTTGTTTTATGTGAAAAATCATTTCTTGTATTAAAAATCTTATTATGTGATTTAATTGTTTTTTTCATTATATAATAGGGATATGGAAAAATCAAGTGAAATTAGAATGTGTAAACATTGTGTTTTTATGATATATGTCTTTCATAAACAACAAAACACTTTTTTCCTTCGAACTTATATAATAGCGAAATAAAATCATATTATGAAGGGTATAAAAATGTGTTTTATAGTGTTAAGGGTGATGGAGTAACCCTAGGTATCGGTTTGTTCTGCAACACTCTGACAGTTTCGCTAAAAATAAATTTAAGGGGGAAAAATTTTATGAAAAAAGTTTTAACCAAAAAAACAAGGAAACTACTTTTGTTGATACTTATTTCAGTATTAACATCTACCCTAATGCTATCCATTGCATATGGAACAGCTTATGAAAATTTTTCTATTAAAGGAGCAAGTTTAGAGTATGGTGACTTGAATGGTGACGGAATGATAGATTCTAGTGACCTTTCTTTATTAAGAAGGTATATTTTAAGCATTACAGATACTTTCCCTAATGAAACTCCAATTTCATCTGCAGATTTAAATGGGGATGGTGTGATTGATTCTACCGACTATACTTTATTGACAAGATACGTTTTGGAAATAATTGATGCTTTTCCTGTTCAAGATCAACCAAGCCCAGATCCAACTGATCCATCTGAAACTGTTGATTTTAGTTTGGTTGGATACGCTGACATGGAAGGCGATCCAAGTAATAGAGATAGAAGTAATAATAGTGTTCATAGTACTGTAACTGGAGGAGAAGGAACCAATCCTCAGGTAGTTACATATGGCGAAGATATAGAAGATGCTTTAGAGACTGGGAATTATGATGGTGGTATGATTTTATATATTGATTGTTCACAACATTTTCAAGCTGCTTTGCTTGGACTTATGAGATATCACCGTAGTAGTGATAATCACCCTCCCCATCCACCAGTAACTTTCTATATTGTTGACGAACTTACTCCAGATGGAGTTAATGAATTTAGAGTCGAAGATGTAGAAAATGTATCAATCATTGGTGATGGTGCAAATGGAGAATTAAATGGAATTGGTATTAGATTAATTCGTGCAAGTAATATAATTATTCGCAATTTAAGAATATATAATGTGAGAGCAGGAGAAGCAACTGGTTTGGAATTAAATTATAGCAATAATGTTTGGATTGATCGTAATCACTTTCACAGTGAAGGTGTAATTCCTGAAATCCATAGAGATTATTATGATGAATTATTGACAATAAAACATACTTCTCATAATGTAACTGTATCATGGAACATATTTGAAGATCATTATAAAGCAATTTTGGTTGGTCATAGTGATAGCGACAGTGCGGCTCCTGATAATGTTACCTTTCATCATAATTGGTTTCGTGAGCTTAACACCCGAGTTCCTTTAAATAGGTATGCTACTACTCATATGTTTAATAATTTATTTGAAGACATTCATAGCTCCGGTATTAATAGTCGCCAAGGTGCTAAAATGAGAATTGAAAATAATGTATTCAGAAATGTTGGCTCTGGTAATAATGACAGTCAAGGCGATTATATACAGGGACCAATTGGATGGTGGTATGGCAGCAGCACAGGACATTGGCATATGATTGATAACATTATTGAAGACAGCGTGGTAGATCAGAAAGTGTGGGATAATGATCTAAGTAGTTCTAATGTACCATATGCTTATGAACATCTATTACATCCAGTAACCGAAGTCGAAAATATTGTTAAAGAATATGCTGGAAGGTCATTTGAACCTGTGCCTCAATATTAAAATGTTTTTACAAAACAATCCCCCGAAGAGTTTTCTTCGGGGGATTATTCTATCAATGTAATGTATCAAGAGTATCTAGCTCTTTTAATATAGTTCCATCATATGAATTTATAAATAAAGCAAATGTATGTTATTTGGGATAATTTTTTTGATTTTAGATTAAAAAACAGGATTTGATATGATATTATAAAAAAAAGCAAGTACCTATTTATTACGAACTAAAAACAATTATTTATCTCTTGACTGTTCCCCTAGGGAATATAATAAAGTGTTATCAGGAGGTGTTAATTATGAAAATAAGCGAAGTTATGGAACTTACAGGGTTAACTAAAAAAGCTATCAATTATTATGAACAACAAGGACTAGTAAAACCTGATGTAAATGAGGACAACAATTATAGGGACTACTCAGTGGAAGATGTAAACAGGCTTATTCAGATATCAATTTTTAGAAGGCTGGATGTGCCTGTAAAGGAAATAGCGAGATTATTTGAGAAACCTGATTACTTAAAGACAATGCTTCAAATGCACAAAGAGAAACTAGAAGAGGACATGGATAGAATTAAAAAAAATAAGAATGTAGTAGATACTTGTCTAAAAGAGTATGAGAAATATGGTGCTGGTTCAGTAACAACTTTAAAAAGACTTTCCGTACTTGATGAAGTACTAGAGCTTAATGAAAAAAGACAATGTAATTTTATGAAAAAGGAACTAGGAAGAATATTTCCAGGTATTTTTGGCAAAATAATGGCTTTAATGTATGGTAAGCTTTTAAACGAACCTATAGATACTCCACAAAAGGAAGAAGCATGGAGAGAAATAGTAAAATTTTTAGATGATGCAAATCCTATTGAATATTCAGAAACTATAAATGAAATGTTTTTATCTGGTAGTGATGGCAGGCTTGAAGAAATGGAAGAAGAATTTAATGAAATGTTTAATTCCCTTATATCTTCAGAAACGGATATGATAGAAAACTACAGGGAAAAGATGTCAGAAGAAGTTGATAAGGCTTATTTGAATTTAAGTGAAGAGATGAAGGAAAGAATTAAAGTACTTGGCAGCTTTAAAAGAAGCATTCAGGATATTGGATTTAACGATAATTTTCACAAAAACATGACTATTTTAAGCAGTAATTACAAAAAATATTTTGAAAACTTTGAAAAAATGATAGAACCTATGGCTAATAAGCTTAAAGATATTAAAAACAAAGCAATAACTTAAGAAGTGACATTTTCATCTAATTCTAAAACTCCACCTATCTCATAAGGTGGAGTTTTTTTGATGCAAGAAAGCAATGCACTTTCTTTGCCATCAAAAAAGGATATTTCTCAGACAGATAAATCTATCTAAAAAACATCCTCTGACATTTTTCTCAATACAAAGAAAAACCTTTCCAAATTTCCAAAACACACAAATTATCTCTTTGAAAACTGTGGAGATCTTCTTGCTTTTTTAAGACCATATTTCTTTCTTTCCTTCATTCTTGGGTCTCTTGTAAGGAATCCAGCTTTCTTTAAGGCCGGTCTTAATTCTTCATCTGCCTTTAACAAAGCTCTTGAAATTCCATGTCTAATAGCACCAGCTTGACCTGTAAAGCCTCCACCCATTACTTTGCAAAGCACATCAAACTTGCTTGATGTATCAGTAAGTAACAAAGGTTGCTTAACTATAACCTTCAATGTTTCCAAACCAAAGTAATCATCAACACTTCTGTCATTTATAAGAACTTTTCCATCTCCAGGAACAAGTCTAACTCTAGCAATTGATTTCTTTCTTCTTCCAGTTCCATAATACTGTACCTTTGACATAAAAAATTATACCTCCCTTCTAATTAAATATTGATTTCTAGTTTCTCGGGTTGCTGAGCCTCATGTGGGTGCTCCGCTCCTCTATAAACCTTAAGCTTCTTAGACATCGCCCTGCCAAGGCTATTCTTAGGAAGCATACCTTTTACTGCTATCTCAACAGCTCTTTCAGGTTTGTCAGCTAAAAATTGTTTGTACTGTATTTCCTTTAATCCACCTGGATACAAAGAGTGCCTTCTGTAGAATTTCTGCTCCATCTTTTTACCTGTAAGAACAACCTTTTCTGCATTTAGTACTACCACATAATCACCTGTATCTACATGTGGAGTATATTCTGGTTTATTCTTTCCTCTTAAAACTTTTGCCACTTCACTAGCTAGTCTTCCTAAAGTCTTTCCTTCGGCATCAACAACATACCATTTTCTCTTAACTTCGTTGGCCTTAGCCATAAAAGTTTTCATTAAACTTCTTACCTCCTTAATCAAAACCATATTTATAGATAAATTTATATTAGTTCAAATCATATAGAACCAATTTAACCATACTCAAATATTTTAATATAGTAACATCAGTGTGTCAAGTGATTTTTTAAATAATTTAATTTATCTTTCAATTCCTTTCTTTTTTGGGCTGATAATTCTCCATTCTCCTGTATAATCCTTCGCCATTTCTTTTTTCAAACTTTTTCAGACTATTTAAAAACATTATCGTACTAGTTATTGTGCATGCATTATTTTTGTTTTATTATATAATAAAGGTGCTCAGTATACGAAGCATCCGTCGAGTAGAACCATAGAGTTTTATATCGAACAAGAAAGTTCCCGAGCGTTGGCGAATTTTCTTAAAAAGGGGAGGGAATAACAATAGGTATAATACTAAAATTTATAATTAAAAACATATGGGAGAAAAAATTCAGAACTTTTCTTATAGTATTTTCAATAATGGTATCATCGGCACTGTTTTTTTCATCAATTGCAATGTCAGGAAGTATGATAAAAATATATGAAGAGAGTATGAAACAATATTTTGGTGATTCAGATATTATAATACGCCAAAACGAAAAATCTCCTTCACCATTTTTTAGAACATCTGGTGCACAAAATCACAGAGATAAATTTGATTATATTATTGGTGCTCTTAGTGGCTCTGCTAGCTACAGACCTAATCAAGCAGAATCTTTGAATTTTTCACTAATGGGAATGGATTATGACAATATGCAAAAAATGAATCCCTTTTCCATATATAAAGGTGCTGATAAAGAATCATTTGAAGGGTATCAAATAATTATAAGTAAAGCAACTGCAGATGATTATAATTTATCTTTAGGTGAATACATTGACCTAGAAATCATGGGCAATATGTACAAATTTATGATTCATTCAATTGCTCATCCTTCAGGAATTTTTGCCGATGATGGTTCTTCAAATTATGCTCTTTTACCTGAAGAGTCGTTAGGCTCTATTTATAATGCACAGGGAAGATTTAATACAGTATATTTAAAACTTAAAAATCCTGAAAACATAGAAGCAGCTTTAGATATATTGTCAGGTGAATATCCACAATACACTGTAAGAGAACCTTTTTCAACAGAAGAAATAAACGATCAGATTGCTCCATTGACAACAACTTTTATGTTAATGACTTTAATAGTATTTATTATGAGTGTGTTTATTATATACTCATCTTTTAAGGTACTCACTAAAGAAAGGCTACCTGTAATAGGTACTTTTAGAAGTATAGGTGCAACAAGGAAAAGAACTGATTTCGTTTTAATTTTAGAAAGTTTTTCATACGGAATAATTGGTGGGGTTTCAGGTTGTGGACTGGGAATCGGAATTTTATATATTATGTCATACCTTTCAAAACCTGCTTGGATGACTGGAATTGGAACACAAATTGAATTTTCTTTCTCAATGCTTTTTACTTCATTTTTGGTTGCTGTTCTAATTGGTTTTGTTAGTTCTATTATTCCAATAATAAAGGTATCAAAAATACCAGTTAAAGATATTGTTTTAAATTCTGTAGAGCAAAAACATAAAAAAAAGAACTGGAAATTTATTTTTTCTATTCTTGTTTTTACTCTTGCAATTTTTTTGCCACCATTTATCCCTCAAAGTTTGGGATCAGCTTCAATGTTCATTTATACTAGCTGTATGATTTTATCCATAATATCAATTGTTCTCATTGTACCTTATATTACAAACTTAATAGTATTTATATTTGGAAAATTATATTCTTGGATATTTGGTAATGAAGGTATTATAGCTACTAAAAACCTAAAAGACAACAAAAGTATTTTTAATAATATTTCACTACTGGGTATAGGTATTTCTAGCCTTCTTATGATTAATATAATTAGCTTTAGTGTCGGTATAGAAGTTATAAATGCATATAGTTCCATGAACTTTGATATCAGGGTTGAAAAATATAATTCTAACCAAAATTTCCATGCACTTCTCAATACTGTTGAAGGAGTTGACTCAGTATATGGAACTTATGAATTACGTAATGTGGAGGTTTATGAAAAAAACACAAGGTTAATGTCTTTATGTGGAATTGATACTTCTAGATATTTAGATTTTATGAACGTACATATAGAGGGAAATCCCAAGGAAGTCCTTGATAACCTTGACTCTGGACGCAATATCCTTATAACAAACTCTTTAAAAGACAGCATGGGAGTAAATAAGGGGGACGTTATCGACTTAGAACTGTCAGGAGAAGTTAAACAATACACTATTACAGGCTTTATCGACACAATTTTGTCTAATGGAAGCTATGCAATTGTAAGTGAAAGATTTTTAAAAACAGATGCAAATTTAAATTACTATCCTTTCTTTTATGTTAAAACCAATTTATCTCCTCATGAAGTGGAAAAAAGCATAAAAGAAAGATTTCCCCAAAGTGGTATATGGACCAGCACAATGATTGATATGGAAGAAAGAAATGAGCAATCTAACAGTCAAATGTTCTCTATATTAAAAGGGTTTTCTATTTTGGCTATGATAATAGGAATTTTTGGTGTGCTAAATAATTTTGTAATAAACTTTATTGAAAGAAAACACTCTTTTGCTGTTCTTCGCTCGGTGGGAATGGAAAGGGGACAGATTATTAAAATGCTGTTTATAGAATCGCTGACAGGTGGTATTATTGGCGGTCTTGCTGGTATATCTGCAGGCTCTATTCTAATTTTCAATGCCTCTTATGTACTAAAAGTAATAAGCTTGCCGATACCCCTGCACTATTCCTTTGGTATATTTTTGTACTCATTTTTAGGAGGTGTTTTTATAACACTTGCAGCAAGTATTAGCCCTGCATTAAAGTCATCAAAGCTAAATATTATTGAAGCTATAAAATATGAGTGAACTCCTTTGGCTTGAACTAAAAACAAAGTGCCACTCCTTATAAAAAGTAGTGGTTTTAAATATAAAATATAAGCTCATTTATAAAGTTTAAAATAATAATGAAAGGAAGATTTTATTTATGGAAGTGGCAGTTAAAGCAACTAATTTATATAAAACATTTAAAATGGGAAATTTAGATGTAGAGGTACTAAAGGATATAAACTTATCAATTCATAACGGTGAATTTGTTTCCATCATGGGTCCCTCTGGTTCAGGAAAGAGCACCCTTCTTTATTTAATAGGGGCTCTTGACAAGCCTACCTCTGGAAATATAAAAATAAAGGGGAAAGAACTTTCGGTTATGAAGGATAAGGACGAGAGCCTTATGAGAAGACAGGATATAGGTTTTGTATTTCAGTTTTACAATCTTATTCCCAACTTAAATGTTGAAGAAAATATTATGCTACCTATTTTGCTAGATAGGAAAAAAACTAAAAACTACAAACACAGGCTGGATGAACTTCTTGAAGTAGTAGGACTATCAGACAGAAGAAATCATACACCCAGAGAACTTTCAGGAGGTCAGCAGCAAAGAGTTGCAATTGCAAGAGCTCTAATTAATGAGCCGGACATTATACTTGCCGACGAACCTATTGGAAACTTAGACAGTAAATCTGGAACTGAAATTATGAAACTTTTAAAAAAAATTAATATTGAAAAGGGCAAAACCATCATTCAGGTAACCCACTCACAGGAAGCCTCTGAATATGGTGAAAAAATAATTAATCTTAAAGATGGGAGAGTGGATGAATAATGAAAAAATTAATTATTGGGATAGTGGCAGGTGCTTTGCTGCTTGGGTCAGGATGTCAATCTAATAGCGAAGAATCTTCCACACCTGAATCTTCTATAGAATTAACGCAAACTATAGATGCTTTTGGTGTTGTTAAATCTAAAAAAATTGAAGATATAAGAATTGATTTTCCTGCTGTAATAGAAAAAGTTCATGTAAAAGAAGGTGAAAACGTAAACAAAGGCGACTTGCTATTCACAATAAACTATGATAAATACAAAGAAGAAATAAGTGCTAAAAAACTTGAGTTACATAGACTTAAGTCAAATTTGCAAAACGATAAATTGGAATTGGACAAATTGGAACAAGACTTATCTAAGCTTCAAAGCCATCTTGCAAATAAAAGCTACCCAGAAATAAAAAAGTTGTCAAATGAACTTTTAGTTGCAGAAGAAAATTATACTAAAGCATTAGAGGAATTCAATGCAAAAAAATCTCTGTTCGAAAGTGGTACAATATCAAAATCTGAACTAAACACTCTTGAAAGAAATGTTCAAAGCTACAAAAATAACATAAGTATAATTGAGAATAATATTTCTACACTTGAATACAACCTGCAAAAAGAAATTGAACAGCTACAACTATCAATTAATTTAAAATCATCTTCTAAAACACTTAATGATGAAAATCTCAGCTCTTTAAAAAATACAATTAATTTAATGAAAGAAAAACTAAACAAAGACTATATAGATGAAAACAAAATAATCTCAAGTATAGACAACGCAATAGCTTACGAATTGACATACGTTGAAGGAGAATCTATATCCCCTTCCCAAAAACTAATAAGCTTAATGAATCATGAAGAAATTATAGTTGAAACTAATATACCAGAAGAATTTATAAAAGACATAACATTAGGATCTGAATTGACAATATCGCCTCAAGCAGATAGATCAAAAACATACACAGGAAAAATTACATATATAGCAAGCAATGCTGTTAGGAGAAATGGAGAGACCACCATTTTTGTTGAGACCAGCATTGACAATGACGATGGGTTTTTAATGCCTGGTTTTAATGTAAACTTACAAATTGACATGGATTAGATAGGCTTTTGGTATAACAATTTAATTGCAGTCATAAAAAAGTGACCTTTAGTGACTTTAGTCACTTTTATTTAGACTTGATAAAGATATAACCAGAGGAGAAATAACTAAAATATGGTTGTCTGTACTTAAGCAGATAACCATATTTTTTAAAAGATTTTTACTTTCATTAATTTTATAAATAGGACTAAAATAATAAAAGAATACGCTATAGAACTGGCAAATGCTAAAAGTAAGAATCCTAAATCTGCTAACCCTTCAAAGTTAGTCATTTTATCAACAACAAAAGAAACAGGCGGTAAAACATAGAGCCCCCACCTAGAAGCTGGATATTTTGTAATTATTGCCTTTTGAACAACAGAGATTAGTACAACGATTATTAAAGTTAAAATAGCAAACTGTCGATTTTTAAACAGTCTTGAGTTAAACAAAGCCGAAACACAAACTCCTAAGAGTGCTAAAAAAATGTGCCCTACCATAGCTACTATAAAATCACTTACCTTTACACTTCTATCAAAAAAACCAAATATACTTGGATATAACACCACTACAAAGCTCATTATAGAAATAATAATCCAGACAAAAAGAACTTTACTAAAATAATACATATTGTCATTTCTAAGACTCAATAAAGCAATTTGTTGTTGGACTGGGTCTTCTATTTCCATAAAACTATAAGCAACCAATACAGCAATTATAAAAGTCATCATTGAAGTCATGGCATATGTACTCATTACCCCAAGAGGCTTAATAGAATATAAAACTGCAAACATAGCCAAGTAAATTACCAGAGGTACAATAAATTTATGAGATCTGCTATAGTATCGCAGATTATAAAACAAAAGTTGCTTAATCATTCTAAAAATTCCTTTCTAAAATTTCTAATATCAATCACCATATTCCATAACACTATTTACAGACATAATGTAGCAATCTCTATCTAATAATTTTTTTAGCAATTGATTACTACAATGCGACTTAACATACACATGAACCTGATCTTTCAATACATCACTTTTAATAACACCTTCCATTTGATCTAAAGTATTCATTAATATAGGATCATCTTCACACTTAAATTGAATAACTTTAGTTGTAAACTCTTTACTTCCGTGTATAACTTTATTAGATATAACAAGAACCCTATCTGCTAATTTTTCAATAATATGGTTTTCGTGACAGGCTATTGCAATAGAAACCCCATCTTCTTTAAAGTTTTGTACTGCTTGTATAAACCTTTCCTGAGAATCTAAATCCTGCCCTGAAAGGGGTTCATCTAAAAGTAAAACATCCGGCTTTGTCATCAGTGACTGTATAACAGCCACCTTTTGCATAGAACCTTTAGAAAGATATTTAATCATTGTGTGTTTCATAAGCTTCATGTTAAATCTATCAAATAAATCTTCAATATGCTGATCTATTTCAGACTTTGACAGACCTTGAAATGATCCTAAATGATGAAGATATTCAACTGGTGTAAAATTCATCTTTGGAAAGTGTTCTGGAACATAATTTATTTTTATATTATCTTTTTGTAACCTTTTTCCATTGGATACTTTAGTAAGACCTGCAATAACCCTTAAAAGAGTACTTTTTCCTGTGCCATTTGCACCAATAACACCAATAGTTTGTCCTTTTCTAATAGATAGATTGACCTCTTTCACCACAATATTACCATCATAATCTTTGGACACATTTTCAAGTTTAATTAAATCTTCCATATGTTCCCCTTACCAAGGAATAACCATAATAAATTCCCATTTTTGAACAGAGCTTTATTATTGACTTACTCCTAAAAAAAATATTCGTTATAATTATAATTATAAATAGAATATCTTAGTAAGTCAAGAACATATAAACGTATGGACTCACCACCAAATAGGGATATATTTTATAAGTATGTACAAAAATACTTGCTATTTTTCTGTTTTAAAATTCTCTGTTAAAAAATCATACGGAAGATAAAAACGTTGGTTGTTAATAAAAATTTCCTGAGTTCCATCGTCAAAATCAATCTCTGGCTCTAATTGATCAGTCTGTTTTAACTGATTAATTTCTTTATGAATACCCTCCATTTTCCTATCTAGCTCTGCTACCGAATCTGCCGCTTCTTTAAGCTCCCCTTTTAATCTTTCTGGAATACCTTTGTCATATTTGTAATAAATTTTGTGCTCTAAACTAGCCCAAAAATCCATAGCTATTGTTCTAATTTGCACTTCAACATAAGTTTCTTCATTTCTATCTGATATAAAAACAGGCACCTTTAATATTAGGTGTAAACTTTTATAGCCGTTGGGCTTTGGACTTTTTATGTAATCTTTGCATTTAACCAACTTTATATCTTTTTGAGCTTGCAACATTTCACTTAACTCATATATATCTGAAATAAATGAACAGGTAATTCGAACTCCTGCAATGTCCTGAATATTTTCTCTTATTGAAGGAAGTGAAATTTCACACCCCTTCCTTCTAAGTTTTTTCATAATACTCTCTGGAGTTTTTAATCTCGATTTAACATGTTCAATAGGATTGTAATCGTGAATATAGCAAAATTCCTGTTTCAAGATATCTATTTTTGTATTAAACTCATCTAATGCAAATTTATACATCATCATAAATCTAATTAACTCTGTTTTTATTTGTTTAAAATCTTTATTTTGTTTAAAACTCACTTACAATTCAACCCCCATTACCTTCTAAGTTTTAAAATTCAGCTAATTTTATTACATATTCCAACTTGATGTATATACTATTATTTTAAATGTTAATTATGAACTGGGTATGAACTAAATAATTTTTATTTAATCTAATTTACATTCAAATAAAAATCAAATTATACCGATATAATTTATGCATTATATTATCTATATCGGGAGGAATCATCTATGACTAAACTAAAAAATATGACTTCACTAAGTAAAAGACGAATTTTGCTGCTGGATAATGAAAAAGAACACAGAACCTATATAGCATCGCTATTAGGTAATGAAACTCATGAAGTAATTACAACTACAAGCAGTTCTGAAGCTTTATATTTATTACAAAAACAGTATTTTGATTTATTAATAATAGATTATTTTTTGCCTGACAAACCAACTAGTGAAGCTATAGTTACTGAGCTTCGAAAATCAAATAAATATATACAAGTTATCTTTCAGACAAATAACGCAGGTGAAAAACTCTCTCGTGAAATGATGCACAAACTTGATGTACAAGGATATTATAGCAAATTTAATCAATCTGAAGAAGTACTATTATGGGTTGACGCAGCATTAAGAGCTTCTAGTATATCTCAGATGCTATATAAAAGTCGCAATGGATTGAAGTATATTCTTGATGCGACACCAGAATTGCATAAAATTCAATCTCTTGACAGCTTATTAAAGGGTATTCTTATTCAAATAACAGGTCTTCTTGGGGCGGTTAATTCTTTTCTAGCAATACTGCCAGAGGAGCACAGTATTAAAATAAATAAAGCTGTATCCGATTCTTTTTTGGCAATGCTAAAAGAAGAAACAAATCTAGAGATTCACGTTGCTACAGGGAAATTTAGTCACCATAAAAGTCTAGAAAGCTGTCTTGAACCTTCAAAAATAAATACACTTTACGATATATTAAGAAAGGCAAACATAAATATTTCTGATGATTATACAGCAATACCATTGGTTTTAGGTGATAATGTACTGGGGATTGTTTATCTTGATCAGTACATTAGTACAAAGCAGGACATGGAGATACTTCAGGTTTTTTCTAACCAAGCTTCTGTTGCAATTCAGAATATGAGATTATTTTCAACAGCCACAAATGATAAGTTAACCGGAGTTTATGTTAGAAGTTTCTTTGAACAATGGCTGCTACGGGAACTGCGTACATCATTTCGCCAACGATTACCCTTAAGCTTAATTATGCTAGATATGGATAAACTTAAATACATAAACGATAATGCAGGTCATCTTGCAGGTGACCAAGCACTTTCTATAATGGGTTCGGTACTTAAACAATCTACAAGAGTTACCGACTTTGTAGGACGTTATGGTGGAGATGAATTTGCAATTCTCATGCCAAATACCCCATTAGAAAACTTACATATAGTTATTGAACGAATACAAAAAAATTTAAAAAAAAAAAAAGTTAAAGGATCTTTAGAAAACATTCCAGTGGAATGCAGTATAGGTGCTTGCGGAATAGAAATTCATAATTTGAAAGATCAAGACATTCCCCGTCCAATTCCTCAATCTTATTTTGATAACATGGCAAAATTACTAATTAGCAAAGCCGATAAAATGTTGTATAAATCCAAGCAAAACGGTGGCTCCTGCTACTTTACAGGAGACCCCCTTAAATGGCCTTGCATAAAAGACACTTTTGGAAAATAATGCAAACACCCTCAATAAACTTTCATTGTACATACTTAACACAAACTTAATTTCCTAAATTACTGCCCATCCCCCCTCATTCTATGATATAATAACATTAAATTATTTTTTTTGGGAGGAGCGGATTTTATGTTAACAAAAAAATGTCTTTTTTCACTGTTTTTGTGTGTTGTGCTGCTTAGTTCTTCATTTATCAGTTTTGGAGGACCTGCAGATCCAACACCTTTTGAAGTGGAACAGCCATCAGGTGAAACTTTTATGGCAAGAATGTTCGGTGATGAATTTTTCAATGGTGTTTTATCAGTAGAAACAGACAAAGCGATAAGAACACAAGATGACTCTTTTTGGTACTATTTAGAAGCTATAGGTGGAAGTACGCTTATGAGAGCCAAGTATGCAATTGATGATAAACCACCTTATGCGGTAGATTTTTCTGAGCTTAATCAATTTGTCAACAATTTACCTATATATAAATTATATTTGTCTGGACAAATTGGAGAACCAATAGTTGACCACTCTAAAGAACGCATTATTTCCCTAATGCCACAAGATTATGATTTGTCTTCTTTAACACCAACATTTGAAAGAACACTAAATAACCCTAGTGGAGTTTTTTTAACTATCGAAGGATATAACTACAGCTCACCGGAATCACAGGATTTTTCTGATCCTGAAAACCCTGTTCAATATACTGTAAATTTTGAGACAAGGTTTGGTGAATTAGTAGAAACACAAGATTTTACCATTGAATGCCTTACACTGGATGAGGATTATTCTCCTTTTGAAGTCACTCTCCCTGGACAAATTGGAGAGCCTGTAATTGATTTTACTGAAAATACAATTGATATTGAAGTGGAATACATTGATTCTTTTGAAGATATTAAGCCTTCAATAATTGGTGGTTCTGACTCTATGGGATATACATATCATATTTTACCTTTAGATGAGGGAAGCGAAGAAGATTTAGTTAATGGAAAAGAGTATTGTATATTTGCTAAAAACAAAGATAACCAGGTTGTTTATTCGGATTTTTGGACTATAACCTGTAATGTTTCTGAGTCACCATATTATAGACAACTTATAAAAGGTGATTTTAATTATGACGGTAAAATTGATTCATCAGATTATGTTCTAGCTAAAAGAACTCTTTTAAACGCTACCTCTTCAAACCCTCTAACTCCAGAACAACTTATGATTGCTGACATAAACGGTGATGGGGTTTTTGATTCTACTGATCTTGCATTAATGCAAAGATATACATTGGAAATCATTGATAAATTCCCTTCTAATGATGTTGAATATATCCTTGGAGATTTAACAGGTGATGAACAACATACCTATAAAGATATAGAAATTTTAGAGGACTTTCTTTCAGGAGAAGTAGAAACTCTTTCTCCACTTAAAATGATTATTGCAGATATTAATGAAGATGGGATTGTTGATGAAAATGACTTAGACTTACTCAAACAAATTGTTAATGACGAAGGTATAATAATTGACAAGGAACATTGGTATTTAGAAACACAGGGTTCTGAATTTGGAGAAGCTGGAGTCATAAAACTATATCTTGAAGGTCATGCAAGTGGAAATCGTGCAACTGTAACTACATCCATTGAAGATTTAGAAGAAAAGGAACTTTTATTAGATGAAGATAATAGATTTAGTCAAACTGTTGAAATAGCATCTTTCTCAAATCTAGATAGTTTTAATGGTGTTTCTGCTGATACAACTGTTACTTCATATATTGGGGATTTTCAAACTACTGCTAAATTAGAATTAAGTGAGTTTACAGACCTTTCAGATGAAGAAGCAGAATCTAAGTATTTAGCTTCACTTCTTTGCGATGAAATTATTCCTTCTGAAAATTTGATATATGAAATTGAGGACGAGCTTTCTCTTATAAGATCTACTTTTAGCGAGGAATTTCCTAAAATTTCAAATGTCTCACCTCAACACAATTATCGTTTTAATAAAAGCAATTTTACTATAAAATTTGATGAAGAAACATTAGAAAAAATAAAAGTTGGACAATATGATGAATGGAATGAATTAAATGAAAAGTATGGATTAGAACTAATCAGTATAAATGATGCAGAAGTCACATTGATATTTGATGACCTTTTAAACAATAGAAAACTTAAAGAACTTTACGAAGATCTTCTAGGTGTTGAACAAGTTCGTTTTCAATTTGTACCCCTTGAAACACCATCACTTATAATATTTGTGGACCCAATTTTATCTACTGATGATAGAATCTATACCTTGATGTACGAAAACCCAGATTCATCTTCATATTCTGAGGTAATGTATATGTTTGAATTTAAAGATGGTTCTCCGAAGCTTATAGATAAATCAGTTGTGATTCCATAATCTGTATCCACTAGATAATTTAAGATCCCATTATTTGTTTCAATACCCCAAAAAATAATGGGATCTTAAAAGATACTCTTTTTCGTATTTGTCAGCAAGTTTATATAAATATTTCTTCTAATTAGAAAATTAGAATTTAGAAAGTAAACTTTAATTAAACTAAGAATAAGGGTGTTTTTTAATGAAAAAAAGTTAGATATCGATTTAGAAAGCAGTATAAGTTAAAAGTTTTAATTTGTTTATTTTTAACTATGTTATCATTTTAATACAGTCGTGAACTTTGTAGCATTACAACAGTTTTGTAAATATTAACACCATAAATATCTTCATTGTCTTATTTTATTTCAACAACAGATTTTCCAACACTTAATCCGTCTATATTTGGATTTTTTATTATATATTCACCTTCAACAATACCTTCAGTTATAACTGTATCCACATCAGTACTAATACCTTTTTCAACATATCTCATTACTGCTTTACCGTCTTCTACAATCCATAGGGTATCTTTCCCATCTGACTTAAATAAGCTAGTTTTAGGAACTGTAATTAAATTGTCTTCTCTAAATGTTGTAAACTCTACATCAACAGAAAATCCCGGTGATAAGACTGCACCCTTTTGCTCTACTAATTTAATGTGCATTTTTACTCGCTGTTCTTTTAAACCTAATGAAGATAAACTTTCAGTTGCCGCTGGAGCTATATAGCCTATTTCCCCTGTAAACTGGATATCTCCTCCTGATAATTTCTGCGTTAAGTCTACAATCATTCCTTTCTTAAGATTTACAGCATCCTCTGATAAAACCATAACTTCAATACGATAATCATCTGGCTGATACAATGTACAAAGTGGTAACTGAGGACTAATTATTCCACCTTTTCTATAATTTAAATCAACTATAATTCCACTTATAGGTGCTTTTATAATACTATCCTTAAGTTGACTTTCTAATTGTCTTATCTGGGAAGCAACTGTATCTACATTGGAACTGTGGTACCCCACCGTTTCACTTTTAGGATTGTTATATTGTGTTTGCATCTGCAAAAGTGCTAAATTTTGCTTCTCTAGCGTTCCTTCAAGAAGATTAACCTGATTTTCTACAGTTTCCACCTCTACACTGCTTGCAGAATTATTTTCAAAAAGGCTTTTTATTCTTTCAAGTTCCTTTTTACTGGTATCAATTTGTCTGGCTGTTTCCTGAACCATAAGTTGCTGCTGCTCTATCTGATTTTTTAGTTCCTTCAATGTCATATTTTTAAGTTGTATCATATTGTCTCTTTGTACTTCCAGTATATTTATCTGTTTTTCTATAGCCTCATTGTCAAGACATGCAATTATGCTTCCCTCTTCTACAAACTGCCCCTCTTCTATATTAAGTTCAACAATTTTTTGTGTCAAAATAGTGTATATATCTCTTTTTAATACTGGCTCAACTTTCCCCTCCTCTTTAAATGACAGAACAACTTCACCAGATTGGACATTTAACAATTCTACTTCAACTGGTTTTATCATTTCATATACTACATATGCCCCTATCATTATTATAATTATTACGCCTATTGTCCATTTTACTGCTTTTTTCATAACATCACCCTCACTTATACAATGATTTTAAAATTATATTATTCTCGTTCTTTTAGCACCTCAACCATGCTAAGATTTTTCACCCTCTTTCGTATAGAAAGATAAGCAAAAAAAGTCGCTAACACCGTACCTAAAAGTGCATATAAAAACACTTCTGGTTTAACTACCATTGGAAAATTATAAAAATCCGTCTCAAAACTCTCTACTAGTAGGTAATTATAAAAATAAGTAAGTGGAATACCTACTACAATTCCAACAATCCCTAGAAAAATCTGTTCAAACGAAAGAACTTCCATAACTTCTCCGTTGCTCATTCCCATTACTCTCAAAGATGCTAACTCTCTTTCTCTTTCTGAAAAAGATATTAATCCAGAATTGTATATTATGGCAAATCCTGTTAATATAGCCATTAAAGCCATTACATAAAGCATTATAAATGCCTGTTCCATTAATTCTGCATACTTTTCTCTAGTCTGATCTATTTCTTCAATAGATGTAACAATTTTAGATTCATTTAGTCTGTTTTTTATTTCTCCCGTTGATTCTTGTGGAAGTCTTAATAATACTGAATTACCAGCATCTCTATGTCCTAAAAGAGCATTAAGATCTTCTAATATCATAAATCCATTAGTTCCTATATATTGTGGAACAATATTTGCTACACCAATTTGCAAATTTTCTTTTTGGGTAAATGGAGTCTCTACATCTAAAATATCACCTATTTTTGCGTCAAGCTTTTTAGCAAGTGGTTCTGCTAACATTATGCCACCTTCTAAAATTGTCACTCTATGTTTTTTCTCATCTACAACATGATACAATTCCGAATTACTTTTTAACCCTAAAATTATTGTATCGTTTTTTCTATGCTCATTTGTCAGTGTTACAGGAACTTCCCACATAGGTTCTGCCAAATCCACATCACTTATTGCTTCCAATTCCCTTATAATAGGTGTTACATTCTGTAGTGGATAAAAAGTAACTTTCATATCATATTTTTGCACATACTCAAAGGTATCCATAATTATTACATCAAACATATTTACAAAAGAAAAAAGGGCTGCCATTAAGCTAAAGGCAAATGCAATCCCCATACAGGTAAATAAGCTCCTACCCTTACTTCTAAAAATATTTCTAACTGCCATTTTACCCTGTACTGTTAGAGCCTCCCAGAATATATTTACATTTTCTAGCAATATTTTCTTACCTGAGACAGGTGCTGGTGGGCACATAGATTCAGCAGGTTCAAGTTTTAGCACTCCTCTAGCTCCTAATACCCCAGCAATACTGCTAAAAATAACAGAAATAATTATACCCATTAAAAAATAGACCACAGAAATTTCACTTTCTAAATTAGGCAATGAGTATATGTCCTGGTACATCATTATCATTACATCAGAAATAATAAAGCCAAAAACGCCACCTACAATACCTCCAATTATTCCAATTACAACGCTATATGAAACATAGTGCATAAGTATTTGAAAAGATGAATATCCTGATGCCTTTAATGTGCCTATTTGCATTCTTTGATGTTCTACCATCCTTTTTAACATTATCCATAATATTATAGCTGCTACTATTAAAAATAATATAGGTATGCTTGAAGACATTTTTTCTATTTGTTTCATTTCTTCTGCTAGCATAAAATTACTTAACTGGTCTTTTCTTTCTACGATATTTGAAACATTATATTTTTTAAGTCGGCTTTCTAACTGGCTTTTAATATCTTCAAAGGAATGTGAAGAATCTACTTTAAATGATATTTCGTTAATAGTTCCATTAAAATCAAAGAGAGTTTCCATGACATCATATGGGATATATGCTACTCCAAACTCTTTATCAGAAGGATAAAAATCTGTTATATCTTTCATAACATATACATGTTCAGGACTTTGTGCTTTTCCTATAACATTTAACTCTGTAACTTTTCCGTTTATTATAACTTCTATATCATCTCCATAATTTAACTCATTAGCATCATAAAATTTTATCCCTGTCCATATATTTCTCTTGCTCTTTTCTAACTCAGTTCCCTCCATAAGCCATATATCATTTAATCTTTCATTTTCCTCTAAGTCCACCGATACAAGTCTAAGATACACATTATCCTCTCTATCTGAAAATAAAACCCTTACATCTTTTACAAGCTTGCCTGATACTTGTTCAATCCCTGGAATATCTGTTATTCCTCTTAAATGGTTTAATGGCATTGATTCAACAGTTGCAAAAGCATCTGCAAAGTTATATTCATTGTAAAAGTAATTCATGGATTTATTTAAATTAATATATGTATTTTCCATTGAAACAAATATCATAAGACCTATAGCTATAATAACTGAACATGCTAAATAGGCTACTTTATTTTTGAGAAGATCTCGCAGCATTTTTTTATGTAGCACTTACCATTCCACCTCCTCTGGTGGCATAGGAGTATCAATAATTTCTATTTTATCTATTTTCCCGTCATGCATATGAAAAACCCTGTCTGCCATTTTTGCTATAGACGAATTATGGGTGATAATGATTACTGTTTTTCTGTGTTTTTGATTAAAGCTTTGCAACACTTTTAAAACCTGAACTCCAGTAGATGTATCTAATGCTCCTGTAGGCTCGTCGCATAGCAAAATGTCAGGATTTTTTGCAACCGCCCTTGCAATAGCAACTCTTTGCTGTTGTCCACCTGATAGCTGGGACGGAAAGTGATTCCTCCTATCTAAAAGCCCCACTTCTTCCATTACCATATCAGCATCTAAAGCATTATTTGCTATCTCAACAGAAAGTTTGATATTTTCTAGTGATGTTAGATTTGGCATAAGGTTATAAAACTGAAAAACAAAGCCTACTGCATTTCTGCGATATTGAGTCAACTGCTTTTCTGTTGCATTATGTAGAGGGTTCCCTTTATAAAATATTTCTCCTCTAGTAGCCTTATCCATGCCTCCAATCATATTTAACATGGTACTCTTTCCAGAACCACTAGGCCCTAAAACAACAACAAATTCACCCTGATAGATTTCAAAATCTACCTCATTTAGTGCTTTAACCTGAACCTCACCCATTTGATAAAACTTAGAAAGATTAGTCGCTTTTAGTATTATACTCATTATTCTTCACCTGCTTTCAGATGTTAAGGAATACTCAAAAAATAATTATAATCCTTAGACATAGTAGAATCCCCACCTACAGCTCCGATGTTTAGCTATAGCTAAAAGAGTCTACTATTTTGCTGTTCCTAGTATTAACTTCACTTTTCGTCTAATATTTTCTTTTATTTCATCTATATCTTTATCATCCTCAAATAAGTATATAAAAAACTCATATGCCATGGCACTATATATCAGTTCAACTACATCTTTTGTATTAACCTCATGGGACAAAATGTTTTTGTCTTTCAAACTGTTTATCATCAAAGCAAATTTATCCATCATTTTATAATCCATATCAATCAATTTTCTAAAAAGCTTAGGATTTTTCTTGTACATTCCAAATGCTGCTACCACCAAATCCTTTAATATATTTTTATTAAAATTCATAACCTTTTTTATATGAATCATACCATAGGATAAAATTATATCTGAAATGCATTCAATGCTATATTCTTTTATTTCTATTATGTTTTCATCATCCTCAAATTCTTCTGCAAATACCTCTATGAATATATCAGCTTTTGATTTAAAGTAATTATAGAGAGTTCCTACACCTATTCCTGCTTTTTCAGCAATTTGATCTGTAGTTGTATTCTCATAACCATTTATCAAAAGAAGTTCACTGGCAGCTTTTAAAATCTTTTCACGTATAACTTTCTTTTTTTCACTTCTTAATCCCATATAATCATCCTTTTTATAAAATATGAACACGCTCATTTATGAACGCACTCATATTTTATCATGAATAATATATACTTGCAATAGCCTTTTAGCTTTTTTATCCATTAACTAACATACTTCTCATCACATTTACCAAATCAGAGGATAAAAAAGCCTTAATAGAAGTCAAAGTTTTTTAAAAAATACTAAGATAAGAATCATAAAAACCTCCCTTATACTTTCAAAAACAAAATAGTGACTCAAGTCACTATTTTGTCTTTATTTTATATGATAATATATAAACAATATTATGGGCTCGTAATAATAAACTAAACTTGTAATTTAAAATACGATTGGAGGAATTTATAATGTCAAAAGCAAAAAAAATAGTTTTATTAACTTTGATGTTAGGTATCATGATGACGTCGTTATTAGGAAATATTTCGTTTGCAAATGCAACGGAGGGAATTCTAGCACCTGTGCAGGCAACTCACGTATATTATACAAATAATCAAATCCATACTATATATACCGATTCAAAATATTTATCTTTCTTGTCAGCTGATCCATCTGTTGATTCTTATAATGTTTGGATTACTGGTAACCAGGTTGCTCCTACAATGGGCGAATATTTTCAAGAGAGAATGCATTTTTCATTTCAATCAGAAGGAACATATGAATTAAACATAATTACATATAGCCCAATAAATGGATGGAAGCAACAAGCAGTAACAGTTGTTTATAATGAAAATATAGATACAGATATAATAACTGTTACCGAGGCAGATATAAGTGATTTTACGTATGTGAATGACGAAGCAATAGCAACTTTTAGTGCAAGAGTACAGGATCTTAGCTGGCAAGGTATTTCTGAAAGCGACTTTAGAATTGAATTTATTAATCCAGAAATAATGAAGCTGAGCCGTGGACGTGCAGTAACTTATAAACCAAATATTCAAATAACTAGGGTTTCATCCAATTCAAACGAATATATTGTATCTGGTACTGTTAATGCAGGATTTTATCACAATAGATCTGGCGAATACTATTTAAAATTCCAAACCCTAGAAAGATTCAGGTTTGTGAATTGGAGTGATATGTTTCCAAAATTGTACTTAGACTGATTAAGTCATAAACTTACATAACTCTATCTTAATATTAAGATAGAGTTATGTTCAAAATCTCAGCAACAAGAAAACCAAACAGTTATTGATAAATAGATATGCTACAGTTTATATACTGTCAATAATTTTAGAAAAGGGTGTAATTGTAAGGTAATTGCGTCCTTTTTATAATATTTGTTTCAATACCCCAAAAAATAATGGGATCTTAAAAGATACTCTTTTTCGTATTTGTCAGCAAGTTTATATAAATATTTCTTTATAAGTTTTATATCCTCATCTTCACTTTTAGTTTTTTCAAGCTTTTCAAAAAATAATTTCTTCTCCTTTTCCAATGCAAATTTCTTAAAGTAACCCCATATATGTAAAGCTGTATTTTCCTCATCAGATTTAGAATAATTTGTACACTGAGCCTTTTCAATAAGTCTGTAAAATTTTAGCGATAAATCTTTAGCATTTTTTTCATCCTTAAATAATTTGCTAACTTCTCTATATAATGCATAAGATTTGCTCATAACCAGATATTTATATCTAGCCCATTCCTTTTCAATATACTTTCTCGGTATGCTTTCTTGGGTGGAATATATACATTTTAAGCAAGATAAATTCTTATCTTTTGTCTCTAACATAATATCAATGTCTAAATCTTTAACTTTATTGTAAAAACTTAAGAATTCATTAATGCTTACAGTACTTGAATGTGCCCCAATCCTACCAGTTTTAGATTGTTCTGAATAATGAACTTTTTGCTTTCCATCAAAACCATTCCATGTTTTACTGGAAAGTTTTATCCAATCAACATAATTTAAATCTTTCTTTGGTAAATTTACTTGATGATGTAAAATGTCAAACACTACAGGAATATTCTTCTTTACCCCTATATTTAAAACATCCTCTATATTATAGCATCGTTCGTCATTTTCAATTATTAATCTTTGTTTGATTTTTTCGTCAAGACAGTCGTAATGGTTACAAAACCTTTCTAATGCTTCTTGTTTATTGCCATAAACGCCCCCAACATGTAAGACTATCTTGCAAGATTTATCGACATTTAATTTATCTAATAATCTATTGTGGTACTCTAAATCCTTTATTGCATTTGAAACAACTTCTGAATTATTAGAATTTAATACACTATACTGTCCTGGATGCATTGAAACCCTTATATTACCCTTCTTTATCCTTTCTCCAATCCTTAATAACTTATCTTCATAATCTTCCCACCATTTAATTTGATTAATAGGATGAGATGCAAAAGGTATAATATCTGAGCTTATTCTAAAAAGCTTAACACCATTTTTAATATTATAATTTATAATACTTTCAAGTGCAGAAAGGTTTGAATCAATAACATCTCTTAATTTGTCCTCACTGGCTTTATTTAAAATGCAACGTTTTAACTTCCCTTCTCTAACACCTAATGCAATACATGCATAACCTATTGACAAATATATTACCTCATTTCATTTTTGATAAATTTTATTAAACTATTTATACCCAATAATTCTTATCTTTATTTATTAACTTTTTCTAAAAAAAGGGGCAAAAGCGTAGCTTCTGCCCCTTTTTGAATTATTAACTTTATATACTATCAATAATTTTATCAAACTCTTCAACAATCTTTTTATAATTTTCTGTATTGGCACCTCCACCTAAAGCTAAGTGTGGCTTGCCTCCACCTTTTCCGTCAATATATTTTAAAGCATTTTTAATTACTAAATTGGCATTATACTTTTTGGAAATAGGTTTATCCACTGCAACAATAACTCTTAATTTGTCTTCAACTTTACATATAAAGCATACTATTCCCTGAATAACTTCTGAAATCCTTATTGCTTCATCACGAATCTCATTAGAAAACTCGTCAAAAACCTTTACAAAGTATTTTTGAGAATTTTCAGATGTCTTTGTGTTTTCTTGAATTTCCGTCTTGTCCAGAGGCTTAAATTCCGAACTCTCCTTCTTCTTAGGTGCTTTTAATAAAGACTCTAACTTAGATAAAACATTCTCAGGTGAAACCTTTAGTTTTGATGCAACTTCTTTTAATATTTTAATTTGATTTTGAGTATATTCTATGGCAGTATTACCAGTAACTGCTGTAATCCTCCTTGTTCCTCTTCCAACACTACCTTCTGAAAGGATTTTGAAACAGCCAATTTTTCCAGTTTCACTAATATGGGTACCTCCACATAATTCCTTTGATATGTCTCCAAACTGTACAACTTTTACACTATCCCCATACTTGTCACCAAAAAAAGCCAAAACACCTTTTTTCATTGCATCATTTAATGTTGTAACCTCAGTTGTAAGAGGAATATTCATTTGTATATATTCATTAACCTGCTTTTCGACAATGTCAATTTCTTCATCTGTTAATTTGTCATCATATTGAAAGTCAAACCTCAGTTTATCTTCTTCAACTAAAGATCCAGCCTGATTTATACTATCACCAAGTATCTTTCTCAATGCACTTTGCAAAAGATGCACACTAGAGTGATTTGCCTGTATCTTTAATCTTCTTTCACTGTCTATTTTCATATTTACATTTGAGTCTGCATTCAAATCTCCATCTTTTACAACAGCTAAATGTGCAAAGGTATCATTATCATTTTTTTGAACATCAATAATATTTGCTTTTCCAGCAGATGTTATAAGCTCTCCAACATCTGGAACTTGTCCTCCACCTTCAGCATAAAAAGGAGTTTTATCAGTTATTATCAATACCTTGTCTCCACTTTTTGCATTACTTACCTTTTCACCATCTTTAATAATACTTAATATAGTACCTTCACAGTCATAAACTTCATAACCTAAAAATTCAGTTTCAGAAATATCACTTAAAGCATCTTCTAATTTGTTCAAGCTTAATGCTCCGTCTTCACTATCACTTCCTGATGAAGGACTCTTTGAAATTTCCTGATGTTTTTTGAATTCTTTTTTAAATTCATCTATATTTACACTTCCACCTTTTTCATCAGCATATTCCTGTATCAGGTCAATTGGTATTCCAAATGTAGAAACCAATATAAATGCGTCTTTTCCACTTATTTTGAAATTTTGTTTACCTGTTATTTTCTCCAATCTTTTGAATCCATCTTTTAGTACTTGCTGAAAATGTGTTCTTTCATTCTCAAAAGTGGATATTATATCTTCTTTGTTTTCTTTAAACTGTGCATAAAAATCAGAATACTGTTCAATTATCTTATTTAAAACTGAAACAAAGTCAAAGTCTTCAATTTTAGCCTTTAATGCTAAAGCAGCACATTTTCTTATCAGGCGTCTTGGTATGTATCCTCTGCCATCATTAGACGGTTTTATACCTTCTGAAAGAATAAATGCAGTTGTCCTAAGATGATCTGTAATAGTCCTCATAACTTTTGGGCTTAAAGAATCCTTAACTTTTGCCTGTAAAGCAACCTGATCTATAACAGGCTTTAATAAATCCGTTTCATAAACAGATTTCAAACCATTTAACACCATTGTAAGTCTTTCAAGACCTGCTCCGGTATCAACACTTTTAAATTTTAAATTGCTATAAGTCCCATCTGAGTTTTTATTAAACTGCATGAAAACCCCTGCATTCCAAATCTCAATATACCTGCTTTCAGTGTCAAAATGACCACCTTCCACGTATTCATCTCCATATTCATCACCAGTATCATAAAATACCTCTGTACAAGGCCCACACGGTCCTGTTTCAGCAGCCGGGCCCCAAAAGTTATCTTCAAATGGCTGATATACAATATGACTTTTTGGAATTCCAAGCTCTTCCCACACCTTAGCTGATTCATTATCAGGAGAAAGATTTAGCTCCTTACAACCTTCAAATACAGTTACATAAAGTTTTTCTTTAGGAATTTTAAGTCCGTTTACTAAAAGTTGAAAAGCTAAAGATATCGCCTTTTCTTTAAAATAGTTATTTATTGACCAACTACCTAGCATTTCGAAACTAGTTAAATGGTGTCTGTCACCTACTTCATCAATATCAATTGTTCTAATACAAGGCTGAATATTACATAAATCTGGATTCGGTGGCTGAGCTTCCCCTGTAAAATATTTTTTTAAAGGAGCCATCCCTGAATTTATGAATAATAATGTCGGGTCATTTGATGGAATTATTGATGATCCCGAAATTCTTAAATGATTTTTATCTTCAAAAAATTTCAAAAAAATTTCTCTTATTTCTCTGCTTGTAATCTTAAGCATTTCTAATTCCTCCATCCAATCATAATAATAAATATAATATCATATTCAAGCGGCAGCTGTAAACAGAGTGTTGATTAATGTATGTGCCACACTTAATTCACCATTGCCAGCGATACCATATTATTGTATACTATTTTTGTGTGTTATACTATTCTTCTTAAAAAAGTTTAATAAACCTTTGTATTAAGAGCTACAAGACACTTTTTAAGAAGTTATAGTTTATATGTTTATTACAGCAAAACTTACTTATTTGATTATAATCTTTAGCTGAAATAACAATAATATTAATAGAGAGGATGAGAAAGAATGAAACTGATTTATAAAGGCAAAACCAAAGATGTATATGAATTAGAAAGCGGAAATTATATTTTAAAATTTAAAGACGATGTTACTGGTGAGGACGGGAAATTTGATCCAGGAGCTAATACTGTAGGTTTAACTATAGATGGAGCTGGAAAAGCCGGTCTTAGGCTGACAAAAATGTTTTTTGAAAAGCTAAATGAAAAGAATATACCAACTCACTTCATTGATGCAAACATTGATGAGTCAACAATGACAGTAAAACCTGCAACTATGTTTGGGAAGGGTTTAGAAGTTATCTGTCGCTATAGAGCTGTGGGAAGTTTCCTGCGTCGATATGGAATGTATGCAGAAGAAGGTCAACCTTTAGATGCATTTGTAGAAATAACCCTTAAAGATGATGAAAGAGGAGATCCTCCTATAAGTGAAGATGCTCTCAACATGCTTAATATATTAACTACAGACGAATATGCACAGCTAAAAGATTTAACTAAAAGAATTTCTAATGTAATTAAAGACGAATTGGCAAAAAAGAATTTAGAATTGTATGATATTAAGCTAGAATTTGGTCGAGTAAATAATCAAATTGTCCTAATTGATGAAATATCAGGTGGAAATATGAGAGCATATAAGGACGGTAAATATATTGAGCCTTTGATGTTAGAAAAATTAATGCTACAGTAATGTTTTCTAACATTTTATTCATCATAAATATAAGACATTTTACAATTAGTAAACTGGTTTAGATTTAGTTAAAAATCAAACTTATAAGCTTTTTTTATTCACTTTTCTACTTGCAAAGATTGTACTAAAATTTGACTATAAATATTGGGGATTATGTGCTAAAATAGAGAGGGAGATTTTTTTGGAGGTGAGCCCTTCCTTGTTTCAATTCTTAAAACAAAAAGTAGTTAAAACAGTTAAAAAATTTATTAAAATTTTCACCACTCTTTACAACATGATTCTTCACAATAGTACTCTACAGGAAAAAATTGAAACAGCTATGATTGTACTTGTACTACTTGTGTTAGGACTTGCTCTTGCAGATGTTTGGCTTGTTGATAACCTTCAATTCAGTCGATTTGTTGAAATTTTTGATTTTGTTGTTTGTGCAATTTTTGCAGTAGACTTATGGTTTCGATACAAAAGGTGGAAAGGCTCTACTATCTCTTTTTTTAAAACTTCTTGGATTGAAATAATTGCTATCATACCTTTAGATATTGTCTTTAGATTTTTTAGAATTGCAAGACTTTTTCGTCTTGTTCGATTGTCTCGCCTATCTAAATTGGGTAGATTCGGAAATACTTTTATGAAACTTATAAGGATGGCTGAAATGTCTTTTACAAAAGGGGGAAGTTATTTTAGATTTAAACGCTTTAAAAAACTTCTTTTTGGATATGGGAAAAGTAAATCTTCTGAAGAGACTCCAAAAGAAAAAACTTTAACTAAAGAAAAAGATATAGATTCTACTAAATGAATTCTCCTCGCAACAAGCAGCGGGTATCAAAATTTGTCTACGCCCCAAGGGGCGAGGAATTCACCCCTAAGAGATTAAAAAATGGCAAGTCCAAGTAAAAGTCCTGATATTAGTCCTGCATTTGCAAGGTGGCTGTGCATTCCATTTGCCTGTGGTATAAGCTCATCATTAACAATATAAATCATTGCTCCTGCTGCAAATGCCAGCGAACCTCCAACAAAAATAGGTGATATTGCTAAAAACAACATTCCAATTGCAGTTCCAACAGGTGTCATCAACCCTGCTATAAGTACAAATAAAAATATTTTACCTATTGAAACTCCCCCTGCTTTTAAAGGACCTGAAATAGCTAATCCCTCTGGTATATTGTGAAGTGCAATTGCTAAAGCAATAAAAAATCCTAATTCTGGACTTGCTTCCAGCCCCGCCCCAATGGCTAGGCCTTCTGGCAAGTTATGAAGTGCAATTCCAAACAAAATAAGATAACCTGTTCTTTTCATTGGATTATCTATTTGTTTGAGTTTTTCAGAATTTTCTACAACTACATTATCACCACTGGACATATGTGAATGCGGAATAATCTTATCTAATGAAAACATCATGCCCGCACCTAGTAGAACTCCTATAATTGCACTTGTCATTGAACCTATTTCAACCGACTCTGGAACTAACTCAAAAAGAGAAATAGCCAGCATTATACCGCCAGCAAACCCTAGAAATGTAGCCAATAGCTTATTTCCCGGCTTTCCTAATATCAATAACACAACTACTCCTAAAGTAGTGGATATACCTGCTAAAAAGCTATAAATCAAACCTTCCATAATTATCTTCAGCCCCTTTTATTTTTATCTGAAATTAAACCATAAACTTACTAATAATTATATACCAATTTTATTTTTATCTAAACAAATTAATTTTAAAAGGATATATTTAATAAAAATAAAGGAGCCAGTCCTTTGAACCAGCTCCTTTGTTATACTAACTTACGCCACATTAATTCATGACTAAAATCACGAGAATGTGCGTTTTCTTATTCAACTGGAAATGCATCTATAATTTCCAATAAATATCTACTTAAAAGAGTTGCATCAGTAGAATCTATTGTTCCATCTCCATTTAAATCTGCATTGTCAAGATTTATATTTGATACAGGTATTTCTAATATATACCTGCTCATTAGTGCATAGTCTGTAGAATCAATTATTCCATCTCCATTTAAATCACCATATGATGGTTCTGATGGCTCCGGTGTTGGTTCCGGTGTTGGTTCCGGTGTCGGTTCCGGTGTTGGTTCCGGTGTTGGTTCTGCTTCTGGAAGACCTGTAAACTTCACATTATCCACTGTAAATGAACCTGCATTTGCATTCATTCCAGAAAAATGTAAGGATATGATTTTATCCAAATCTAATCTATTGTTGCCATCCGCAGCAGGTGGCTGCCAATCTTCTCTTGGTGAAAGGTCACTCATGGATATCTCTAAAGTAGTCCAGCTACTGCTAGGACTTACTATGTATTCCCACTGCTCTCCATCTTCACCAGCTTCAGTTCCTTCCTCAACCAACATAAACCTTACTTCATTACTTGTTCCTTTAATATCAAATGAAATCCCTGTTGCTTCTGTGATATCTGTGCCTACCATTGATTCTAATACGCCCCAATAACCAGATGCAGAACCGCTGTAGTTTACTTCCATTGCACTTCCACCATCATCTCTTGGTACTATTTCTGCCTCAACTGATGCACCTTCTCCATCATAAGTTACCCAAGCAGAAGAACCTGTAAAACTATCAATAATAAGCTCTCCAGGTTGTGCTGGTGGAGGTGTTGGACGTGGCGTTGCTGCTGGTCCATCACTGTCTTCTAAAAGATTAGGGAAATTACCAGTTAAGTGTAATAAAGTCATAAGTCTTACACTGTTTCCATAGTAGTGATAATCTCCACCATCTTTAACCTCTACTGTTTCGTTGTAAAGTTCTTTAGCAAAATCAAGATCTAAACCTGTCATTGCACCTGAAGCTATCGGTCCAATAAAAGTAGCATTGTGATACTCACCTGTTGGAGTTCCATCTATCTCATATCCATCAACAATACCTTCAGCTCCCTGTGTCTGGAAAAATGCAGTTATTAAATCACAATTTTCTTTTGCTCTTGGCTCACCAAACCAGGAATAGTCAATTGCTGTTCTCCAAGGATAACGTGCTGCATCATAGGAATACTCATACCCCATAGAACCAGCCCTTGTACCATCTGCTGTACACCAATCAGGTACAAGACCTGTTCCAGCATTATAATTGTGAACATTATCAACTATGTCATAACACTTGTCAGCAACACTTAACCATCTGTCGTCACCTGTAAATTCAGCAAATACTCTGTACCATGCTGGAGCAAAGTAAGAAGGATTAGTTATGTCTGAACCACCCCAAGTATCTCCAGCTTTCAATACATATGTACCTTGCTCTACACAGTGATCATATAAATTATAAATTAAATCTAATGCTTCCTGTTGATAATCATGGCCACCTGTTGATCCCCACTTGCTATCAGCAAATACAAGGGATACAGCAATATCTTCATCCGCATCTGTCGCACAATCTCCACCACCAGGTTCTACTATATTTCCACTGCTGTCAATTTGCCATCCCATAAGTCCGTTACTGTTGTAATACAACTTAACATATGAGAATAAATCATCAAAAAGATCTTGATCACCAAAGTATACAGCCAGTATCATACCATATCCTAAACCTTCTGATACAGTATCAAAGTCCGTGCCTGCATCTCTTTGTACCCTTCTGTATCCACCTGCACCACTTGATGTTACGTAAGTGGCTTTCCAGTCTTCCCACTCCTCTTGAAGCATTGCATTAGCTGCTGCCTGATCATCAGCTAATGAACTAAAACCATAATCATAAGTTACATTGTAAGGAAATGTAGATGATGATGCTCCCACCTTAGTGAAATCATTCCCAGTAAACACTATCAATGATGTTAATAGCACTGATAGTACCACCAAAACTACACCTGTCCTTTTCATTTTTTTTACCAATTTTTCTTCCTCCTTAAATAAATTTATTTTCTACTCACATTTCAATAGTATGTAAGTGATAACACTTTTAATCTATTGAAATAGCAAGTTGAAATCATATTTTTTAAAATTGATGAAAATATAATTACATTGAAAGCAAATTAGAATAGGAAATCTAAAACGGAATTTATAATACTGCAACGATAAACAAGATTTTTACTTTATCATTATATCAAATTTGAAATAATTTTTCAAAGATTTTTTTTTACAAAATCATCCTTTTAAAAAGTAAAAAAATATCTCGCAATATAACATCACGAGATATTTTTATCTAAACTATAAACATAATAAAAGTAACCAATATATATTTATCAAACTACTGTTCCACAGGGAACTCTGATATCATTTCAAGCAAGTATCTTCTCAAAATTATATGGTCACTAGAATCCACCACACCATCTCCATTTAAATCTGCTGCTTCAAGTGGCACGTCAAACTCATCAACTATTTCAAGAATATACCTTCCCATTAAAGTTATATCTGTAGAATCAATTAATCCATCTCCATTTAAGTCACCATATAATATTGTTGGTGGAGTGTCATCATCGTCACCTCCACTGCTGTCGCCTAGCTCTCTTCCATCAGGTGGAAAGTTTGGTGTTACACTCATAGAAGAATCTCCAAAGAATCTGTACAGACCAGCCGCTGCTCCAACAAAAGCTGTATTATAGTCTATTGTTACCTCGTTATAAATATAGTCATGTGTTACATCGATATGCTCATCATTTTCTCCCGGTCCTCCAACTAATGCACCATATAATACATGCTCATGAGTAGAAGGATCTTCTGCATTGCTTGTACGTGATGCTGCTCTATGATGTGGAAACTCAACAGAATTATCATTATATCCAACTATGTAAGAAAGATTATTTGGATTATCACCCATAAGATAATTCATCTGATCTCTTGCCCACTCACTGTATTGAGATGGACTATCCCCATTATTATGCTTGTCATAAACAAGTGCTACAAGTTGAGTAGCTGTATTGTATCTTGCAGAACCCCATCTGTTTAAAAAGGCATATCCACCTGGTGTAATAGTTACAGTTTCACCATTCATCCAGTTTTGTACTAGCAACTCTACCTGACTCCAAAAATCTATTTCAGCCCATTGATCCATACCAGAAGCCTGTCTTAATCTGTCTTCAAAATTTGAACTGTTACTATCATATTTATCATTTATTTGAGCCATAATAATTGCTGTTCCTGGCCACATATCATTCCAGCAATGTGTCCACCAAGCAGGTGCATAATAATCATAATACTTAAATACTTCGTCTAAATAAAAATCATCCTGTGTGGCTAGATAAAGCCAAACTCCTGCCCAGCAATAATCATCTTCCCACTTAGATGAGGCGTAGTAAATTTTAGGCCCATCATCATTAACTTCTTTATTATTAGAATATGCAAAGTCAAATAAGGCTTTTGCATAATCAAGACTTTTTTCTGCATATTGAGGATCTTCATCTTTAAAATTCATATAGTTTATTGCAAGAGAAGCTGCTGCTCCTGAAATACAGTCTGTTGAAGGTAATTCCTCTGTAGCAAACCATCCTCTTCTAAACATAGTATTTTCTTCAGGCGGATCCCAGTAAGCATGGTCTACATCTCCATCACCTACTTGATAACAATAAGCCACTACATCACCAGAAGAATCTCTAAAGGTAACTTTCATTAAATAATCATTAAAATATCTTAAGATTCTCTTAGTATGTACATCTTGTCCTAATTCTTCAAACTGCTCTCTAAACTCATAGAATCCCCAGCCAAGTGTAGATGCAGAATATACCTGAGGCATTCCAAACTTGACATGGTCACCTGCGTCATGAAATCCACCAGCAACATCAATTGTTCCAGTGCCGTCAGGATCAAGAACACTGCTATTTCTGCTTATAAAACCATCTGACATGTTTGTGTTTGTTGAATCAAGTGGAAGTTCTGCATCGTATACGTGACAATCACCACGCCAAGTATACCGACTGTTTTCTTCCACACCTGTGCCACACATGTTTGCATCATACATCATTAGTGAATACTGAAGTGCTCTTGCATAATCGTACTGAGCTGAGGCACTGCTTAAAGCCCCACCTGAGATAACTGTAGCTGCAAGGATAACAATACTGATAACCCAAGCGCTTGTCCTTCTTTTGCAAAATTTTTTCATTTCCATTCCCCATCCTTTCAAAAAATTTCTCTTTCTTATAATTGTAATATATTTCATCGGTTCAAGCAATGAATATATTTCTAAAATATCTAATTATATATATTTTATCGTTTTTTATCTTATTCTAAGGCTCCACCTGAAGCCTGGATGTTTATCTTTAGCTAAACGAGTTCACTTTAAATTATTATTGGCAAGCTCCCTTATCGCAAGTTTTGATGTAATATAAGATGTATATATTAAAGGTAAAGAACACTATTCTAAAAACTAAAGTTCCGCAGTTTAAAGCCTGTAAATACTCCTCTTCCATATTTTCATTCACTTAAATGACATGCACCCAATCTAACATAAAACGTATAATAATGTAGAAACCCATGAAAGGAATGAAAAATATGTATAGTCCTTATAACGTGTACCCCTATCCATACATGCCTAATATGCTAATGTATAATCCAGACTTTTGGAATCAATTTTCCAGCCCACACTTTCCCTCTCCTTATGGAGGTATGCATAATTACTTAATTGAATTGAAAGATTATGGATCTAATCCCTTTGTAGTTAATATTGAGAAAGTGACTAAACAAAACAACAATTTCCGCACTGCTTTATGGACTGGTAAATATTTGCAATTAACTTTGATGTGTATTAATGTTGGAGAAGACATAGGCTTAGAAGTTCATCCTGACCATGATCAATTTATACGCGTTGAAGAAGGTCAAGGACTTGTTAAAATGGGAGATAGTGAATGTAAACTTGATTTTCAAAGAAGAGTACATGATGATTATGTTATTATTGTACCTGCTGGAAAATGGCATAATTTAATCAACACAGGCAATAAACCAATAAAATTATACTCTATATATGCTCCTCCAGAACACCCATATGGTACTGTTCATGAAACCAAAGCAATTGCAGAAGCTGCTGAAGAAAATCACCGTTAACGTTACATCTTTTCAAAATATCAATCTTCAGGTGAAAACTCCACTTCACCTGAAGGGTAATTTTAAAATTTCCATTTTTTTAATTACTCACTTTTTTACGCAGTATTGAATATATTTCCGGAATATTTTTTTCAGCATTTAATGGTTTTAAATTTTTATTTGTAAAGGCATGCATAGTTTCACCTTTTGCTAAAAGTCTGTTGCTTATAGAATTAAAAACCTGATATGAAAAAATAATACGTACACGAGATACTTTTTTTAATGTTGTTTCAATCACTACTTCATCTTCATATCTAGCTGGCGAAATAAATTTACACTTCATTTCATACAAAGGTAGTAATAGACCCTTCTTTTCAATACTTGAGTTTGATACGTCAATATTTTTTAAAAAATCTGTCCTTCCAGCTTCAAACCATATGGCATAATTTGAATGGTGAACAATCCCCATTTGATCTGTTTCAGCATATCTTACAGTAAGATTAGTTTTCATACATACATTTGTCCTTTCATTAAAGATTATCGTTCCTTTTTGATTTCATAAATTATCTATACCACATCATCAGCAAATTCTACATACAAAAATTTCCCCCTCAACCAATGACTCTGCAAGTTTTTTTCTTGCATTATTATATATTCGCTGAACTGTTGTACGAGCTATACTCATTTGTTTTGCAATCATTATAACACGTTTAGAACATATGTCAATAATTATAAAATTTACCCTGATTGAAAACAAATTTTTATTTTTTTCAACACAAATATATTAATTAATGTTATTATAATATGTGGTAGTTTTATTTGTCCTAAAACTATAAAATTAAGTGGCTTACTTAGCGTAAAAATAAACTTAACCAAAGTTGCCACAATATAATAAAAACTTATATTTATGGGGGGATTATTATTTTTGGAATTGATGTATTTTTTCTAGCAGTTCTAGTTTTAATGGCTTTTTCTGTATTCGGTCTTGTTGTGGGTGTAAGTAATGACGCAGTTAACTTTTTGAATTCTTCAATAGGTTCAAGAGTTGCACCTCGTAAAGTAATTATATTCATAGCAAGTATTGGTATAATTTTAGGTGTTATTTTCTCAAGTGGTATGATGGAAATTGCACAAAAGGGGATTTTTAATCCAGAGTACCTTACAATGCCCGAAATAATGATAATTTTTCTGGCTGTTGCATTTACAAATGTTGTCTTGTTAGATTTGTTTAACACATTTGGACTGCCTACATCAACCACTGTAGCTGTTATTTTTGGTCTTCTTGGAGGTTCTTTCGCAGTATCTTGGCTAAAGATAGCACAAATCAATGAATCATTTTTTGCTATAACCGAATATATCGACACTACAAATGCTCTTGTAATTGTATTTGGTATATTTTTATCAGTTGTTCTCGCTTTTCTCTCAGGCTCTATAATACAATTTATTTCAAGATTAATTTTTACTTTTGATTATAAAAAAAGACTTAAAAGATATGGAGCTCTCTGGGGTGCGGTAGCATTAACTTCTATATTATATTTTATTTTTATAAAAGGTGCATCAAGTGCTTCTTTTATATCAAAAAGCCAACTTGAATGGATTTTATCACACCAACAAATCTGCTTATTGATTATTTTTATAGTTTCAGCTGTTACACTGCAAACACTGCTATTCTTAAAAATAAATATCTTCAAGCCGATTATACTTGCTGGAACATTTGCCTTAGCAATGTCTTTTGCAGCTAATGACCTTGTAAACTTTATAGGAGTTAGTGTTTCAGGTTTAAATGCATATAATTTAGCTCCCACAGGCGATGCAAGATTTACAACTAATATGACAGCCCTTAGTGAATCTGTTCAAACTAATCCTCTTTTGCTTTTAGGAGCGGGGCTTATTATGGCAATGACTTTATGGTTTTCTAAAAAGGCTCGCACTGTATCAGAAACAGAACTTAAGCTCGTTAATCAAAGTGAAGGGGACGAAAAATATGATTCTACTCTCCTGTCACGTATTATTGTATATATAAGTATATCTATTATTTCTTTTGTAAAATCATTTACTCCAAGATCACTAAAAAAGTGGATGTCTGGCAGACTTGATACTTCAAAATATACAGCCCAAATTACTTCAGATAATCGACCTTCTTTCGACCTTTTAAGAGCTACTGTAAACTTAATGGTTGCAAGTGCACTTATATCATACGGAACATCCTTCCAGCTCCCTCTATCAACAACCTATGTAACTTTCATGGTTTCTATGGGAACCTCATTTTCTGACAGAGCTTGGGGAAGAGAAAGTGCAGTTTATCGCATCACCGGGGTGCTTACAGTAATCGGCGGATGGTTTTTCACTGCATTAATGGCTTTTCTCATTGCCAGCATAATGGCAGTAGTCATGTTTTACGCAAAGGTTGTTGGAGTTATAGCACTATTGGCAATAATACTATGTATTGTTTGGAAAAGTCATCGTAAACACGGCGAAATACAAAAAAACACATCTCAAGACGAGGTTTATAATTTAAAAAAAGTTACAAACTTTAATGAAGCTGTTGAAGTAAGTTTATCCCACATGGGATTATTGATTAAAGATATACGCCAATCACTCAACAAAACTCTTGAAGGTCTTTATCTTCAAAATGGATATACATTGCGCGAAGAAAGAAAAAACTTAAAACACATCCAAAAAAGTGCTAATATCATTAATGCTAATATTTTTAAAACTTTGAGATTGATGGAAAAAAGCGATCCTAACGCTTTCTCAAAATATTATTCTCAGACAACCAGAAGACTTCAAAAATTGATTGATGGACATTCTGATATTACTTACAGATCATGCGAACATGTTTTAAATCACCATAAAGGACTGTTACCAATTCAAGTAGAAGAACTTAAAAATATGCAAAGTTTACTATCAGAAATATTAACAGATGTAGAAAACTCTTTTTGTAATAAAAATATGAATATGCATGATAAGATTAAAGAAAGACATAAGCAATTAAAAGCTATCGTTAAAAAACTAAATGATACACAGTTAGATAGAATAGTTTGTGGTACTTCTAAAACCCGACTAAGTATTTTGTTCTACTCTATACTCGGAAATTCAATGATGTTATCAAAACAAAGTTTAAAACTAATGGAACTTCTTTCATTTACATTAAAAAATGATTCTTCAGCCGATTCAGATTTTGATATGGATTAATAAATGGCCCCCACCTTATTATAAGATGGGGGCCTATTTAAATTCATTAAAAGTGTTGTTAAATAACAAACCATACTGTTTTAACACGGATGTGTTTGTGTTTTACACCTCTTAATCAAAATTAGATGTTTGCACATCTTCTAAACTTTTAACTTCCATCCAAGCTAAAGCTATTTTCTCTGCATCATTTATTGCTTTAGCATCATCAAATCTAATTTCATACTTTCCTGGTGCTGCAGGATAAAGCTTAACAATTTCTACATTACTTTTTGGAAAACTGGAAAAACAAAAAACTCGCACATTTGAATCTAGCACTGCTAAATTAAGTTTTGCATATTTTTTTGTAAGATTATCATATGCAACTTTTTCGTTTACTTCTACCTCTCCTGTATCATTTTTTGATACATTACTGTTCTCAATCTGCTGATTTTCAGTTCCAATCACCTCCATTAAAAACGGACTGCCTAAAATTAAAACAACATACAACACAAACATCGACAAACTAGGTAATAATTTTTTTACCATAAAACTCCTCCCTTAAAATTTTTTTATATTTTAATATTTTAAAATATTAACTTGACTTTTGTTTTTTTGCACATGAAAATATTGTATAATAAAAATAATATTTTGTCAAACTCACCTTACTTTTAAAGTAAGTTTTGAAATACTATGTTATGTAAATGTGTTATTGGGTAGATAAATAAGTAAATAATTCAAGCCTGCCCCCAAGGTCATTGAAAATAAGCTTCAAATTATGATACTATAATGGTATAAGAAAATATTAGTAAAAAACTAGGGAGAGGGTATAAAAATGAAAAAGAAATTGTTTATTTACTTAGTAACTATGGTGCTTTTGGTTTTAACAGTGAATATTTATGCAAATGATACTAATTTAGGGAGAACTCCAGAAGGTGTCTTCCCGCTTTCAGGAAGTGACATTCAAATGGTTTCGGAAAGCATCATTGTTTATCCTGTTCAAGGTAATGCAGAGTGTACCTTTGTTTTTAAAAATCACGGGGAAGCAACAGAGGTTTTAATGGGATTCCCTAATATGCCTGATATGTCAGAACGTCCTCATGCACTTTACATAGAAGATAACATAAAAATAAAAGATTTTAGAACATTCATAGATGGAAAAGAATTAGATGTGAAAAGAGAAAAAAGTATTGTACCAGACGATTATGAAGTTACACCAGGTCTTGTGAAGTATGATGAATGGTTTACATTTAAAGTCAATTTTGAAGAAGGTGAAACAAAAATAATAGAAAATACTTATAAGTTTAATAATACAATTGATTCTATGGGATATATAACAACTGGATATATTATCGAAACAGGTTCTGTTTGGAAAAATAATATTGAGCATGCAAAAATTAAATTTGTGATGGATGATGTAAAACCATATCGAGTTAATAGAATATCACCAGAAGGATTTAAATACAAAGGCAATAATTTAATCTGGGAAGCAACAGATTTTGTTCCGCATGAAAATTTACAGGTTACGTTTAACAATGAAGATTATTTCCCTCATACTCATAAAGGTAATATTGAAAAACATAAAGAAATTGAAGAAATATATGAACTTATAATCAAAAATATTGATCAACTAGATATAGAACAAATAATTTATTATCTTGTAAAGATATCTAAATTAGAAGATGATAGTTCAAGAATTTGGAATCAAAATGATGGAGTTTTTACATATGTAGCCAGTCATAAAGATATAAGTACAGATAAACTTAAGGAAAAAATACGTTCTAATATTGAAGATACTCTTGAAACTAAAGAATTAGATACTACTGATGAAAAATCTTACCAAGTAGAAATTAATGTGGGTGGAGAAGAAGTGCATTTTCCTGATGCTAAACCTTTCATAGATGTAGATTCTGCAAGAACAATGGTGCCCGTTCGTTTTATAGCTGAAAATTTAGGAAGTGAAGTTACATGGGATGATAAGGCTAGAGGAGTAGGTATATATAGTAATGATAATAGTATAGAACTTACAATTGATACTATAAAAGCAACAGTAAACGGCGAATTGACAAAGCTTGACAACAAGCCTGTAATCATAGAAGACAGGACTTATGTGCCTTTACGTTTTATTTCAGAGGTAATCGGTGCTAATGTAGAGTGGAATGCACAATCAAGATCTGTTTATATTGAAAGGTAAGCTTGTTTAGCTTTAACTGAACATCAAAGCTTTCAGGTGGAGATTTTACTCCACCTGAAGTTTATAACTATATCCACTCTTTTTTTCAAATTGAATAGTTCTAAAACTCTAATTGCAAAAACTAATTTTATAATATTGATAACATTTGTAGTATTTTCTGTAGTTTTAACAAACTCATTTGCTTTATATTGCATTGCCAAAACTCTAAGGTCAGCTAATTTTTTAGAAATCTCTTCTTCTAGTTTTCTGTTTTAATTTTTTAATTTCCTCCTTGACAATAGTTGTTTTTTGTGATACAGTTATAAGGTATTCAAGATAAATGCTTTGACCTCACCTGTTTGTGGATCATTGTTTTTGGATGATTTGTTCATGTGTGAGTTTTATTTTTTTGGGTACAAATAATAATTAATGATGGAGGTACCCAATGAATAATGGTACAGTGAAATGGTTTAACTCAGAAAAAGGATTTGGTTTTATAGCCGACGATAACGGTGGAGATGATGTATTCGTACATTTTTCTGCAATTCAGTCTAGTGGTTATAAGACTCTAGAAGAAGGTCAAAAGGTTACTTTTGACACTGAAACTGACCCAAAAGACAGTCGCAAACTTAGAGCTATAAATGTTAATGCAGATTAATTTAAAAAAATTAATAAAGTTCCGTTAGATATACGTCGCTTTATTATAAATATTAGTTGCTTTTTATACTTTTTAGTAATATTTGAAAATTTTATTTAGTAAAAAGTATTTAGCAAATGTTATAGCATCTATCAGGCTAATGGATATTTTCCATTAGCCTTTTTAGATTATAATATTCCTATGACAAAAGCCTGCTATTGAATAATTTCAATAACAGGCTTTTATCTAATTTATTATAAGCTGTTGCTAGCTTTACATTTTAATTACCAGTCCCAACCTTGGTCAAATCCGCCTTGATTCCAGTTACATGAAAGTTGTTTCAAATTTTATTCCGGTTTCCATAGCCTTGTCCAATTTTTCTACCAAGACTAATTATCTTACTCTTAATATCATCAACATGATTTTTGGAATTAATCAAACCTTCTCCTTTGCCAGGATATATCTTATACAGCTTTTTATATTCTGTCCTTCCCATATTAGGCATAACCACATTTGCACCACAACACAATCCCTTTCTGTGACCATCACTATCCTTTATACTAAGAGCTGTAGTAGCTGGCATATTTATATCCCTCATTAGCAATCTTGCCAATGCCATCATTTTTAAAACAGTTTCAACATTACCCCCTTTTTCATACTCAAGAGGAGTCCCTCTACATGGAATGAATGGCCCTATTCCAATCATGTCCACACCTAGTTTTTTAAATAACAAAAGATCTTCTGCCAGCATTTCTATAGTCTGACCTGGTAATCCTATGAGGCACCCAGTGCCAGTTTCATAGCCTAGTTCTTTTAAATTATAAAGACATCTTAATCTATTTTCATGACTCATTCCTGGATGCAATTTTTCATACAATTTTTTATTGCTGGTTTCAATACGCAAAAGATATCTATCAGCACCAGCATTTTTAAGCAGTGAATACTCATTTCTTGACAATTCTCCAATACTAAGAGTCACTGCCACATCCATGCTTTTAATTCTGTTGACAATTTTGCATAATTCATTTACACCAAAAGACTTATCCTCTCCACTCTGCAATACCACTGTTTTCAATCCAAATTTCACAGCATGTGCTGCACATTGGATAATTTCATCAGGTTGCATCCTATACCTTTTAACTTTGCTATTTGCAGCTCTAAGACCACAGTAAAAGCAATTATTACCACAATAGCTGCTAAATTCAATCAAGCCTCTTAAATGAACACCATCACCTACAAATTTTTTTCTTACTCGGTCTGCAGCTGAATAAAGAGAGTCTGTTTTTTCAGATGTCAAAATTTTAGCAAGGCTCACTTTACCAAGTTCACCCTCTTTTTCAAGAGTATTTACAAATATTTCAAATTCCCGTTTATCTTTCATTTTTTAGACCCTTATATCCCTTTCTCCATTCTCAATTCTTTCTAGTGCTTTTAAAACAAAATTCTTTATCTTCTCATCTTCTAACTTATTTACATGTTTATTTATAGCTTTTTCTCCAACTATTTTTGTCTCATTTGATGCATAATCTAAAAGATATTCCTTTAATGTAAGTATTGCATTCGGCATACAAAAATTATGTACAAAACTTGATTTGGCAACCTCCATAAATTCTTCACCTGTCCTTCCTGCTCTATAGCATGCTGTGCAAAAAGAAGTCAGATTATCCATTCTACAGGTTTCACCAATTACATCATCCAACGATCGGGTATCTCCAAGCTGAAACTGTTCCTTGTCAGGAAACTTATTTCCCTCGGATTTTTTATATCCCCCTACACCTATACGAGTTCCTGCATCAATTTGTGAAACTCCTAAAGGTATAACCTCTTTTCTTACTTCAGGCTTCTCGCGAGCAGTTAATATCATTCCTGCATAAGGTACGGAAAGCCTTAGTATGGCTACTAACTTTTTAAAGTCTTCGTCACTAACAGCATATTTAGTATCTGAAGGATACGGTGTACCAATAGCTGGTTCTATCCTTGGAAATGAAATAGTATGGGGACCAACGCCATTATATTTTTCCTCTAAATGAATGGTGTGATGCAAAAGCCCCATAACTTCAAATTTCCAGTCATAAAGCCCAAAAAGTGCTCCAATGGCAACATCATCAAGACCAACATCCATTGCTCTGTCTTGAGAATACAGTCTCCATCTATAATGACCTTTAATTGTTTCCTCTGGGTGCATTTTTCTGTAAGTTTCATGATGATACGTTTCTTGAAACACCTGAAATGTTCCAATTCCAGTTTCTTTTAGTTTTTTAAGTTCTTCTCTAGACAATGGTGCACAATTTATATTGGCTCTTCTTATTTCTCCATTGCCACATTTAGTATCGTACACCTGACGGATGCTATCACACATAAAATCTACAGTTGTTTCAGGTGATTCACCATAAACAAGCACCGTTCTTTTTTGACCTTCATCAACCATTATTTTAACTTCCTGAGATATTTCATCCATATTAAGAGTTCTTCTTTCAACCATTTTGTTATCTTTTCTAAAACCGCAATATTTGCAATTATTTACACATTTGCTACTTATATATAGCGGGGCAAAAAACACAATACGCTCTCCATAAATCTCTTTTTTTAACTTATTAGCAAGTTTATACATCTCATTAATTGTTTCTATATCTTTATTCTGAATAAGAACAGCCATTTCTTCTGGCTCTAACCTCATTTTTTTTTCTGCCTTTTCAAGAACTTTTCTCACATCAATTTTTGATGGATTTTCAGCCCTGTTAAGCTGTTTCCATATTTTATCATCATCAATAAAATCCTTCTCCATCGCATTATATTCTTCAAAAGCTTCTTTATACTTATCAAAAAAATTCATTCTCTAATCCCCCTCGATTTTTAAAATTTGTTTTCAAAAGGCTTCATTGCCCTATCAGTTATTCCATGCAGGTAAGCAAGAATTATTCCATAATTTATCATAGGAATACCATTTTCCAAAGAAAACACCTGGCGATATTCCATTTCTTTTTTGTTAAGCATACATGCACCACAGTGAATAATCATTTTATACTTTGATATATCTTCCTTGAAAAAGCCCCCGGAAACATGATGAAAATTCAACCTCTTACCCGTCTTATTTTTAAGAAAATTGGGTATTTTTACAGTTCCAATATCATCATCCTTACGATGATGAGTACACCCTTCAGCTACAAGTATATAATCGTCATCTTTAAGATTTTCAATTTCTCTAACAGCTTTATAAAACAAGTCCAAATCCCCCTTATGTCTTGCATAAATAATTGAAAAGGATGTAAGGGGTATTTCCTTAGGAAGCATCTCATTTACTATGTCAAAAACCTGTGAATCAGTGATAACTATATCTGGCTTACAGGAAAACTTCTTCAAAGACTGTTCTAACTCGGTTTCCTTTACAACTAAGGCCATAGCCCCATTATCTAAAATATCTCGCAACACCTGCTGTTGTGGAAGTATTAGCCTTCCTTTAGGTGCTTCCTTATCAATAGGTGTAACCAGTATCACAAAATCACCTGCTTTTACAAGCTCATCTACAAGGTGCAACTTTTGATCTTCTTCTTTTTTCAATTCTACAAGCTCTTTAATTAGCTTTTCTATTCCTTCCCCTGTCAATGTAGATGTTTTAACTACAGATACATTAGAAATTCCTTTTATATCAAGAAAATTATTGCTAACATTGATCTTTTCGCATTTATTCACAGCAATAATAAATGGTATATTTCTCTCTTTAAACTGACTTATCAGTTCTTCCTCTTGCTCCCCCCACTTAAAATCACTTGTTATTACAAGTATTGCGATATCTGTTTTTCTTAACACCTCTTTTGTTTTCTTAACTCTTAGTTCTCCAAGTGCACCCTCATCATCAATACCAGGTGTATCAATAAACACAACCGGCCCTAAAGGTAAAACTTCCATGCTTTTATATACAGGATCTGTCGTAGTTCCTGCAAATTCAGAGACAATAGCCACCTTCTGATGTGTAAAAGCATTTATAAGGCTTGACTTTCCAACATTTCTCTTCCCAAACAAAGCTATATGTAATCTGTTTCCTCTAGGTGTATTGTTCATAAATCTCTCACCTCCTCTAAAATACAAGCTCAAGGCATTTAGACCTTTTGTTATTAGACCTTTCGTTTAAATTGAAAGAGCTTAAAAATACAAATGCCCTTTGTCAAGAACACAGAAAAATTCTTGACAAAGGGCACAATAATACCACTTCACCTCAATTCTCCTCTGCTCTAGAACTATCTCCTCAGCATTAGAACCTTGATCCACTTACTCTCCCCCTCAAGCTTTTGACTCTCGGGGTCAAGTTTAAAATATTCTCTTATACTTTAATGTTACTCCTATGATTTTATATTGTCAATAAGGAATGATTTAGAAATAACTTGGTATTATCAAGTACAAAATAATAACTTAATATCCATTAACATCTCTTTGATTACATAAAATCATCATTTTAGCTTGCTATATACCCATAATTTTTATATCATTGTAGTATATTTAGAAATTATATTGTGAAAGAAAGGAATAGAAGTATGATTCAAGATAAGTACATTAATTTTACTATAGCAAAACAAAAGCATATCTGTTTAATTGCTCATGATACAAAAAAACAACCATTGATAGAATGGGTAGATAAGAATAAGGATATTTTAAAACATCACTTTCTAAGTGGAACCGGAACAACTGCTCGATTGATTGTTGACAATATTGGTCTGCCAGTAAAAGCTTATAACAGTGGCCCCTTAGGCGGCGACCTTCAGATTGGTTCAAGAATTGTAGAAAACAGTATTGATTTTGCAATATTCTTTTGGGATCCCTTAGCTTCTCAGCCACATGATCCAGATGTAAAAGCCCTACTTAGAATATGTGCAGTTTATGACATTCCCTTAGCCACTAATCATTCAACTGCTGATTTTCTTATTACATCAAAATATATGAATGAAGAATACGAAAGAAAAGTAATAAATTATAATAAGGTAATACAAGACAGACAATTTAACTTTAAAGAAACAAAGTGAACCCTCTAAGACTAAAGCTAAGCATCTAAAATTTGTCTAAAAAAGTATTTCACCTAAAATTTAAAAATTGCAAGATTCTACAAAACGGAATCTTGCAATTTTACCTGCCTATCTATAAAATAAATCCATATCAACAGTATTGCCACAATACAAACATCTATTGCTTCCCTTTTCAATGATCTTACCACATGCATCACACTTTACAGGTGGAAGCAGTACTCTTCCATCTCGTCTACCATCCTTTAAGTCAATCTCTTTAATCATCTCAACAAGCATTTCATCTGTATACCCATGTTCCTTTTTCATTATCTCCCACAAACTTTCGGTTATTAACATTAACCTCTCAAACTTGCTTCTTGATAGTTTATGATTATCTTCCGCCCTTTTTGAAATTTGCTCAATTTAAAAAAGTGATGGCAAGTGTATAAAATAAACAAACAAATACACATACTAAGTTTAGATATTGACAAATCATATAATAAAGGAGCAAATGTAATGAATGAAAATCGTGAGAAATGGGGATCAAGATCAGGCTTTATTTTAGCCATGGTAGGAAGTGCAATAGGCCTTGGAAACATTTGGAGATTCCCCACTGTAGTAGGTCAAAGCGGTGGTGGTGCTTTCATACTTCTTTATCTTTTAATTATTTTTGGCATTGGTATACCACTAATGATTGGCGAACTTGCTATTGGAAGACGAGGAAAAAGTAACATTGTGGCCACATTTAAAAAAATAAATCCCAAGGGCAAATGGTGGATAACAGGAGTTATAGGTGTGACCTCAGGTTTTGTAATACTATCTTTTTATTCTGTTATCTCAGGATGGGTAATGGCATATATAGTTAAATTTATTTCAGGTGAATTTAACAACCTAGATACTCAAGAGATATCACATACATATGAATCACTTGTATCTCACCCATCTGTACCTCTTTTTTGGCATGGACTTTTTATGGTTATGGTCATCTCTATAGTAATGCTCGGAATTCACAAAGGTATTGAAAAAACAAGCAAAATCCTCATGCCCATACTTTTTGCAATATTGCTGATCCTTGTTTTTAGAAGCATCACCTTAGAGGGTGCTGCTGAAGGAATCAAATGGCTTTTTAAGCCTGATTGGAGTTTAATTACAATACCTACTATACTTAGTGCATTAGGTCAGGTGTTCTTTAGTCTAAGTCTTGGAATGGGAACTATCATTACTTATGGAAGCTATTTAAATGATAGTGAAAACATCCCCTATAACAGTGTAATAATTGCTTTTTCAGATGTTTTTATTGCCATTATTTCTGCAGTTGTTATCATACCAGCTGTTTTTGCCTATGGAGTTCAGCCTGATGTAGGAATGCCTTTAATTTTCATTACTCTTCCCCTTATATTTGGTGCTCTTCCTCTTGGAAACTTTTTTGGCACTTTGTTTTTTATACTTCTTTTAATTGCTTCTCTTACTTCTGGTATCTCTCTTCTTCAAGTTGTTGTTGCATACTTTACAGAAACCTTTAAGTGGAGTAAGAAAAAAGCATCTATAATAACAGGATTTATTACTTTTTTAATGGGAATTCCATCATCATTGTCAACAGGTCTTTTGGAAAATTATACTATATTTGGAGAGCCCATTTTAGATTTTATGGATTCTCTTTCATCAAGAATACTATTACCTGTTGGAGGTCTGCTAACAGCATTATTCATAGGCTGGGTATGGAAACCAAAATCAACCATTGAAGAAATGCAAAAACAGGATAACAAAGTACCCCTTGGGAGACAATGGTCCTTTGTTGTTAAATTTATTCTTCCTGTTGTACTAAGCTATATTATTATCTCAGGATTCTTTTAAGTAGCTGTTTTCTCATATGCCTTTTTTCTCAACAATACTCCAACTATTAAAATACTAAGCCCCAATAGCATTGTAACAACAAGCCCACCTTCTGGCCCAAAGTCTCTACCAGTAAAAATATTAGGTGATTGAACAGTCACATTCACTAAAGTGGCACTAATACTTTCCATACCTGATACTTCAAGACCAAAAAGATTTCCTTGAGCCCAGTTCCAAGCAATATGGAATCCAATAATCCCCATAATCCCTTCTTCATAAATAGCATATAACGCTGCAAAAGTAGCGTAGAGCATTAGATTAACAAAAGGTAATAATGTCATCCCAGGATTCAAGCCATGAAATAATGCAAACATAACTGCACTCATAAAAATTCCTAAAACAGGGCAATACATCTTTGCTGCTTTAGGCATAAACCAACCTTGAAACAACACTTCTTCAGCCGAAGCCTGAACAAACCATCCCAATAATACAATTATAATATAAGGTAGTGCTGTCATTCCTACTACACGTGTTGAACCTTCATTAATGGTTCCTTCACCAAATACTACAACCAACAATGCCGCTATTGTCATGGATAATACAGCTAACATAAAGCCAGTAGAAAACTTAAGTATTTTTTTCTTTCCCCATAAACCAATAGATTTAAAAGGTCTTTTTTCTACAAACTTAACCCACAAAAACATTGTAAGATGAATTCCTATAAAAGAAGCTATAAGAATTAGCGTAAAATCTAAAGTTTCTCCAATTAGAGGTTCTAACTCATTTAAAAAATCTGTAGACTCTAAAAATAATATTAGTGGAATTGTAATTGGCAAAACAATCAATTGAGCTACCAAAAACAGACCAATCAGTAATAGTACCAGCCAAATAGGTGATAATTTTTGTATCCACTTTTTCTGACTGGAAAAGGGAACAGCTTTTTCTATTAATTGGTTGTTTTTAAATTTTCTATTCTCCCTCATAACCCTCACCCTTAAAATAAATTTTGACATATCTTTATCTACTTATTGCAACATCTTATTTTATAATAATCTATAGTTGATTCTTATTCAACTATGCATCTATCTAGAAGTATAATAATCTTTAATCAAAATCATTTTTAGGCTTATCAATTCCAAGCTTTTCTCGTATTGATGATACAATGGTTTCTGTAACTTCTCAGTATATATATAAGTAAAAATATATTGCTAATCCAGTTCAAATGCACCTGTGTAAAGCTGGTAATACTTCCCCTTTTCCTCTACAAGCTCTTCATGGCTTCCTTTTTCAATAATCCTTCCCTTTTCAAGCACCATTATTACATCTGAATTCTGCACTGTTGAAAGTCTATGGGCTATTACAAAAACAGTCCTTCCCTTCATTAGAGCATCCATTCCCTTTTGTACAATTGCTTCAGTTCTCGTATCTATTGAAGACGTTGCCTCATCTAGAATCATTACAGGGGGATCTGCTACAGCCGCTCTTGCAATGGATAAAAGCTGTCTTTGTCCTTGGGAAAGTCCACCACCATCTCCAGCAAGAACTGTGTTATAGCCTTCTGGAAGCATCCTTATAAAGCCATCCGCATTTGCTAATTTTGCAGCTTCAATACATTCTTCATCTGTTGCATCCAGTTTTCCATATCTGATATTATCCATAACAGTTCCTGAAAATAAATTTACATCTTGAAGAACCATTCCAAGAGACCTTCTAAGATCACCTTTTTTAATTTTGTTTATGTTTATTCCATCATATCTAATTTTCCCATCTACCAAATCATAGAATCTATTTATTAAGTTAGTAATAGTGGTTTTTCCTGCTCCTGTGGCTCCGACAAATGCTACCTTTTGCCCCGGTTTTGCGTATAACGATATATCGTGAAGAACAAGCTCATCAACATTATATCCAAAATCTACATCATAAAACTTTACTTCTCCCCTAAGAGGTGTGTAGGTTATAGTTCCGTCTTTATGTGGATGCTTCCACGCCCATATGTCAGTCCTGTGATCAGCCTCTACCAAATTTCCATTCTCATACTTTGCATCTACTAAGGTCACATAGCCCTCATCTGACTCAGATTCTTGATCCATTAGTTCAAATATTCTCTCAGCTCCTGCAATAGCCATAACAACCGCATTAAGTTGTTGGGATACCTGTGCAATTGGCTGAACAAAATTTCTCGATAGCTGAAGAAATGATGCAATCATACCAATAGTCACAACATCCATCCCAGTAATGCTAACATTTGGAACTCCTCTTACTGCAAGTGCACCTCCCACAATTGCAAGAAGAACATATAATACATAACCTAAATTCATCATAATCGGCATTAAAATATTAGCATACATATTTGCCTTAGTAGAATTATCACAAAGATTTTCATTCTTTCTGTCAAAGTCATCTATAACTTTTTCCTCATGGTTAAAAACCTTTACAACTTTTAATCCATTAATCATCTCTTCAATATATCCATTTAAATCTCCAAGTGATTTTTGTTGTTCAACAAAAAATCTTCCACTCTTCCCCGCAATTTTTTTCACAACTTTAAGAAGAATAAATACAAACAAAATAACAAATCCACTCAACCAAAAACTTAAATATATCATAGATGCCATTACGGCTACTATTGTTACTACAGATGAAAATAAATGTGGAAGACTATGAGAAAGCATCTGACGAAGAGTATCAATATCGTTTGTATAGTGGCTCATAAGATCTCCATGACTGTGCGAATCAAAGTGCCTAATTGAAAAACTCTGCATTTTAGAAAACATCTCATCTCTAATCCTTTTAAGAACTCCCTGGGATATACTGACCATAGTTCTAGTATAAAAAAGTGATGCAAGAACACCAATAATATATATACCAGCTAAAAATAAAATAACTCTAAAAAGCCCTGAAAAGTCAGGCACAGTTTCCACCAACATGGGGGTTATATAATCGTCTATAAGAGTCTTTAAAAATAAAGAGGAGATTGCTGCTGCAACTGCACTGAAAATAATTGAAACAATAACCAATATCACTTTTATTTTATATAGACCTAAATAGGACAACAATCTCTTTACTGTGTTTTTATTTAAATCCTTTATATTATGTGCCCCCATAGCACGAGATTTTCCATTCATCGGCTTAGACATTTGGCATTCCTCCTTTCACCTGGGATTCGTAAACTTCTCTATAAATCCGGCTATTTTCCAAAAGTTCTTCATGTGAGCCTATTGCAGTAATTTTACCATTATCCATTACAATAATTTTATCAGCATCCTGAACTGATGTAACTCTCTGTGCAATTATAATTTTTGTTGTATCGGGTATATCTTCACCAAATCCCTTTTTTATAAATGCATCTGTCCTTGTATCAACAGCACTTGTAGAGTCATCTAGAATAATTATTTTTGGCTTTTTAAGAAGGGCTCTGGCAATTGTAAGTCTCTGTTTTTGACCACCAGAAACATTACTGCCCCCCTGCTCAATATACGTGTCATACTTGTCAGGAAACTCCTTTACAAAACTATCCGCCTGAGCGATTTTTGCCATTTTTTTAATTTCCTCATCTCTGGCATTTTCATCTCCCCACTTTAGATTTTCCTTTATAGTCCCTGAAAATAGTACGTTTTTTTGGAGCACTACCGCTACTTGGTCTCTAAGAGTCTTTAAGTGGTATTCCCTTACATCTCTCCCACCAACTTTTACAACACCCTTTGAAGCATCGTAGAGCCTTGGAATAAGTTGAATAAGACTTGTCTTTGATGAACCAGTGCCTCCTATTATTCCTACAGTCTCACCACTTTTTATATTAAGATTTATGTTCTCTAGCGTCATTTTGTCAGCCTTGTTAGAATAACAAAAGCTTACATCCCTAAATTCAACACTGCCATCTGGTACCTGAAATACTGGATTTTTTTCATTTTTAAGATCAGTTTCCTCCTCTATCAACTCAGATATTCTTTCTGCAGAAGCTCTAGAAATGGTTATCATTACAAATACCATTGAAAGCATCATAAGACTTATAAGAATTTGCATAACGTAAGTCATAAGGCTCATAAGCTGACCTGTAGTCAAACCAAGTGCAGCATTATTTCCTGATGCCACTATAGCTCTAGCACCAAACCAAGACAAAAGAATCATTGAACCAAACATACAAAACTGTATAAGAGGCATATTAAATGCAAGGATTTTTTCTGCCTTTGTAAACTTTTCATATATTTCTTTTGATATGTCTGAGAATTTCTTTCTCTCGTAGTCTTCTCTTACAAATGCCTTTACAACTCGCATTCCCCCTAAATTCTCCTGAACCATATTATTAAGCTTGTCATAAGTTTTAAACACCTTTCTAAATACAGGATACGCAAATCTTATTATAAAAAAAAGTCCCGTACCTAGTACAGGTATTGCTGCCAAAAATATCATAGAAAGTTCTTTATTTATATTAAAAGCTGCAATTAGAGTAAATATAATCATAATAGGACTTCTAGCAGCCATTCTTATAGCCATCTGACATGAATGTTGCACATTTGTAACATCAGTTGTCAACCTTGTAATAATACTAGACATTGAAAACTTATCAATGTTTGAAAAAGAAAATTTTTGAACATTATAAAACATATCCTGTCTTAAATTTTTTGCATATCCTGCTGACGCCACCGCTGCAGTTTTTCCAGCAAGAGCACCAAATATTAAAGCCATAAAAGCTGCTAAAAGTAGAAAACCACCAAGTTTAAAAACTACATTCATATTTCCTGCATCAATTCCCTGGTCAATTAAATTTACCATGATAAAGGGAATCATAACTTCAAATGAAACCTCAAGCATTACAAAAATAGGTGTAAGAATTGCTGGTTTCTTGTACTCTCTGATGCTTTTTGCCAAAGTTTTTATCATTCTGCTACCTCCTATTCAATTAGGGGACGGTTCTTGAATTGAATTTTAATCTTATTCTAAAATCCCAGCTTCTATAAGGTGGAGTTGAGTCTCCACATGAAGTCTCTATGTTTAGCTTTAACTAAACGAGTTCACTTTTACTGTTTTAGCAGCTTACAAACCATTGATTGGGACACTCCGCCACATATCTGTCCTATTTCTTTTAGAGATAAATTTGAATTTTTTCTCAACTTTTTGAGTAACTCTAATCTAAACTCTTTGTCTTTACTCATCTCTTCAAAGGTTTTACCCTTAAGCTCAAGTTCCCTTTGAACTAATCGCTGAGCCGTTTCAAAAGAATCAATATATTCAGTATTATTTTCTTTTAGGTACAAAAACATGTCTTCCTCAATATCTAGAATCTTGTACATTGGTTCAAACTGTAAAACATAGTTTCGATAATCAATGGATGCTGTTTTCTTTTGATTTGAAAACAGGGATAAAACACGCTCATTTTCAACAAAATTATCTTTTTCTTTATCATTACCAATATAATAATTGTAACTACTCCATTTATATTTTTCAGGCATTTTTACAATACCTGCTTTTACAGGATTCTTATGAATATAGGCACTTACAGCCAGTAAATAATTATCGTTGTCAATCAGTTCACTTCTAAACCTATCTTGGAATAAGTGTCCTGTTCTTTTATTCTTACGATTAAAATAATTCACATAACTTACGTTAATGCTTTTCATTATCTTTGAAATATCATTTCCGTTGTCGTTAATCAACAAATGAACATGGTTATCCATTAGGCAATATGCCTCAACTATGTAGTTATATTTGTCCTTCATCCTTTTTAATGTGTAAATAAACCTTTCTTTGTCATCATCGGATAAAAAGATTTTTTTTCTTTCATTTCCACGCATTATAATATGATATGTTGAAAATTCTCCTTTAATTCTTGAAATCCTTGGCATACAAGGTTCTCCTTTCAAGTTTGCTATATTGATTATATCAAACTCCAAAATTCAATTCAAGAACCGTCCCCACTTTCACCTAAGAACCGTCCCCACTTTCACCTAAATATCTAATATGACATTATAATCTTTAAGCCAAGTATTAAGTTGAATTAAATACGCCATCACTTGTGGTCCCGTCATAAGTTGGCCAAACCAAGGTTTTTGAATGCTTTTGCCTTTACTTTCAACAAATTCTTTAACATTATCAACATCTATAAGTTGCAAAATTGGTGAAGTTTTATCATTTAATATTTTATACATTATTGATTGCACAGCATCTGTATATGTAGGATGATGAGTTTTTGGGTAGGGACTCTTTTTCCGATATATAATCTCTTCAGGTAAAATACCAACTAATGCTTTTCTTAATAAACCTTTTTCACGACCATCTAATAATTTCATCTCTCGAGGTATATTATAGGCATATTCAACAATACGATAATCAGCAAATGGAACACGCACCTCAAGACTATTAGACATACTCATACGATCCTTACGGTTAAGTAAAGTTACCATAAACCATTTTATATTTAGATAGTAAAGTTCTCGCATTTTAGCTGTTTCAGGTGTTTCGCCTGGTAATTTGGGTACTCTCCTAACACTATGTAAATATTTTTCCTGTACATATTCTTCAATGGGTAGATCTTTGATTATTCCCCCTATTAAGGTCTTGCGAATGTCTAATGACTGTGCCCAAGGAAATGTGCTTAAATCAAATCTTTCTTGATTAGTATACCATGGATATCCTCCAAAGATTTCATCGGCACATTCACCTGATAACGCAACAGTATGTTTTTTTCGTACTTCTTTGCAAAATAAATACATCGAAGAGTCTATATCTGCCATACCAGGATAATCATTTGCTTTTACCGCATCAATAAGTGCTGTTGCTAAATCATGATTTTGCAAAACAATTTTTTGATGATTACTACCAATAAATTCGGTCATAATATCAACAAAGTAGTCATCAGAATCAGGTTGATATAAACTCTTTTTAAAGTACTTACTATTTTCAAGGTATTCAAGTGAGTATGTATCTAAACATCCACGCTTATGCCTTTTAAGGTACTTTGCCGATATCGCTGATATTGCACTTGAGTCAAGACCACCTGACAAAAAAGTACAAATTGGAACATCAGCTACTAATTGTCTTTCAATGGCATCAACAAGTAATTCACGGGTTTTGCTAACTGTTGTTTCTAAATCATCTTCGTGTTCTCTAGCTTCTAAAGACCAATATTCAACTAATTTTGTTTTGCTATGAGAATATAATAAAAAATGTGCTGGTGGAATTTCTTTAATATCTTTAAATACTCCACCACCCAGTGATCTAGCAGGCCCTAATGCAAAAATTTCTAACAACCCTTCTTTAGCCACAACTGGTTCTATATATGGGTGCTTCAATAATGCTTTTATTTCTGAAGAAAATAGAAGAGAATTATTTTTTATTGTATAGAATAATGGTTTTACTCCTAAGGGGTCACGTGCTAAAAATAATAATCGTTCAGTTTCATTCCATACCGCAAATGCATAAATACCATTAATATATTTTAAGCATTCCTCTTTCCATTCAATAAATGCTACCAGCAATACCTCTGTATCAGAATAAGTATTAAAAGCATATCCTCTAACCATTAACAGCTTACGTACTTCCTCTGTATTATATAGCTCACCATTATAAACTATCGTATATTTATTGTTTCCAATAACTTTTGTCATAGGTTGTTTTCCACCTTCAGGGTCTACAACTGTAAGTCTTCCATGAGCTAAAAGGGCGTGTTTACATTCAAAAACACCACTTTCATCAGGACCTCTCCTTGATAAAGTTTTTAGTTGATTTTTGATAACATCAATATTTGCTCTTAAATCGGATTCATGATTTATCCATCCTAAAATGCCACACATCAAATTACCTCCTTCATTTTATGATACTTATTATATGAAGAAAGGCTGAATAAGGTTAGTCAATTTATATTTTTATTGGTATCTCATGAAATTTAGTTCATGCTGTTCTGTCATTGCCTTCTCTTTTAGTTATAAACCTCCTGTCAAAATATTCAATATGAAGAACTAATAACTTGTTTGTAATTTTATGTAGTAAGGCACCCAAAATTGGGTGCCTTACTACATAAAATTACACTTGGTTACTGCATTAGACAAAACCATATTTTTATATAATTATTACATTGTGCTTTTTTATTTAATTAATACCTCTACTTTATCCTAAATGTTTCATCACATGTTTCTTTTATAATTAGCTTATTAATTATTAGATTAATTTGTTTATGTTCTCCCTCTATAACTATCTTCTTTCTTACAATAGTTTTTGTATAATCGGATGTATTCATGGATTGTTGATTATAATGTTTATTTTCAAGTTCCTTATTTGTAAACTCTATACCACCTGATGTAACAACACTTTTTCCAAAAACATATGGCGGTATATGGAAATCTGGTGATATATGAAAATCGTAATAGTTTCGGGTTCCTTCATTAACACTTATATCTATAAATGTTGATCCATCTACTATTTCCATTCTGTCTACAGACAATTGAGCTCCTTCTAATTCGTGAGAGCTTACTAAATTTTCACAATCTAAATGAATAGTTTGATCGAAATCTTTTTCTATTTCAACATTAACAATTTCAAATTTTACATTATCCAAATCTTTTGCCTCTAAAGGAATAGGAAATTTTAATTCTCCTGAAAGACCATAATCACAACTGCTTGTTGAAAACTTCTGATTGTTTACAAACATTTTAATATTAGGATTTAGACTTACAACATTATCATTATCTGATGGCAGATATTCATATCTGAGTCTGGTACTCACAGAACCCAATACCAGTTCTTTAATATGAAGAATTCCCTGATCAAGCTTAACTTTTTTATCTATACGTACTCTTTCAAAGTCTTCTTTTTTTATTGGTATTGGTATTTCATAATCAATAATTTTAAAATCATAGACGATACTTAA
>NZ_JAVDDS010000150.1 GCF_030848475.1 Herbivorax alkaliphila
ACGGTTACCTTGTTACGACTTCACCCCAATCATCAGCCCCACCTTCGGCAGCGTTTCCCTTACGGTTAAACTACTGACTTCGGGTGTTGCCGACTCTCATGGTGTGACGGGCGGTGTGTACAAGGCCCGGGAACGTATTCACGGCAGTATGCTGACCTGCCATTACTAGCAATTCCGACTTCATGCAGGCGAGTTTCAGCCTGCAATCTGAACTGGGGCTGCCTTTAGGGATTTGCTCCATCTCGCGACTTAGCTCCCCTCTGTAACAGCCATTGTAGTACGTGTGTAGCCCAGAACATAAGGGGCATGATGATTTGACGTCGTCCCCACCTTCCTCCGATTTGTCACCGGCAGTCTTGCTAGAGTGCCCAACTTAATGATGGCAACTAACAACAGGGGTTGCGCTCGTTGCGGGACTTAACCCAACATCTCACGACACGAGCTGACGACAACCATGCACCACCTGTCTCCTTGCCCCGAAGGGAAAATCTATCTCTAGACCTTTCAAGGGATGTCAAGTCCTGGTAAGGTTCTTCGCGTTGCTTCGAATTAAACCACATACTCCACTGCTTGTGCGGGCCCCCGTCAATTCCTTTGAGTTTCAACCTTGCGGTCGTACTCCCCAGGTGGGATACTTATTGTGTTAACTCCGGCACAGAAGGGGTCGATACCCCCTACACCTAGTATCCATAGTTTACGGCGTGGACTACCAGGGTATCTAATCCTGTTTGCTCCCCACGCTTTCGCGCCTCAGCGTCAGTTACTGTCCAGAAAGCCGCCTTCGCCACTGGTGTTCCTCCTAATCTCTACGCATTTCACCGCTACACTAGGAATTCCACTTTCCTCTCCAGCACTCAAGAGACACAGTTTCAGATGCAGCTCCAAGGTTGAGCCCTGGAATTTCACATCTGACTTGCATCCCCGCCTACACGCCCTTTACACCCAGTAATTCCGGACAACGCTTGCCACCTACGTATTACCGCGGCTGCTGGCACGTAGTTAGCCGTGGCTTGTTTTTTGGGTACCGTCATTTTTCTTCCCCAATCAAAGAAGTTTACAATCCGAAGACCTTCATCCTTCACGCGGCGTTGCTGCGTCAGGGTTTCCCCCATTGCGCAATATTCCCCACTGCTGCCTCCCGTAGGAGTCTGGGCCGTGTCTCAGTCCCAATGTGGCCGATCAACCTCTCAGTTCGGCTACCGATCGCTGCCTTGGTAAGCCATTACCCCACCAACTAGCTAATCGGACGCGAGCCCATCTTACACCGGATTTCTCCTTTGATCATCTATACATGCATATAAATGATATTATGCGGTATTAGCACCAGTTTCCCGGTGTTATCCCCCTGTGCAAGGTAGGTTGCTCACGCGTTACTCACCCGTCCGCCGCTAGGTCTACAGTGCAGCAAGCTGCTCCGTATCCCCCGCTCGACTTGCATGTGTTAGGCACGCCGCCAGCGTTCATCCT
>NZ_JAVDDS010000151.1 GCF_030848475.1 Herbivorax alkaliphila
TTACATCAGCTCCTAATGCTTCACTTACAAATCTTACAGGTACTTGTGTTCTACCATTTGAATCAATAAAGGGCAAAGCATCAGGAAAGTCTATTCTCGAACCATCTACCAATACACGAAGTGGTACTTCAAAAGCTAGGATGTTTGTTGACAGAATTGTTGTTATTATAAGCATAAGTGCCAATGTTAAAGTGATTTTTTTCATTTTCTCAAGACCTCCATTTTAATAAGTTTAGTTTTTTATACAATTTCAAAACTCCAAAATTTTAATTTGTTAAAAAGGATTCCGCTTGCTCAAATTCCTGTGATACTTCATTCTTTTTTTCTCCATTTTCATCTATCTCATAAACATAAGCACCATCATGAAACACAATTGCAACTGTACTTCCCTTGTTTCCTTCATTTACACAATAGACTATTTCTGATTTATCTTCTAAATCTTCTAAATGTGGAGAAGGCGTAATCATTAACAACTCACCACCTATAGAATCTCCTATTGTATGATGATCTCCTGATAAATATGCACTACCTCTAACCGATATATATATTCTGTCTCCTCCTGTATATGGATTTATAATATCATCTTTATATATTTCATCCAAAACCATAGAATATCTAGAAGAATTACCATTTCTTGTATATGCAGACCTGTCTGCTGACTCCACAAGATAATCTAAAAATATTTCTGCATTTGTTCTATCACCACTACCTCCTGATGTTTCTGTATCTGTTTCAGATACTGTATCTGCATCATTATCAGACTGTTGATTATCATTTCCTCCTCCACATCCTGTCAATATAAGTCCTACTGACAATGTCACTACTAAAAATATTTTTTTCACTTTAAC
>NZ_JAVDDS010000152.1 GCF_030848475.1 Herbivorax alkaliphila
TAATAAGAGAAAAAGGGGTAGAGCCTGACAGTATAGTAGGTATAATGGTAGATCCTTCGATAGAGATGACAGTCGGGGTACTAGGGATATTAAAGGCAGGAGGTGCATATCTGCCAATAGATCCAGAGTATCCTCAAAGCAGAATAGATTATATGTTAGAAGATAGTAAGACAAGTATATTATTGACTCAAGAACACCTTATAGAGAAAGTAGAGTTTGAAGGAGAGATAATAGACCTACAAAATACTGATATATATACAGGCGGGCATGAAAACCTTGATAAAGTAAATACCCCAAATAATCTAGCGTATGTGATATATACATCAGGCTCTACAGGTAATCCTAAAGGAGTCATGGTGGAAAATAGATCATTAGTTAATTTAGCAAATTGGCACATAAAGTATTATGATGTAAAACACAGTGATAGGAGTACAAAATACGCAGGATTTGGATTTGATGCATCTGTGTGGGAAGTCTTTCCTTATATTATATCAGGAGCTTCAATTTACGTTATTAATGAGGAAATTAGAATAGATTGTAAAAAGTTAAATACATATTATGAAAAGAATAGAATATCAATTAGTTTTTTGCCTACACAAATATGTGAAGAGTTTATGAAGTTAGATAATTCTAGCTTAAGAGTCTTATTAACTGGTGGAGATAAGCTTAAAAACTATATAAAAAGCAGATATCAACTGGTAAACAATTATGGACCAACGGAAAATGCAGTTGTTACTTCAAGCTACTTAGTTAAAAATGGTATGTGGGATAATATTCCAATAGGAAAACCAATTCAAAACACACAAGTATATATACTGGATAAAAACAATAAGCTAGC
>NZ_JAVDDS010000153.1 GCF_030848475.1 Herbivorax alkaliphila
GATTTTCTATGGAGATTTACGATCAATTAGAGTTGGCTCTATTAAATAAAAATTTAGATTTATTTTTCAAAATAATGGAGCAGATTTCTGAAGAAGAGTTAATATTTAGATATGATAAAATGATTAAGCGTTACAAAGAGCATATTAAATCATATACAATTAGTGATGATGTGTGGAATGCTATTGATTTCCATATTAACAGATTAACGTTTAATGTTGAGTGTGATTTTAATCAAATTGATTTTTGGGAAGCTGTTGAAAATTCTGATAAAGAAGATAGAATAAAAGAAATCATGATGTTATTATTTAAACCACAATTACCAAAGGATTACAGTCAACGTTTTATGAATATTTTAAAGAAAAAATAAGAAGAAGCACGGTGTAGGTTGCAATAATTCAATCGGGCTAAAATATGCACCAACATTTAACAAATAAAGCAAGTGTCCCATACAAATTTATACTTTTAAAAACAATAATAACTCATGCAAAAAAACAAGCACTTTGGTAATTAAAACCAAGATGCTTGTTTTTTGCATAACAAAATAAGGTATTTAAAAAGCTGTAACTTTTAGGCAGCTTTTTTGTAGCTGTGATAAAGTCCTCCAAGAATTGGCTTTGAAACTAATTTAGTATTTTTCACCTTACTTTCTGGAGGCTTGTCCTATAAAATTGGAGTTTGCCAGTTAATGTCTTGATGTGTCCTGACAGGATGATAAAATACTCCAAATGTTTCTGATAAAATGGAATAATATGATTTAATAACTCAGATCTCAATATACCTACTACTATTTCACAAATTCCATTTTGTCTGGTTGATTTTATTCCTGTT
>NZ_JAVDDS010000154.1 GCF_030848475.1 Herbivorax alkaliphila
TAACTTGAGCGTCTCAGACGTCCTTGAAAGATCCCATGAGGATGACCTGCGTAAGCGTGCAACTGCACCCGTGAGAGGATGTAGCGGAGCACTGCTTCATGCCCTTCTTCAGAGGAATGCTTCATGCTCCTGCTTTCGCAGCTTTTACTGAGACGCATTGATATGTGGAGTTCCCTGCCCCACAACGCCAGACTTGACCACGGATGGTCAAGCCTTGATAAATCCTGCATTAGCCTAATTGTTTCACTATATATAAACATAGTGTAATAGTTTTGGTACTGTACTTATTCGTTTCAGCATGGTTTATTACTATATGGTAGCCTATTTGAAATTAGGCAAAATAAGAATAAAAATTTAAAACAAACCAGCCAAGTGTATATACCCCGAAGTTTAGTAGAGAAAGAATTAATAGCGTAATATTCAGCCATTGTGGTGCAATTTTTATTTTCTTAATGATGCAAATTATTATCACAATACAGGTAGTTAAAGATATAACTCCTGTGATTGTCAGACCCCAAAATGATTGGTACCAGTTAAAAAAGAACCAAGCAAAACGAGAATCATTATCAAACCAAAATTCATAAAAACACAAAAGAGATATTGCAGAAATCATTGCAAGAAACCCATAAATCAATAACAATACTAAAACATATTTTTTTCGCATTAAATTAGCCCCTTTCTTCAAACTGGTAAATCGCACCTAATATAAATAATCTACAGTTCGTACTTTAAAACTTTAGCGAAGCAAGAAATCTCCAGAGAAATACCCAGACAAACCCGAGACACGATGTCGAGGTAACGCAGGGAATTCCATATATCGT
>NZ_JAVDDS010000155.1 GCF_030848475.1 Herbivorax alkaliphila
AAATATACAGATGACAATGAGCTTGTAATTATAGAACTTGATACAGATAAAGTATTAGGCAAATTTAGAATACCTGTGGATAAAGGAAATCTACTAAAAAACAATGATCACAAAAGAGAAAAAGGAAGCAAAATTATAGACATTATAAATAAAACATCTACTAAATTTTCTAAGCCTGATACGGCAAGAAACTTTATGGAACTTATTCGAAAGGAAAAGCCAAGATATGTAAGGGATCAAATTATGCTAATTCAAAAAGCAATAGAGGAAACTTCTTTAAGTAGCATAGACAAGGCTTTGGAGTTTTGTTTGAAAAATAAACTTTATAGAGCAACAGATTTCCAAGATGCAGCAAACCATTATCAAAAAGAAAACCTAATTGAAAGTAAAGATTCTTGTGAAAAAGAGATATGCCTAAACGAAGAAGATATTGAAAAAATAAAAATTAGTCCTAAAATACGTGACATGTCTGAATATGTAAGTGCACTAGGAGGTAATAATAATGCAAATGACAATTGAAAATGTTAGAACAATGCTAAAAACAGTTAATCTTTATACTGTTGCAGAAAAAATAGAAGAAATTTTAAATGAGTCTTTGAAAGAGTCCATATCATATGAAAGGTTTTTGGAAAACTTTCTTCAATGTGAAATAGAGGGACGTCAAGAAAAAAGATTTGAAAGAAATATAAAGCAGGCATCCTTTCCTGAATACAAGACTCTTGATGAATTTGATTTAACAGAGCAACAATCATTAAGCAAAAGGCAATTTAATCAGCTTAAGGAACTTAGTTGGATAGAGCAGGGTTATAATT
>NZ_JAVDDS010000016.1 GCF_030848475.1 Herbivorax alkaliphila
CTCTTATAGTAAAAATTTATACTACAATAAATTATATTTTTTATTTTATAAATTATTACAAAAAAACCTCTTACAAAAGAGGTTTTTAATAATCTTATTTTAATGCCTTACAGCAAAGTAAAGAACATTAAAATTATATTTACTTTTTCATACATGCCTATACAACTTTTTAATTTGCATTAATAAAGCAAGCCTTTAACCAACTATTGGAAGCAGTTAGGCATTTTACTTGGTAATTATTTCTCTCCAGTCAAGATCTCCTCTTTCGAGACCCCGTATTAACATCTCAGCAGTCCCAAGGTTTGTAGCAAAAGGAATGTTATTTACATCACATAATTTAAGCAGATAATTTATGTCTGGTTCATGAGATTTAGCAGTCAATGGATCTCTAAAAAAAATAACAAGATCCAATTCATTATAGGTTGCTCTAGCTCCTATCTGCTGTTCTCCCATTACCCCAGGAAGGAATTTTCTTATTTTTAGACCTGCAAAATCAATAATCACAGAACCTGTAGTTCCAGTAGCAAAAAGATTATGCTCCTCGAGTATCCTCTTATAGGCAATACAAAAAGAAACCATTAATTCTTTTTTCTTGTCATGAGCAATTAAAGCAATATTCATATTATCCTTTCAAACTACCTATTTACCACTATCTTTTACTTTCTTAATAGGTATATTAGCCACTAAAGCTGGAACAACTCTATCTCCTTCTTCGCCTTTTGTCCTAGTCATCTGAATATCTAAAGCGTCCTCATCTACATCCATGTAATTTGAAATAACCTTAAGTATTTCTCCCTTTACCATCTCTAAAAACTGAGGAGAAACATTCGCTCTGTCATGGATTAGAACCAATTTTAACCTATCCTTAGCACAATCCTTCGACTTTTTAGACTTGCCAAATATCTTTGAAAAATCCAAAAACATAAGTCTCCTCCTCTCAATTTGCCTTTAACCCAAATAATTTTTTTATTCTAAACATGAACCCTTCTTCATCTTCTAAATTTAGCAATGGAACATCATGTCCCATAATCCTTTTTGTCATTCCTCTATAAGCTTCTCCTGCAAGAGATTTTTTATCAGTAACTGCAGGTTCCCCTCTGTTTGTAGATACAATTATTTTTTCATCATCTGGAACAACACCAACAAGATCAATTGCAAGAATATCTATAATGTCATCTATAGACATCATATCTCCACGTTTAACCATATCATTTCGAACTCTATTAATAAGAAGTTTAGGATTTCTAACATCATTAGCTTCTAAAAGACCAATTATCCTATCTGCATCTCTAACAGCTGAAACTTCTGGCGTTGTAACTACTATAGCTTTATCAGCACCTGCAATTGCATTTTTAAAACCCTGTTCAATACCAGCAGGACAATCTACCAATATATAGTCAAATTCCTGTTTTAATTCCTCACATAGCTTAATCATCTGTTCTGGAGTGGTAGCAGATTTATCTCTTGTCTGTGCTGCTGGTAGAAGAAACAATCCTGCATACCTCTTGTCCTTTATTAATGCCTGCTTTAACCTGCATGTTCCTTCAACAACATCAACCAAGTCATACACTATCCTGTTTTCAAGCCCCATTACAACGTCTAGATTTCTAAGTCCTATATCAGTATCAAGCAAAACTACCTTTTTGCCTTCAAGTGCCAAGCCTGTCCCAATATTAGCAGTAGAAGTTGTTTTTCCAACTCCCCCTTTACCTGAAGTTATTACAATAACCTCTCCCATTTATTTTTACCTCCCAACATGTAATCAATTAAGAATGTTAAGCTCAAAGATACTATCCATTATAATTCAAAGAATATTACTTTTACTTGTTTTTCAGAAAATATAAATACTTTATTATCCCTCACTTAAACTATATATTTCTTTTAGTAATTTGTCAATTACACATTTATGTTTTTGTATTCATTTGTTTTTTAAAATTTTAAATTTTTTTACTGCTCAGCCTGATGAATTTTGAGTTTATAAACCCTACCCTCTAGAAGGCAAGTATCTATCTATATATACAAAATCATCTTTTATATAAGCCATTTCAGGAATAAATTGATTTTCAACCTGTTTATCATCTGGTGAACGAGTTATCACATCTGCTATTCTTAACTGAGTCGGTTGTAAATTCAATGAAACAACTATTGCTTCCTTATTACCATTAGAGCCTGCATGTACAATTCCCCTTAAAGAACCCATTACAACTGCATTTCCTGTTGCAATAACTTCTCCTCCAGGATTAACATCTCCAATAACCACTATATTGCCATCAAAACGCACTAATTGTCCTGAGCGAACTGTTCCTTTGTGAAATTTTGTAATTCCCTCTTCTAAACCCTTAAAATAAAAATTACTCATCTTTATTTTTGAATGAGGTTTTGGAGAACTTTTCTTTTCTATTTGCACATACTCCTGTGTATCTTCTTCAAAACTTTTAATCTCTGCCCCGCTTTTGTTTTTTAAAAGTTCAAATACTTTGTTTTCCTCTTCTTTTGAAAGCTTTTTACCTCTATACTTAACTTTAAGGTTAACGCCTTTAAAAAACTTTCCGCTAGAAGAAATCTTATCTTCTACTCCCTTTAAAACAGTTTCAAAATCTTCCTCTTCGTTCATAATTATAATTAAGCTATCTAATGAACCTTTAAAAATAACGCTACTGTCACTCATTCTATACATCCTCCATCAAATATCATTTTATAAAAACCACATAAAACACAATATACATATTTATTATTACATTCCTGAGCCCCCCTTTAAATGGGGCAAGGGTCAATCCCCTTACCAATAACCATCACAGGAATTTGCAAAATCAGAGTTTCTATAAATTCCTACGATTCAAAAAACTGAGTTTTTATCGTGTAAATCTAACCTGGTCTGTTGTAATTCTATCTTCAGGAAAAATATTGCTATTCATACCAAAGTATTCTTTTAACACATCAACTGCAACTGGAACGGCATTAGAACCCCACACACCTTTTTCTATGACCACCGCAACTGCAATTTCTGGATCATCAGCTGGTGCATATGCAATAAATAAAGCATCTGAAGATCTTGCACTTGTCTCAGGTGTACCAGTTTTTCCGGCCACAGTTATATCCTCTGGAAAGTCAACAAAATATCTGTATGCAGTACCATAACTTTCATTTACAACTGATTTTAAACTTTCATTTAAATAATCCATTGTTCCCTCTGACAAAGGTAAATTTTCATATTCTACATTTGTCTGCCTCACTATTGAACCATCGTGTTTCCTCACTTCTTTTATTACATGGGGAGAATACCTCTTTCCTCCATTAGCTAAGGTGCTGGTAAAATTTGCAATCTGCAAAGGCGTAAAAAGATTGTCAAATTGGCCTATTGAAGCCTGTGCAGTATCAGCTGGTCTCCAAACATCGCCTCTATGTTGCCTTTTTGTTTCTCTATTTGCTCTCATCCCTGCTTCTTCCCCCTGTAATTCTATGCCAGTTCGTTCACCTAATCCAAAGTACTTTGCCCATTCATCAATGTTATCTATACCTGAATCAACTCCTAGTTCGTGGAAATAAAGATTACACGAAGTTCCCATAGCCTCTATTAAATCTAAATTTCCGTGTACAATTCCATAATTTCTATAGCTAAGACATTCAAAATCCCATCCACCTATATTATGTCTACCGCTGCATCTGATAATGTCACTACCTTCAGAAATTTTACCTGTTTCAACACCTGCAATTGCAGTAATGGGTTTGTATACAGATCCTGGAATGTATTGTCCATGTATCGATCTGTTAACCAAAGGAGTAGCACCATTATCAGGATTATTAAGCTTTGCTCTGACCTGCTGTGCCTCTTTATCATTTGCTAAAAAGGCATCAGGATTATATGTTGGATAACTTACCATAGCAATTACTTCACCACTATTTACATCAATTGCAACAACAGAACCTGCCTCCGTATCACCATAATATCTATCAGGCTCTTCTTCTGAAAGAGAATTAATTCTATCTATATTTCTCTCTAGAGATTCCATTGCAGCTTTTTGCAATCGTGAATCAATTGTAAGGACAATGTCATTGCCCGGAATTGCCGGGGTACTGCTAAGCTCCCTTGTAAGTCTGTTATTTGTATCCACTTCAATTCTCTTTTGTCCATTAATGCCTCTTAAATCTTTTTCAGCTGTACGTTCTATTCCCGTCTTTCCTAATATATCATTCATTTTATAACCTTCATCTCTAAGCCTTGCATATTCATCTGAACTTATAACACCGATATATCCCAAAACGTGAGCAACAGAACTTGCATCAATGTATCTTCTCTGTGGAACACTATCAATAATTACCCCTGGAAACTCAAAATGTCTTTCCTCAAGTTGTGCTACAGTTTCCATATTAACATCATTTGCAATTAAAAGAGGAGTTGAAGCATAATAACCTTTTATAAGCATATCATATCTAATTGTCATAATTTTATAAGCTTCTTCATCTGAATACTTTTCATCAATATAAAATTTCTCTTCACGTAAGAAATTAAAAACATCTTCTGGAGTTTCTAATTTTTCCAAATCTTCTTCTTTATTAATAATATCCTGTTTCCATCTTTCCAAAGCCTCTTCTGTGCTGTTTCGAGACCCAAATTCTATTGGATTAAACGTAAGATATTTTTCAAGATTTTTTTCATATAAACCATCATTATGCTCTTCGAGTACATTTATAAGCCTAAGAAGCATTTCATCTAATTGCTGTTTTTTCATTTCTGTTCTTGCCAGCTGGACAGTATAAGCAGTTCTATTCACCGCTATTGGAAGTCCATTTCTATCAACAATATTTCCTCTTGGAGCAATTACCTCTCTTTCTCTTATAATCCTTCTTTGAGACCTTTCTTCATGTTTTCTGCCATCAACTATTTGAAGATTTACAAGTTGAAATAAAATTGCTATAAATGCTAATAGAAAACCTATTATTATAATTACATATCTTTGATTGGCTTTTTCATTCACAACTGCACCCCCTCGCAATGGAAATGTTTTTATCGTATTTCTAAGGCATTGCTTAGTATTTTCTCGATAATCTTTTAGAAGTTTCAGACCACTCATTAATTTTATAAACTATTATATAAATAAATATTGAAACAACGCTATTATATAAAGCCTCAGGTAAAATTATATGTCTTAATGGATAAAACAACTCTAATTTATTTCTAAAAACCGTATGAAAAAAATATACACTGTATTCGTAGACTACTGTAGACACAAGTATGAAAAAAATAACTGCAAAAATATTTTCCTTATATAGCCTTTTATTTAAAGAACCTATGCAAAGACCAAGATATAATCCCAGCAAAGCATAAAGCCCAATAACTCTTCCAGAAATTACATCGTGCATTAATCCACTAAAAAATCCAAGTATTGCCCCTTCAATGTTATTGCCCTGAAAAGCCACAACCACAATCAACACCATTAATAGATTCGGCTTTACGTTAGATATTTTAAAATAATCCAAAACTGTCGATTGTAACAAAGCAAATATAAATACCAGCAAAGTATATCCTATTATTTTTACCCTCATCAATTCTCCACATCCCTGATACCCTTTAAATTAGTACTTTCTATTTAATACATACACCTCTTCAATTCTTTTTAAATCAACAGTTGGTTCAATTATCGCATACCTGTTTAGTTGATTGTTTACCTGTCTAACTTCTTTTACCTCTCCTATTACAATTCCTCTTGGATAAATCCCTCCTAGTCCGGATGTTTCAATTGTATCTCCTACAGATATATCAACATGGGGTTCAATATATTCAATTCTACAAAGACCATCATCTTTAAGACTCAAATCACCTTTTACCACTACTAAATCTCTTGTTCTAACTATGCGAGCACTTACTGTGCTGTCAACATCAATAATAGAGATAACTTTTGATGACATTATATCTGTTGTCATCACTCTTCCTACAAGGGCATTTTGAGTTATAACTGTGTCATTTTCTTTTATACCATCATTAATCCCCACATTAATAGTAAAGACATTAAACCAATTTCCAATATCTTTTGCTATTACATTGGCTCCATAAAACTCAAAATCACTAAACTGATCTTTTATATTCAATGCCTCTCTCAGCTCTTCATTTTTCTTGCGAAAAGCTTCAAGTTCTCTTACCTCATCTTCTAGTTGAATAACACGTTTTTTTAGTTCATCATTTTCTTCTTTTAAGGTTTCCACATCACCAAAGTAATTTGTCACTCCTCCAACTTTATCACCAGTGTAACTGGCAAACTGTTGAAATGGAGATATCACAAAATTAAATGCACTTCCCAGATAATTAAATCTGCTATTTGGTCTTGAAGTTATTCCTATCACAATCAAAATAATAACTGTAAAAAGCAACAGTAAGAATGATTTTTTTTTGAATAATCTAATCAAGAGGTATCCCCCCTATCTAATTTTCTTTGGAGAAATAAGAAGCTTCCTCAATGTCTCTATTTCATCCACAACCCTTCCTGTCCCAAGAACTACGCAATCTAAAGGATTATCTGCAACAGAAACAGGCATACCAGTTTCTCCTCTAATTAACCTGTCCAAACCACTTAAAAGTGCTCCTCCACCTGTAAGTACAATCCCTCTGTCCATGATGTCTGAGGCTAATTCTGGTGGTGTTTTTTCAAGGGTATATTTTATTGAATCGATTATTGAATTTATAGGTTCTTTCAATGCTTCAGAGACTTCTGTAGATGTAATCATTATGTTTTTAGGAAGACCTGTGATTAAGTCCCTGCCCCTTATTTCCATAGACTCTTCCTTAGCCTTCGGATAAGCTGCTCCTATTTCCATTTTTATTCCCTCTGCCGTTCTTTCACCTATCATTAAATTATATTCTTTTTTAATATAATGCACAATAGATTCATCCAATTCATCACCAGCAATTCTTAAAGACTTGCTGGTAACTATACCTCCAAGAGAAATCACAGCAACCTCGCTTGTTCCTCCTCCAATATCTACAACCATACTCCCTGATGGTTCTTCAACGGGAAGTTTTGCCCCAATTGCCGCAGCCATTGGCTCTTCAATTAGAAATGCTTCCTTTGCTCCTGCATGAGTTGATGCCTCTTCCACTGCTCTCTTTTCCACTTCTGTAACCCCTGATGGAACACATATAACCACTCGTGGCTTCCCAATCATCCCCTTTGACATTGCTTTTTTAATAAAATATTTAAGCATGCTCTGGGTTACATCAAAATCTGCTATAACTCCATCTTTCATAGGTCTTATTGCAATTATATCCCCTGGAGTTCTTCCTATCATGTTTTTTGCAGAATCACCAACTGAAAGCACCTCTCCAGTTCTTTTATTTATCGCAACCACAGAAGGCTCTCTTACAACAATTCCTTTTCCTCTTACCTGAACTAATGTATTTGCCGTACCTAAATCTATTCCAATGCTCCTGGAAAAAATAGCCATTTTTTTATTCTCCTCTCGTACAATTAACAGTTATATTATATCAACTTTAAATTTGTTTAATAAAGTTTCCAACTTTGCTAAAGGCAATCCAACAACATTAAAATAACAGCCATTGATTTTTTCTACAAGTACTGAACCCAAACCTTGAATTCCATATGCACCAGCCTTGTCAAGAGGTTCTTTTGAATCAACATATGCCTTTATACTATTGTCAGACAACTCTTTTATTTTTACATCAGTTATCTCAAAATCACTTATACCCTTCATATCAAAAGCGTCAATAACAGCCACTCCTGTCATAACTTTATGCCAGCTTCCCTGAATATGCTTTAACATTTCAAAAGCTTCCTGATTGTTTTTAGGTTTTCCTAAAATCTTATCTTTTACAACTACAGTATCTGAACCAATAACCAGACACCTTTCATCTTTTGGTAAACTCTTCGATATATCTTTTGCTACAAAATGAGCTTTTTCATATGCCAAAAATTTTACCAATTCATCAGCTTCTAAATTCATACTGTTAGTCTCATCAATATCAGGTTTTATAACTTCAAACTCCAAGCCTATTTGAGTCAAAAGCTGACGTCTCCTAGGCGATGAAGATGCTAAAACTATTTTTATCATAATCACCTCATACTACTCTCTTAAAATATAATATCTCTTTTAAACCAAAAGTTCAAAACATATAAACTTTTTAAATAAATATTATAAACTGACACATATACTATTATAATCACACAAACTATCCTATTTCAACAAAATTTGAATTTAAATGTTGTTATTTTTTTATTACAGCTAAGTAGTGCCTTATAAACACTTCATATTCTCGATGGCAAAACCCAACGTTTCAACGGTTTTTGGGAGATGAGAATCGATTAATATTTCTTAGCCATTATTGTTCACTTATATTTTTCTGTCCCTTATTAACTGGCTCTTTAACCTTTGGAATTATATTGTTTAAACCCTCTATTATTTTGCTCATGTCACTTACACTTATTTCATCTAGACTATTAAAACCAGCCTCTTTAAAAATCCTCTTTAACACTGATTCATCATTAGGGTTTAGTCCTGCATTTTTTAATTTTTGTTTAAGATATTCTACTTGTCTCTTTGTAGCTTTTTTACTGACATTATTAAGTTGCTTTTTAGTATTTTTTTTAATGCTATCTTGAACATAATAAAATTCTTCATCTAAAAGTCTTGCTTCCTCAGGATATAACCAGTCATTTTCGCCCATTAATTTCCTTATAATTCTGTCACAAGCTCCTGTTATTGTCTTTTCCAAACCAAATTCTTTATCTTCAATAAGTTCCTTTCCTATTTTAAATTTTTCCCAATTAGTTAATAAATAATCCGAATTATTTCTTTCTTCTTTAGATATATTTTTCTTCTCAATTTTTTGTGCTATATATTTCTGATATCTATTATAATAATCAATTTGCTTTCCATCTACAATAATTTGACCATTAATCATATCCCTTCCCTTGACTTTAACCATATAAATAGGAAGTTCAAGCTTGCCAATACCAGGAAAATCTACTTTGTTTTCTTTTACTAAATCAATAGATACATCCTCAATTGATATTCCCTTCTCTTTTGCCTTTTTAAACAAAGCTTCTGCTTTCATTCTCAATTCGCCGCCTGCACCTTTATAAAAATCTTTATCTGCATTATAGAATACTTCGGGCGTTGTTGTTTTGTTTTCTGGGTTAATAGATACATTATCTATAGACATTAAATATCCTCCTATTTTTAATTTTGTATTATTATTTGAATAATTTTAAGTATATAACACAGCCTATATTTGAGTTTTATGGAAATCTAATCAATATGCTTTTTGGACTTCTCTTTTTTACTAATAACAAGTATAATATATATATAGGATACTATTATGTTAAGAAACAACGGAGGTGGCCAATGAAAATAGAAAGAATAAACGATAACAAAATTAAAGTTACAATTTCATTAAACGATTTAGAAGAGAGAAATATCGATTTGAATTCTTTAAACTATAATTCTCCTGAAACACAGGAATTATTCTGGGACATGATGGAACAAGCAGAAATACAATTTGGTTTCACCGCTTCAGATTCTCAATTATGTATCGAAGCTGTTCCCGATGCTGATGAAGGTTTTGTCATATTAATAACTAAAATGGATGAAGATGGTGAGTTTGAATCTATTCACAAATACATTAAAAATAGATTCAAAAAAACAGATCTTAGAGTTAAAAAGAAAACCAAAAAAGTATGCTCTTCTATAGTTATTTATGCTTTTGATGATTTTGACAATTTGTGTCTTCTATGCAATAGGTTGTATAAAACCTATTCTGGCGAAAGCACCTTATATAAGCTAAAAGACGTTTATTATATTTTATTGACTAAGAATTCATGGTCGGTAGACAACTTAGATGCATTTGATTTAATTTTAAATGAATACGGACAAAAAGTTAAAAAAACCTATTTCTATGAAGGGTACTTAAATGAACATGCAGTAAAAATCATTGACTGCACAGCTATAGAATCAATTATAGCTTACTTTTAGCCTCTATTGTTCATTACTAGTTCAATAAGTTTTCCACACTTTTGAGCCTGTTCAATTACTTCATCAGTAATTGTGTTGCCATCACTTATAATTATTGACCCCTTATCGGTTTTGATTGTCTTTGTGGCCTTTCTGCCATTTAGATATTGTCTGTATCTTTGTTCAAACAAGCTTGATGAATTATATGAATTTGACTGCTCTTTTATAATTTTGCCTTCTATGGAAATATCATCAGTTGTAGACTTATCTTTGTTTTTTATAAGGTTTGTCTCATCTTTTGAGCTGTTTTTTTTCGTACATAAGTCACTTATATCTTCAACAAGAGAATTTTCAACATTTTCCTTTACTAAAACAAAATTATCTCTAAAAGCAATTATACTAGCTTTTGGTATAATGCTAATTTTATTTTGAATAATATCAGATATATACTCAATTCCAGCTACTTTACAGCTTTTGTCCTCATCAATATATATATCTTCAATTTCACCAATAAGCCTTCCCTTTTGAGTAAGTATCCTAACACCATACACCTGAATATTTTCCTTCAATAAATCTATTGCAAAGGGAAATTCACTTAAATCTTTTACTACTTCTTCACCCTTAATAGTTAAAGCATCTTGCCCTATCCCTATAATATCATCTACAGTTATCACTTTTGAACTAAAAATCTGACTTTCACTTTCAACAAGAATGTAGTCAATAGAGTTTTTTTTTGGATTTACAATTAATTTTTTAACCTTTCCAACTTCCATCCCTTCTAAAGCACCAATAACAGGCAAACCTAATATTTCTTGTGTTTTTTTCATCTATCGGCATACTCCTTTAACACTTTTTTCTATTAAACCACTATTCTATATATCTATTCTCAAATCCTGCAAAAAAACATTTTTTTTAATAATTTTGAGAGATGTGAATAACATCCATGCCTTGACAGCACTTTTTATATAATCTATATTATACTTAAGGTGTGTATAACAAACGTTAATAGAAATGGCATGCATCCTTATACTTATGAATATAATAATTATGGATTGGTTGGATAACAATGTCGCCTAAAAAGATTATACCTAATAAGTTTGAACAATTTTTATCAAATAGAAACAGTCTAATACAACAATATTCAAAGGGAGACTTATCAAAAGAAGAATTTATTGAAGAAAATTACAGATGTATAACAGCACTGGATATAAAACCTTTTAGCAAAATAGATAACGTTAAAAAAGCTATCTATAATTATCAATATTACAATGTGCTGGCAAAATATTATCAAAAAAAAGCTCATAACCTTGGTAAAAGAAACGAAGGTCGATATGATTTTTTAGAATTGTCCAACCACTTTTATTCAAAAAAGGATAATGTAACAATAAAGCTTTTAAAACTCATTGATTTTTGTGGAGTAGATGCCTATTATGTAAAAGTGAAATCATCAAACCTCAAAAAAAAATTATTTGAAATTGTCTTAAAGGACTATGACGACATAATACTTCATTCTAAGAATAAAGTATTATTAAATATGCTTATAGATGAAAATGTATTTTCTTTTGAAGAAAGACGTTCTCTTGTAGATAGCTATATTAATCAAAAATACTAAAATTACTCTCTTGCTTCCATAATAAAAAATGTAATGTCATCCTGTATCTTTTTATTTTCCATAAATTCAAAAACTCCATCACATACAGCATCTGCCATATCCTTTACAGAGTTATTAGAATTGTCCTTTAGTACTTTTTTTAATCTTTCCTCTCCATAAAACTCTCTAGAAGCATTTCTTGCTTCTGTAATACCATCTGTATAAAACATTATTTTGTTACTAGGCTCAATCTTTATTTTATAATCTTTATAATTTTCACTGTAAAATTCAATTAACTTACATATAGGAAATCCTTTTATTTCAATCTCTTGTATTTCACCATTTTTCTTTATAATCAATGGCTCTGTATTATGTCCTGCCGAAGACCACTTTAATTCATTTGTTTTCATATTATATATTCCAAACAACATAACAATATATACATGATCACCAAAATTTGTCTTGTTAAAAGCTTTATATGTATCGTCTAAAATACTTGAAGGACTTAAATTATTCTTTGTATTGTTTAAATCCAATAAAGATCTAATTGTCTGATTTAAAAAAACAGTAAGCATAGCTGCCGGAACTCCATGTCCCGATACATCCCCAATATAAAATGCCATATTGTCCTCATCAATTTTGAAAATACTATAAAAGTCTCCGCTTACCCTCTCAGCCGGAACATATCTGACTTCAAAAGAAATATTCTTATTTTCAGGCTCCTTAAAGTAAAACATAGATTTTTGAATGTTTCTTGCATATTTCAAATCATTTAAAAGTTTATTATTTAGCTTTTTTATTTCATTGGTTCTTTCATTAACTATATTATCCAAATTTTCTGCATGATCTTTAAGTTTTTGTTTGGCTGTATACAATTGAAGATACGGTTTTTTTATACTGCTAATCAAAATAGCTCTAAAAATAATAAAAAATGCAATAAATTTATATATATGTCCTAAATAATTATAAATGTCATATACGCTTACATACAACACAAATGCTATTTCACTAAATATGCTTATAATTAAAGATATGGCAAAAAGAAAAATCACGCGATCTTTTCCCTTTTTATATTCTGCTATCAACCTGAAAGTTGCAACGGCAAACAATAATATTATTACATACTCTGAATATATTTTATAACTGGTAAGCCCTTGTCCATCTACAAACATAGGTGGAAACAAATTTGGGTAATAAGTGACTGTGACAAGAAAAAAAACACTTATAAACATGGGAACAATTAAAAATACTTCTTTTCTTATTTTAGATTTTTGTTTTGGTGGAATAATAGTTGCAATTAAAAAACCGATTGATGAAATAAATCTTGCTATAATCCAAAAAGTAGTAGATCTATTTGCACCTATATTTTCTATAAAAAAGTCCGGCATACCTTTAAAGCTCAGTGTATGAAACATATCTACCATCGCTATGGTAAAAAAAACACTTCCTAAAAAAACCGTCCTTAAATTACGGGTTTGATCATAAGTATAGTAAGATACTACAAACACTGAAAATGAAACAAGTATGCTAATAAACTCAAACAAATAATGCCATGTCAAATAATTAGCTATACTCATAATCTGTTCAAATTCTTCTTCAAAAAGTCCAACTATTTCAAAAAGAGAAAATGCAGCAAGTCCAGTAATTATTAATATAATATATTGCTTGTATTTAGTAAAAATTTTTGATATTTTTTTTAACATTGTCCTCACATACTCACACAAGTTATTTTTATTTAGCTTTCATTTATTTTAACACTTTATTCTCTCAAAATGCAAGAAAAAAAGCAGAGTATAGAAATTTACAAAAACTTTTTAAACTCTATACTCTGACTTTTTAAATTTATCTAATTTATAAACCCTAATATTCTAAAAAGTTAACATTTCGATATCAAGCTTTTTAAATACGTATATCTACTGTTCTATTACTGGATTGTCTAAATTGTCTATTCCACTTTCTTTATCTATAATTACTTTCTCTTCTTTCTGTACACCTTTGTTTTTGTATTTTGTTTTCTTCTTCACAAGAGCTGTCTTTAACACTGTTTCCATGTCTTCTGCAATAACAAATTTTATTTTCTCACTAACATTTTCAGGGATTTCATCTAAGTCTTTTTTGTTATCACCAGGTAAAATAACAGTGTCTATACCTGCTCTATGAGCTGCCAATACTTTTTCTTTAAGTCCTCCTATTGGTAAAACTCTACCTCTTAAAGTTATTTCACCTGTCATAGCCACATTTTTCTTAACAGGAACATCTGTGAGTGCTGAAACCATAGCAGTAGCCAGCGTTATACCAGCTGAAGGTCCATCCTTTGGAATAGCTCCTTCAGGAACATGAATGTGAATATCATACTTTTTATAAAAATCTTTGTCAATTTTATATAGTTCTATCTTTGAGCGTATAAAACTCATTGCAGCTCTTGCAGATTCTTTCATAACATCTCCTAATTGTCCTGTAAGTTCTAACTTCCCAGCACCTTCCATTAATGTTACTTCTATAGATAAAGTGTCTCCACCTACTGGAGTCCATGCTAAGCCAGTTGCAATACCAGTTTCATCTTTTTCATTTGCAGAATCGTATTTGTACTTTTTCGTTCCTAAATACTTTTCAATATTAGGTGCAGTAATCTTTACTGTCTTTTGATTTGACAATACAAGTTTTTTAGCTGCTTTTCTGCAAACACTTGCCATTTGCCTTTCTAATCCTCTTACTCCTGACTCTCTTGTATAACAATTTATTATCTCGCGTACTGCCTTTTCATCAATTCTTACATTTCCCTTTTTAAGACCATGTTCCTTAATTTGTTTAGGAAACAAAAACCTTGTGGCAATATTCACCTTCTCCTCTTCTGTATAGCTGGAAATGTGAATTATTTCCATTCTGTCTAAAAGAGGTCTTGGAACAGTATCAAGATTATTGGCAGTAGTCAAAAATAAAACATCTGACAAATCAAATGGAAGTTCTAAATAGTGATCTCTAAATGCAAAGTTTTGTTCTCCGTCCAACACTTCAAGCATAGCTGAAGACGGGTCACCTCTAAAATCACTGCTCATCTTGTCTATTTCATCAAGAAGAATAAGAGGATTTTTTGAACCTGCCTGTTTAAGTGCAGAAATAATTCTTCCCGGCATAGAACCTACATATGTCCTTCTATGACCTCTGATTTCAGCTTCATCTCTCACACCACCTAAAGACATTCTTACATAGTTTCTATTTAGTGCTCTTCCAATGGATTTTGCAATTGATGTTTTACCTACCCCTGGAGGTCCTACTAGGCACAAAATAGGTCCCTTAAGGTCTTTTTTCAGTTTTCTAATTGCAAGATATTCTATTATTCTTTCCTTTACCTTTTCAAGTCCATAATGATCCTCATCTAAGATTTCCTCTGCACGTTTTAAATCAATAATTTCTTTGGTCTTATTATTCCAAGGTAAGTCTAGTAACCAATCAAGATACGTTCTGACTACAGCTCCTTCTGCAGATCCTGAAGGCATCTTAATAAGACGATCTAACTCTTTTAATACTTTCTTCTCAACTTCCTCACCATATTTTCCTTCTTTTAATCTTTTTTTGTATTCTTCAACTTCACCTGCAACCCCGTCTTTATCACCTAATTCATTCTGTATTGCCTTTAACTGTTCTCTTAAATAATACTCTTTTTGCATTTTATCAATTTGCTTTCTGACTTTAATATTAATATCCTTTTCAATTTGCATAATATCAATTTCTTTTACAAGAATTTCAAATAACTTTTGCAACCTCACAATTGGTTGAAATTCATCAAGAATCTCCTGTTTCTGTTCAACCTTTACAACAAGATTAGACGTTATTATATCAGCTAATTGGTCTGGATCATCAATATTCATTATTGATAAAACAGTTTCAGGTGATATTTTATTATTTAACTTAGCATAATTTTCAAAAGTTGATAATACTCTTCTTTTTAGAGCCTCAATTTCAACATGACTTTCCTCATCATCAATATAAATCTTTTCTTCAACTTCAGCCATGAAAAAAGGATCTACCTGAGTATACTCAGATATTTCTGCTCGACTTATACCCTCAACCAAAACTCTTATTGTATCTCCTGGAAGCTTTAACAGCTGTTTGACTTTGCATATGGTTCCAATGGTGTAAATTTCATCTTCTTCAGGTGAATCATTCTTTGCATCCTTTTGAGCAACCAAATAAATTAATTGGTTATTGATCATCGCTTCTTCTAAAGCCTTAATAGACTTTACTCTTCCCACATCAAAGTGCAATATCATATGGGGAAACACTGTCAAACCCCTTAGAGGCAATAGTGGTAACACCTGCTTTTTTACAACTTTTCTTTCACCAGACATTTTACCATCCCCTTACTTTTAAAATTTGTATTTCTCTTGCAATAACTGTACTACTACTTATTTCAAACGCATACTTGTGAAAACAAAATCCTTAATACTAAACTACTTATATCTACACCCTTAATAGCACTAGCAATTTTTGGATAATTACTTAAATATCAAAGCTTGAATCCTCACTATTATAACCTTAGTAAAACATTATTTCAATTATTTTTATTTGGAATATCAGGTAACCACTTCTTGACTAAAACAAAAATGTATTAAAAACTTTAAAAATTAAGAAATTTCGCTAGGGAACTCTATGGTTCTCTCGAAGGATGCTCAAAAAATATTTTTTTAATTTATATTCAAGCATACTTAGATTATACTATATTTTATGCTTAATATAAATAGGTCTATATTCCCCTTTTAAAAAATATACAAGTTTTATTGAATAGTTATTTTAATTTATGTATAATTTACATGTTAAGTATTATTTATAGCTGGTTTCAGTTTTTGAAACAGCACAAATCTAAAGCTTAAGAATAATTATATCATTCTTAAGCACAAAAATGGAGTTGAAATATATGACAAATGTTATACCAGGTGGAGTAACAGCACCAAAAGGATTTAAAGCTGCAGGAGTTTCTTGCGGAGTAAAAAATAACAAAAATAAAGACCTTGCAGTTATATGTTCAGATGAAATTGCAGTTTCGGCTGGAGTATTTACTCAAAATCAAGTCAAAGGGCATTCCCTGCAATTAACTATGGAACATATAAAAAATGGTTATGCAAAAGCAATCGTTTTAAATAGTGGAAACGCAAATGCCTGTAACGGAGAAGGTGGAATAAAAAATGCAAAGGAAATTGCCCAGCTCTCTTCCCAACTTTTAGACTGCGAATCTGAAAACATCTTAGTTGGTTCAACTGGCGTTATAGGGGTGCCTCTAAATATGCCTAAAATACGTGCAGGTCTTAGAGCTGCCTCTTCTAATTTATCTGCGGAAGGATCACATGATGCAGCACAAGCTATCATGACTACCGACCTTATTGAAAAAGAAACTGCTGTGGATATAGAAATTCAAGGAGAAAGAGTTAGGGTTGGAGCTATTGCAAAAGGTTCAGGAATGATACATCCAAACATGGCTACAATGATTGGTGTTATAACAACTGATATAAACATTTCAAAAGGACTTTTAAATAAAGCACTAAAAGAAGTAGTTCCAAAAACTTTTAACAGAGTTTCAGTAGATGGAGAAACCAGTGTTTGCGATATGGTTCTCTTGCTTGCAAATGGAGAAGCAGAAAATTCTGGAGTTATAAGTGAGGATATGGAATATAACACCTTCAAATCTGCTCTTGAATACGTTTGTAAAAATCTTTCACAATTGATTGCGAAAGATGGTGAAGGTGCAACAAAGCTGATTGAAGTTGTTGTAGAAAATGCTGCTAATGAAGATGATGCTTATAAGGCAGTATGCTCAATTGCCAAATCCCCCCTTGTAAAAACAGCAATTTTTGGTGAAGATGCAAATTGGGGTAGAATAATAACTGCAGCAGGGTATTCTGGAGCAGAATTCGATTCTAATTTAATAGATATTTCAATAGGAGACTTACTGGTTTGTCGAAACGGTACAGGACTGAATTTTGACGAGACGGAAGCTAAAAAAATATTAGAAAAAGACCAAGTGCAAATTAACGTAAATCTAAAAAAAGGAACCTTTTCAGATAGAATGTGGACATGTGATTTTTCTTATGACTATGTTAAAATCAATGGAAGCTATCGGTCTTGATGTTTTAAGGGTACAGCGAATGAAATATGGAAGAAACATTGTGGAGTAAGTTGTAGAGCCTGTTAATACTACGTGGAAAGTGAAATCAATCTTCTACGCACTAGCGAGTTTTGCTCGAGCCCGCGGAGTATCTACAGGCTTTACATCTGCATAACTTTAGCTTCTGGAATATTCTTCTTTATGTTTAATATATACAAAATTTTCATTGCCTATCTTTCGTATAATTGGTATAATAGATATATAGGTCTTGCCTTTATTTTTTATTCTAAAGTAGTATATTAGCTTAATCTCACTTTTCTTAATACACTAAAATATATCACTTGAAATCTAACCTTGATATAAACTAATTAGCAAAATATTAACTTATATCAAAACACTTTAATCAATATACCAATTTTATGTAGCAACTATTATATCATTGGAGGTATTATTATGTCAGATCAGTATGTTGTTTTTAATCTAAATAATATCAGCTTTGGAATCAAAATAAACCACGTTACAGAAATCATAAATATTCATGAAGTTTTTAAAGTTCCAAATACTCCACTTTGCATAGAAGGACTTATAAATCTGAGAGATAAAGTTTATACCATTTTAAACTTAAGAGAAATGTTTAATTTACCTAAAAAGAATTTAAATAACGAAGAATGTGGTAACGAAAATTCTAAAATATTATTAGTGAATATAAACTCTAAATTTGTTGGACTAATAGTTGATTCGGTAAATGAAATAAAAATAATTGAAAGTGAGAAAATCATGTCACCATCTGAGTTTGAATCCCAATTTGATTCAAGTTTTCTTGAGGGCATAGCTAAAATAAATGATAGTCAGCTCTTACTTCTACTAGACCTTGATATGCTTCTTAATAAAGTAATTGATAAACAAGTACATTGTACTGTCTAATTAGGACTTTCACCTTATTTTAAGACTTTGAAAAAGGATGTGAGTTAAAAACTCACATCCTTTTTCAAAGTCCTTGAACAAATTAAAAGATTTTATATCGAAGAATCTAGATACCCTAAAATTTTATTATGTATTATTTCTTCTTATCGAACGGGAAAATTTTGAACACAGTTTTTATTATTTGTTTTGTAATGCTAATAAAATCAAAAAAGCTATCTGTTTTCTCACCAACAGTAATAATAGTCTCACAAATATACTCTTCTACAGCATCAACAGTTGCTTCTGCCCTATCCACTCCATTCTTGACAGTGGTAGTAACCTCATTAACATTATCAACAGTTTCAGTGATGTTATCTTCATTTTTTTCAATAAGACCGTCCACTCTCTTAACAAGTTTATTGATATTAAATAAAGCATTTGCTAAAGCTATTATTGCTATGATTACTGCAATAATAGCAAGTATACCAAAAAAATAAAGCACAAATGTTCCAAAATCTTGTAACGAGTACATAAAAAGCCTCCTCTTTAGTCTATATGCCTCACCAATTACTGGGCAATTTTTTTATATTTAGTAAAACTCTTTTTTAAACTTAAAAAAATAGAAAAGCCTGTCCACTTTTAATATTAAAATTTTCCCAAAAAAAGTTTGTTTTAAAACAAACTTTTTTGGAAAAACATCAAATATACTAATTATTCTTTAGTTTCTTTAGGAGAATCTTCAGTTTCACAATTCTTTTTTGATTTTGCTTTAGAAATTTTTTCTTTAACATCATTTACAGAATGTTTAACATTGTCCACTACCTTCTTTGAACCTTCAGATACCTTGTCAGCTGTTTTTTTAGCATTTTCAGATATATCTTTTCTAGTCTCTTTTCCGGACTTAGGTGCTAGTAACATCCCTGCAGCTAATCCAACTGCCGTTCCAACTCCAGCGCCAATTGCAGCGTTTTTTGTTGTTTTTCTTTTTTCGGCCTTTTCTTTTTCTCTTTTTTTGCTTTCTAGTAAATCTTTTATAAGCATTTTAAAGCACCTCCTGTTATATTTTTTATATGTATCTACATAATAATATTATACTTTATTTATGAGAAAATTCCTAGTAATTTTATGGTAATAATACAGCTTTTAAGCTTTACATACCAATAAACAGTGCAATATAAAAATACATTTCCCACTATAAAACTAATGTATTTAGCTCTGCACAGTGTTTACAAACTTTTAAATACTAATACAAAACAAATCGTTTAAATATACATTTTTCGAAAAATCTTTTACTCTTTTACCAGACTTCAGTTAAAAAGACTGCACCTATTTAAAAGATGCAGCCTCAAATATGCTCTTTTACGTTTATGCATCCTTTTCTACAACTGATACCCTAAACTCTTCATCAATTTTTTCTAAATGAAAATTCAATTGATAATCTGCTACCTCTTCATAACTTCCATCATTTAACCTGACAAAAACTAAATACATTTCTCCCTCTTTAGCAACATTTGTAATCTGAGTAAATACAAGATTTTCACTGTCTGAATACACATAATCTCCTCTATTGTTAAATAAAATCTCACTTCTTTCTTCTTCTAACTCTTTTCTAAATTCATCGGTACACATTTTTTTCATTGTTTCAGTATCCCCACTGTATAGTGCTTTGATAAAACGAATTACCATTTCTTGTATTCTCTGATTATCACTATAGCCAATTCCTTCACTTGTTTGGTATTCTGGAATAGATTCTCCCTCAATTTCTTTAATAGTCTTTTTTAATTGTTCATTCTCTAATTTTATTTCTTCATTCTGCATCTTTATCTCTTCATTTTGTCTCTTTATATTATTATTTTCCCTTTTTATTTCTTCAATCTCCCGAGTTACTAGATTAAAATTATTTTGAACCTCGTTAAACTGCCTTATTACAGGAAACTGCTCAGGTATATAATTAGATGCAAATGTAGGAAATGCTACAATAGAACCTGTAAAAAGAAACATAATAATAAACATCCCTACAGCTATACCTGACACCATCCTTTTTATATTATGCCTTTTTTGTTTAGTACTTTTTAATATATTTTTCGTGTTCATATCCAATATATCCCCTTTTATTTTAATTGATTTTTTTAGGTTTTGAAGCTCTCCAATCACTTGCTTTGTTTCTTCATATTCATTTTTGCAGCTATCACATTCATTAATATGCTTTTCTAAGTCTTTACAGTTTTCTTTGTCTAATTCTCCCATTATATACTCTTCCATTAATTTTTTAATGTCGTTACAATTCATATTTTTCCCTCCTCTTCATAAGGTGTTTTCATTAATTTTCTCATCTCTTTAAGTCCATTACTTATTCTAGACTTAACTGTTCCTTCAGGTATATCCAAAATTGTCGCTATTTCTTTTAAAGGAAGATCCTGAAAATATCTTAATGTCAAAACTACTCTGCTATCGTCTTTTAATGTAGACAGAGCTCTCAACAAATCAATATTTTCCTCACATCCACCTTCAATAAAACCTTCACTTTCTTCAATAAAATCTACGTAAACCACTTTTTTATTTTTTCTAAAATAATCATTACACTTATTTATGAGAATTCTATTTATCCATGATTTAAATTTAGTGGTATCTTTCAATCTGTTTATTGAGTTAAACGCTTTAATAAATGTCTCCTGACATATATCAAGTGCCTCCCATCCAGAACGTACTATTCCAAGAGCTGTATAATACAACTCATTGTGATATCTTTTAACGATTATTTCAAATGCCTTTTTGTCTCCATTTTTAGCAGCTTCAATGATAGTTTCTATTTCCACCTTCACACCTCCATTACTGTTTTTTAACAAACTTTTACCTTCTTCTAAGACTCCACATTCTATATCCTTTTATATAATAATGACGCACCTAAAGCTTAATTGGTTCATTTATTTTTGTAATACAAAATAAATCTTCAGGTAGAGAATCAACTCCACCTGAAGCCTAGATGTTTTGCTTTAGCTAAACGATTTCACTTCCATCACCAGAACAACTAAAATTTATAGAAATAATTCTTTTTAGACACTACTCAATACCATTTATTTTTATGCTTCCAACTCCCATCTTTACATCTATTTCAATGTTGTTTTCAGCATCGTCAAAATTATCTGATACATAATATTCATCCTTTTCTTCCAAGGTTATATCATTAAATTTCAAAGAATTCAACACACCAGTAGATGACACTTTTAAACCGGAATCTTCCGGCACATAAATATCAAAACTTGAGGCTCCTGCATTAATATCTATTTTTGTATTCTCATATCTTTCTCCTAAAATCAACTTGAAGCTCCCTGCTCCGCCATTTAATTCTAAATTTTGAATTTTCAAATTTGACATGTCAAACTTTGTATCTACCGCACCTAAATTTAAGTTTATATCCCATAATACATCTTCATTTAAATGTAAGTTTGAATTTTCAACTCCAGAGCTATTTCTGTTGAAAAAATCTTCAATATTTAAAAATGAAAACCTTCTAGGTGTACTTAATTTTACATTAGCTTTTTTATTGTCATTTTCATAGTTTACCACTGGTTCTCTAAAATTCAAACCATTAATATTCCCTTCAACAAGCTTATCATCAGTTGAGTTAATATTAACTTTAACCGCTCCAAGATTAATATCTAACTCCGCATAATCTGTCTCATCTTTCCTTTCTATTTCAAACTTATTGGTATTTTCATAACTTTTGTATTCATCGTTTTTGGAATATTGATGACTTAGAATAATAATAATTGCAAAAAAAGCCACCCAAGTAATTATTTTTACAAAGTGATAATCAAACATAGTATTTATACCTGAAACTATAAGTATCATGGCAATTACTGTAATTAAGTTACTAGTTACAAAAGATATAATTGAAAAATCTATAATTTCAAATTGCATCAACATTACAATAGTTCCAATAAATATAAAAAACAACCCTGCACCTATCCCACTTTTTTTCATGAACTACTCCTCCCCCCTTTAAAAATAATAAGTGAACCAATTATTATTAGTAAAGCTGGGAAACCAAGTCTTAAAGGAATAATCTCCCTTAATAAAAACAGCCCTCCAAGAACAATAAGACCTAAACCTATAAATTTTTTATTTCTATCAGTACCTGATTCAAATTCATCTTCACTATCTTCCATGGTTGTGCTAAAATCTTTTTCTTCATCATAGACTGTTTTAAACTCCTCTTTTTCATTGTAAAAGTTTTCAGGAACGTATTTATCTTCCATAGGAATGACAATTACTGCAACAATATACGCAATAATACCAGTTCCTCCAAAAAACATTGAAATTACAAATCCAAGCCTTACAATGGTAGGGTCAATATCAAAATATTCTGCTATCCCCCCACAGACACCTTCTATAACTTTATTTTTCCTAGAGCGAGTGATCTTTTTTCCCATAATGTTTCCTCCTTTAGTTGGTTTTTTTATTTCCAAAATATTCTTTATGTGATTTTTTAAATTGTTTATACAGTAATTTTGTTTTGTATATCTTATAATACGAATGCCTTTTTAAAAAGTCTTATTATTTAAATAAAATTTTTTTTACTTTATAAAACGGTTAATTACTGTTATTATTATTTAGGAGAGGCTGCCATATAAATTACATCACTTTTTTAATTCTCTTAAATAGCGAACTCGTTTAGCTAAAGCTAAACATCGAGGCTTCAGGCGGAGTCTTAGAATAAGATAAATATAACAGAAAATGTAAAGGCTAAGGTAGGTTATACAATATGAAAAAAGAAAGTTTTTTGGAATGTTTTGAGATTTTTATAACTTTTTTTAGAATAGGTGCATTTACAATAGGGGGTGGCTATGCAATGCTTCCCTTGATAGAAACAGAAGTTGTTGAAAATAAAAAATGGGTAGATACAAAAGAAATTGTTGATATGCTTGCAATAGTTCAATCTGTTCCTGGGGTAATTGCAATAAATTCTTCAGTGTTTATCGGATTCAAAAAAGCTGGAATTAAAGGTGCCTTTTTTGCCGCACTAGGTGTAACCCTCCCTTCTTTTTTAATAATACTTTTAATCTCTCACTTATTATTAAGTTTAAGAGATAACATATACATGCAAAAAGTTTTTGCAGGCATAAGAGCTGGGGTAACTGCTCTTATTTTAGTTACTGCTATTAGACTTGCTAAATCAGCTTTAAAAGGTTATATTTCTGTTTTAATTGCTATAATCGCATTTATACTTATAGTGCTTTTTAATATTCATCCAATTTTCACTATAATCGCTGGTGGGGTCTTAGGTCTTCTTGGATACCTGAAATGTCGTCGCAAATTATGGTGAATCTAAAATATAATTATGAAAGGTTTTTAACATGATCTATTTAACTTTGTTTAAAGTTTTTTTCACAATAGGACTATTTAGTTTTGGAGGCGGATATGCAATGATATCCATCATACAGGCTGAAATGGAATCTCATGGCTGGCTAAGTGCCACAGAATTTGCAGACATTATTGCTGTATCTCAAATGACTCCTGGTCCAATTGCTACTAACACGGCAACTTATGCTGGCATGAGTACTTCTGGAATTCTAGGTGCAATAACCTCAACTATAGGGGTATCTCTTCCTTCATTTATTATTATGATTGTAATTGCCCATTATTTTGCTCAATTTAAAGAAAACCAAATAATAAAATGGATTTTAAAGGGTATACGCCCTGTAACCATTGGTTTAATTTTTTCTGCAGTAGTCTTTTTGGCTCAAGCCTCTATATTAAAAGAAAACACTCAACTACAAAATATTTTTGATTTTTTTAATCCCCGTACAATTATGTCTCAATTTGATATTAGAAGTACAATTATTTTTATATTGATTTTTATATCTTGCTTGAAGTTTAAACTTCACCCAATATTAGTTGTACTGGCATCTGCTTTGATGGGAATTATAATTTTTTAACTCACACCATAAACCAAAAATTTTTTTAAACTCATCATGTCAGAGATACACCCATTCTTTAAACATTTTATTGTAATAAAACAAAAATCCTAGTATAATTATTATATGATACTATATTATTAAAGGAGGTATAATAATTATATTGGAAACATATCACTTTATTTGAAGGGAGGTATAATATGTATACGCTCTGTGAAATATAATTTATTTTCACAGTATACATTAGTGTTTTTATGAAAAAATTATTATATAATATTAAGTTTAGAAAAAAGTTTATTATTGCTTCTTTAATTGCACTACTTACAGTAACTTCTTTCATAGTAGCTTTTACAATTACCTATGACAGAAGTCCTTCTGATGCTAGTACTTCCGTTAATAAAAACAACTCTGAATCATCAGATGTTGAAGATGAAACAGTCTCTGATGATATTACAACCCCTGTTCCATCTGATTCTGAACCAATTGATGATTCTAATATAAACGATTCAGAAGATAAACAAATCATAGATGGTGATGAGGACTCCGATGAAGATATCGCTGAGGGTTCTGATGAGGATTCCGATGATGATTCTGATGATGATACCGATGAGGATTCCGGTGATGATTCTAGTGATGATTCCAGTGATGATTCAAGTGATGATTCTGATGATGATACCGATGAAGATTCCGGTGATGATTCTGATGATGATTCTACTCCTGAAACAACACCTACAACTGAACCTACTTCTACTCCACAACCTACACCTACAATAACTCCTACTCCTACTCCACAACCCACTCCTACAATAACACCTACTCCACAACCTACACCTGAACCTACACCTACACCTACACCTACACCTACTCCTAGATCTACGCCTAGACCTGCACCTACTATTAGACCTACACCTGAACCTACACCTACGCCTGAACCTACACCTAGACCTACACCTACACCTGAACCTACACCTACTGATGCTCCTCAAGATGGAAATTATTCAGTATCATATGAGATACAAAATGACTGGGGAGATGGTGCAACTGTTGATGTTACAATTAAAAACAATACTTCCTCCACTGTGGATGGTTGGACTCTAAGTTGGAATTTCCCTAATGATCAGAAAATTGATCATCTTTGGAATGCACGATATTCACAAAGTGGTTCATCTGTAACGGTAAGGAGTTCATCTATGTTCTCTAATGTTGTGATACCTCCAAATGGAGAAGTATCATTTGGTTTTAATATGAGTTACAGAAGTATAAATAGATTACCTAGAAGTTTTTATCTTAATGGAGTAGAATGTGAAATTGAGTGAACTCGTTTAGCCAAAGCTAAACATCGAGACTTCCAGGTGGAGACTCAACTCCACCTGAAGATTTATAAAATGAACTCCACCTTATAGAAGGTAGAGTCTTAGAATAAGATAAAATTGTTTAATTTACAGACTTATTTAAAATCACCTTTCCTAGTGTTATTATATTTATAATGGGAAAGGTGATTTTTTACTTATAAAGCTGCTCTTGTTCATTAAAAAAAGTTTTGTAACCCATTTGAACAAATAATATTACAGTTAGTGCTACACTTCCTAAAACACCAAGCATAATAGCTATCTGGTAACTTATAGCCGTAACTGGTGAAATCCCGGATAGTATTTGACCTGTCATCATCCCAGGCAAAAATATTATTCCCATGCCAAGCATAGAATTAATGGTAGGAAGTATCGCAGAATCAAAAGTATCATCTACAATATGTTTTGCCGCCATTTTCGGTGTTGCTCCTAGCATTAGAGCACCTTCCACCATATGCTTGTGGGTTTCCATTCCAGCTACAAGCCTTTTTACACCTAATGTAACACCAGTCATAGAATTACCAACAAGCATTCCTGCAATGGGAATAAAATATCTCGGTTCATACCAAGGTGAAATATTTACAACAATGAAAAGAAAATAAAAAAGACAGGATATTGTACCAAAAGACATTGAAAATGCAGTAATACGACCTAACTTAGAATTTAATTTAATTTTTGTCCTTTTTAAAATTGTGTATATAGAAAAAGTTTCCATCACTAGGAGTATAAGCACTGTATATACTGGAGATGGAAATTCAAATATATATGTTAATAAATATCCCACTAGTATAAGTTGAAGTGTCATTCTAACTGAAGATATTAATATCTCCTTTTCCCGGGGAATTCCTTTTAGCCTCACAATAACCAGTAACAAAACAACAAATACATATGCAGCAAAAACCTGCCACAATTGAAGATTTATTATTTCATCCATTATTTTATCACCCTCCCCTTATCTATTTTTATAATGTTATCAGAATATTCTAAGGCTGTTTTCTTAGAGTGGGTGACCATAACAAGTGTTTTTTTCTCTGTTTTTGTATAATTAACCATTTTTTCTATTATCATTTGCTCTGTTTTTTCATCTAGTGCAGAAGATGGTTCATCAAGTAAAAACACTTCTGGCTCCATTAAAATAACTCTTCCAAGAGCCATCCTCTGTTTTTCTCCACCAGATAGCTTTTCTGCATCTTCATTAAGCTTTTTTTTAAGGCAAACCATTTCTAAAATTTTAGTCAGCTTACAATCTTTTACCTCTGGCTTTTCTGAAAATTTAAGTCCAATAAGTAAATTATCCTTTATGCTGCCTGGAAAAACAATTGGTTGCTGGGGAAGCATAACTACATTCCGTCTAAGTTCTACAGAATCAATATTATCTATAAGCAGATTGTCATAATATATCTCCCCTCTGTCACAACTTATTAGCTTGTTTAAAAGACGTAACAAAGTTGACTTTCCACTTCCACTTTCCCCAACAATACAGGTAACTCTGTTTTTCGAGATTTCTATTTTCTCAATATCTAGAATATTTTTATAGCCAACATCAATTAACTTGAACATTTTAACCTCATATAAAGAAATTTAAAATTCAGCACTATTAACGGTTCTTGGGAAAGAAATTACATCCCTAATATTTGACATGCCAGTAATATACATTATCGCTCTTTCAAAACCCAGCCCAAAACCTGCGTGTTTTGTTCCTCCATATTTTCTAATGTCCATATACCACCAGTAGTCCTCTTTATTAAGATTCAACTCATTCATTCGCTTTTCTAAAATATCCATTCTCTCTTCTCTCTGACTTCCTCCAATAATTTCTCCTACACCAGGCACAAGAAGATCCATGGCAGCTACAGTCTTATTGTCATCATTCAATTTCATATAAAATGCCTTTATATCTTTAGGATAATCAGTCACAAATACAGGCTTTTTAAACACTTTCTCTGTCAAGTATCTTTCATGTTCAGTTTGAAGGTCACATCCCCACTCTACAGGATATTCAAATTTGTCCTTATCTTTTAATAAAATATCAACTGCTTGTGTATAAGTTACTTTTGCAAAATCAGAATTAACTACATTGTTTAATCTATCAAACAGTCCCTTGTCTACAAATTTATTAAAAAACTGCATTTCTTCAGGAGCATTTTCCATACAGTATTTTATTATATACTTTAACATATCCTCTGCAAGCTCCATGTCATCATTAATGTCTGCAAAAGCTATTTCAGGCTCTACCATCCAAAACTCAGCTGCATGTCTTGCTGTATTGGAATTTTCCGCTCTGAAAGTAGGTCCAAATGTATATATGTCTTTAAATGCCATTGCATAAGTTTCGCCCGCCAATTGCCCACTAACTGTCAGGTTTGTTTCTTTAGCAAAAAAGTCTTTGGAAAAGTCAATTTTCTCATCTTTTTGTTTGGGTAGATTATCCATGTCAAGAGTTGAAACCCTAAACATTTCACCTGCACCTTCCGCATCACTTCCAGTAATTATTGGTGTATGCACATATACAAAATTTCTTTCCTGAAAAAATTTATGAATTGCATAAGCAGCAAGTGACCTCACTCTAAATACAGCTGAAAATGCATTAGTTCTAGGTCTTAAATGTGCAATTGTCCTTAGAAATTCAAAAGAATGTCTTTTTTTCTGAAGCGGATAATCAGGCTGGGATAAACCTTCAATTTCTATCCTGTCTGCCTTTATTTCAAATGGCTGCTTTGCATTGGGAGTTTCAACAAGTTGTCCCTTTACAACTATTGATGATCCAACAGGAAGCTTTGCTATTTCCTTAAAATTATCTAAACGCTCATCTTCAAATATCACTTGTAGATTCTTGAAAAAAGATCCATCATTTAACTCAATAAATCCAAATGCTTTAGAATCTCTTAATGTTCTTACCCATCCAGCAACAACAATGTCATTGTTTAAATATTTTTCTGATTCCCTATATAGGCTTTTTACACTAGTAGTTTTCATCTATACACTTACTCCTTTGTTAATAATATTTAACTCTAACTATTATATAATCAAGACAAGAGAACCGTCCCCTTGTCTTTGTTTAAAGCAATTTTATATTTGCACTTTCACAAGTTTCAATCATAGAATCAGGCCATATAGATGCTTGCACTTCTCCAACATGTACCTTCTTTAATATATACATACAAATTCTTGACTGGCCTATTCCTCCCCCTAATGTATATGGAAGTTTGCCTTCTAGCAACTCTTTGTGAAATAAGAGAGTTTTCCTGTCTTCACAATCAGCTTCCCTTAATTGTCTTAACAAAGCTTCTTCATCCACTCTAATACCCATTGAGGACATTTCCACAGCTCTATTTAGCAATGGATACCACAATAATATATCTCCATTTAAATTCCAATCATCATAGTCAGGTGCCCTTTCATCATGTTTTGAGCCTGATTTTAATTTACACCCTATTTTCATTATAAAAACAGCTTTCTTTTCTTTTGATATTTCATCTTCTCTTTCTTCAGGAGAAAGTTCTGGGTACATATCTTCAAGTTCTTGGGTTGTAACAAAAAATATTTCATCAGGTAGTATCTTCTCAATATTTGGAAAGATACTGTATATATAGTCCTCTGTCTCTTTTAGTACGTTGAAAATTTTCTTAACTGTTTCTTTTAACATTTCAACTTTTCTATCTTCTTTTTTTATTACAATTTCCCAATCCCATTGATCTACATATATGGAGTGAAGATTGTCCACATCTTCATCTCTTCTTATGGCATTCATATCAGTATATAAACCTTCTCCAACATCAAAACCATATCTTCTCAAAGCCATACGCTTCCACTTAGCTAAAGAATGTACAATTTCAACCATATTTTCATTTATTGATTTTACATCAAAAGCTACAGGTCTTTCAACACCACTTAAATTATCATTCATTCCCGATTCAGGCCTTACAAAAAGCGGTGCTGATATCCTTTCTAGATTTAACTTTTTAGAAAGCTTTGACTCAAAAAAATCTTTAATTTTTTTTATTGCCTTTTCGGTATCTCTTACCGACAAAGTTGGTTTATATCCTGAAGGTATAATAAGCTTTTCACTACTGTCCATCATATAAAACCGTTACGCAAAACTTATAAAACCATATAAATACCTTATCTTTAAAGTATCCTTTTTAAGGTTTTATAATATCGCCTATTTTAACGTAACTCCTCCCCTCTTTTTTTCCTGCTTCATACTTTATTTCTTTACTATGTTTTAAATTTTTAAGTCTAATCTCTTGTATAATCCGATAAAATTACCAATTCACATTATATCACTTGAAACTCAAAATTCCAACAGTTTCGAGTGGATTTTATAAAGGTGATGATAAAATTATTTCACCTACAATACCTTAAGCTTGGGCAAAGGATCTAGAATTCTCTTAAGAAAGTCACCTGTGTATGATTCTTTAACTTTTATTATCTCCTCTGGTTTGCCCTTTGCAACTATATAACCACCTTTGTTTCCTCCTTCAGGTCCTAAATCTATAATATAGTCAGCTGTCTTTATAACATCTAAGTTATGTTCAATTACAATCACTGTGTTTCCTGAATCAACCAACCTTTGAAGAATGTCTGTAAGCCTGTGAACATCTGCTGCGTGAAGTCCTGTTGTTGGCTCGTCCAGTATATACATAGTTCTTCCTGTACTCCTTTTAGACAATTCGGTAGCAAGTTTCACTCTCTGTGCCTCCCCACCTGAAAGAGTGGTTGAAGGCTGTCCTAATTTTATATATCCCAATCCAACATCAAATAACGTCTTAAGTTTCTTTTGAATCCTAGGTATGTTTTTAAAAAACTCAAGTGCGTCTTCAACAGTCATATCAAGAACTTCTGCAATGTTTTTGCCTTTGTATCTTACTTCAAGTGTTTCTCTGTTATACCTTTTTCCTTTACATACTTCACAGGGAACATAAATATCCGGCAAAAAGTGCATTTCTATTTTAATTATTCCGTCCCCTCTACATGCTTCACAGCGCCCTCCTTTAACATTAAAGCTAAAACGCCCTGCCTTATATCCTCTGGTTTTAGACTCTGTAGTTTCTGAAAAAATTCCACGTATAATGTCAAATACTCCTGTATATGTTCCTGGATTAGACCTTGGTGTTCGTCCTATAGGAGACTGATCTATATCTATTACTTTATCAAGATGTTCAATTCCCTTAATATCATCATAATCTCCAGCCTTAGTTTTAGCCCTGTTTAGTTGACTGGCTAATTTTTTGTATAAAATTTCATTTACAAAAGAGCTTTTTCCTGACCCTGAAACTCCTGTTACGCATGTAAGTATACCTAGAGGGATTTCTATATCAACATTTTTTAAATTATTTTCCCTAGCTCCAATCACTTCAACCCATTTACCATTTGGCTCTCTTCTTTTTTTAGGAACTCTAATAGATTTTTTTCCACTCAGGTACTGACCTGTAATTGATTTTGGGTTTTGTTTTATTTCTTCTATATTCCCTTTAGCAATAACTTCTCCACCATGAACACCAGCTCCTGGCCCTAAATCTATAATATAATCGGCAGCGTACATTGTATCTTCGTCGTGCTCAACTACTATCAAAGTATTGCCTAAATCTTTCATCTTTTTAAGAGTTTTTAAAAGCCTTTCGTTATCCCTTTGATGAAGCCCAATACTTGGTTCATCTAAAATATATAAAACTCCCATAAGACCTGAGCCTATTTGTGTCGCAAGCCTTATCCTTTGAGCTTCCCCGCCTGAAAGTGTGCCGGCCGCTCTTGATAAGGTAAGATAATCCAATCCTACATCAACTAAAAACCCTAACCTCTCATTTATTTCCTTCAATATTTGATTTGCTATCATCCTTTGCCTTTGTGATAAATGTATGTTTTGAAAAAATTGCTTTGCCTCTCCTATAGATATACAACTAACATCATGAATATTTTTTCCTGATACCGTAACTGCTAGACTTTCTTTTTTTAATCTAGCTCCATTACATTCTAGACACAGATTATTACTCATAAACTGCTCATAATACTGCTTCATGCCCTCTGACTGGGTTTCCTTATATCGTCTTTCCACACTGTTTACTATCCCCTCAAAGGACGCTGTGAAAATTCCATTTCCATATGCCCTGTCATATTTTACAGACATCTTCTTTCCCTTTGTTCCATAAAGAATTATATTCACAATATGTTCTGGCAAATCTTCAATTGGAGTAGAAAGACTGAATTTATAGTGTTCTGCCAGAGCGTTTATATACATGCTAGCATAACTATCACCCTTTGCTATATTCCACCCCCCAACAACAACTGCGCCACCCTTTAATGATAATTTTTTATTTGGAATAACCAAATCAGGATCAACCTTTAATAGTGCTCCTAAGCCAGTACAATTAGGGCAGGCGCCAAATGGATTGTTAAAAGAAAACATTCTTGGTGTCAACTCTTCCATACTAATTCCACAATCATTACATGCAAAATTCTGACTAAACAAAAGCTCTTCTTTACCTACTACATCAACAATAAGTATTCCATTACTCAGTTTAAGTACAGTTTCAATTGAATCTGCAAGTCTTTTTTGTATATTGGGTTTAACTTTAATTCTGTCTACCACAATTTCAATATTATGCTTTTTATTTTTGTCAAGATCAATAGGGTCATTTACATCCATTACTTCTTTATCAACTCTTACTCTTACATACCCGGCTTTTTTTATGTCTTCTAAAAGTTTGTGATACTCGCCCTTTCTTCCTCTGACTACTGGGGCTAAAAGTTGTATCTTTTCTCCCTCATCAAGTTCCATAACATGATCAACCATCTGATCAACAGTCTGCTGTGAAATTTCTTTACCACAGGAAGGACAATGAGGAATCCCTATTCGTGCATACAAAAGTCTTAAATAGTCATGTATTTCCGTCACTGTTCCAACTGTAGATCTAGGATTTCTGCTGGTAGTCTTTTGGTCTATAGATATTGCTGGAGAAAGCCCTTCTATATAATCCACTTCTGGTTTCTCCATCTGGCCTAAAAACTGTCTTGCATAAGAAGACAAAGACTCCATATAACGCCTTTGACCTTCTGCATAGATAGTGTCAAAGGCAAGAGATGACTTACCAGAACCACTGACTCCTGTAACGACAACCAACTTATCTCTTGGTATTTCAACATTTACATTTTTTAAGTTGTGCTCTCTTGCACCTTTTATAAAAATTTTATCTCTTATCATTTTTCACACCTTATTTCCTATATTTAAATATAATGTTTAGCCTATTTCTTTATACAAATACGTTGTGTTTTAGTTGTTTTAAAAAATAGCTAAATATTTATGAGCAAAAGTCTCACCATAATATTATATCAAATAAATTCTAAAAATCAAACATAAGTTCGGTAAATAAATCGGTAAACGGTGTATATATTTAATGTGAAGAGCAATGCTTTCCCTTTCCTCGTCATATTAACACGCTCTAAAACTTGCTCCACAATGTTTCTTCCATATTTTCATTCACATAAATAACATGCACCCTTCGGCAAAGAAATTGGATGTTATTTACTTTACCTTTTCTTTTAGCTCACTTAATATGTCTCGCAGCTCTGCTGCTCTTTCAAACTGCAAGTCCGCAGCTGCTTGTTTCATCTCATCTGTAACTTTATCAATAAGCTCTTTAATTTCCTGCTTCGTCATTGTTTCACTATCTCTATCAACTTTATAATTTTCACCATCTTCTGCTACCTTAATTGTCTCTATAACATCACGAATGCCTTTTACTATACTCTTTGGAGTAATACCATGAGCTTTATTGTAATCTATCTGTATTCCTCTTCTTCTATTTGTCTCACCTATAGCTTTTTTCATAGATTTAGTAACCACATCAGCATACATTATTACTTTCCCCTCAACATTTCTTGCCGCTCTTCCAATGGTCTGTATTAGTGACGTCTCTGAACGCAAGAACCCTTCCTTATCTGCATCCAGTATTGCAACAAGAGATACTTCTGGTAAATCCAATCCCTCTCTTAAAAGATTTATTCCAACTAAGACATCAAAAACTCCAAGTCTTAATTCTCGTATTATTTCCATTCTTTCAATGGTGTCTATATCAGAGTGAAGATATTTTACTTTAAAATCCATTTCTTTTAAATAGTCTGTCAAATCCTCTGCCATCTTTTTAGTAAGTGTAGTAACAAGTATTCTTTGATTCTTTTCAGTTCTTTCACTTATTTCCCCAATAAGGTCATCAATCTGTCCTTTAACAGGTTTTACAATCACTTCAGGATCAATTAACCCAGTTGGTCTTATTATCTGTTCAACTATTTGCTTTGAGTTTTCATTTTCATATTTTGCAGGCGTTGCACTTACAAATACAATTTGATTTATTTTCTTTTCAAACTCCTCAAATTTAAGTGGTCTGTTGTCAAATGCAGAAGGGAGCCTGAATCCATAGTCAACAAGCGACTCTTTCCTTGACCTGTCACCATTATACATTGCCCCCACCTGTGGCACAGTAACATGGGACTCATCTATTATCATTAAAAAATCTTCTGGAAAATAGTCTATAAGAGTAAAAGGAGCACTCCCGGGTTTTCTTCCACTTACATACCTTGAATAGTTTTCTATCCCCTGACAAAATCCTACCTCCTGCATCATTTCAATATCATATAATGTCCTCTGCTCAAGCCTCTGGGCTTCTAAAAGTTTATCTTCGGATTTTAGTTCCTTTAAACGCTCTTGAAGCTCTTTTTCAATAGATACTATGGCTTTGTCCATCTTTTCTCTGGTTGTAGCATAGTGTGACGCTGGAAAAATTGCAACATGAGTTCTTGTACCTGCTATTTCCCCAGTAAGTGAATCCACCTCAGTAATTCGTTCAATTTCATCTCCAAAAAATTCAACTCTCAAAACTTCTTCTGAAGAAGACGCAGGAAAAATTTCTAAAACATCACCTCTTACTCTAAACCTTCCCCTTTTAAAGTCTATATCATTTCTGTCATATTGAATGTCCACAAGCTTTTTTATAACTTCATCCCGATCTTTTTGCATTCCAGGCCTTAAAGAAAGCATAAGTTCAGTATAATCTTCTGGATCACCCAAACCATATATACAGGACACACTGGCAACAATTATAACATCTCTTCTTTCAAAAAGAGCTGCCGTAGCAGAATGCCTTAGTTTATCTATCTCATCATTTATAGAAGAATCCTTTTCAATATACGTATCAGTAGTTGGAATATATGCTTCTGGCTGATAATAGTCATAATAACTTACAAAATACTCAACACAATTGTTGGGAAAATACTCCTTAAACTCACTGCAAAGCTGTGCTGCTAAAGTTTTATTGTGAGCAATAATCAATGTAGGTTTTTGCACTCTCTCAATAACATTTGCCATTGTAAATGTTTTACCTGAACCAGTAACACCTAGAAGACTCTGTTCTTTAAATCCAGCATTTATACCTTCTACAAGTTTATCTATCGCCTCAGGCTGATCCCCGCAAGGCTTATAATTTGATTTTATTTTAAATTCATGCATAAAACATCCTCCTTCTATCTCTAATCATATATACCACATCTAATAAACTTATCACAGGGTGCATATAGTTTTTATATTTTAAATACACTTTTTATCATATGTCTATTTTACATTAATATTTTTGTATTGTATATTACAAACCATATTTTGGCTGTATATATTAAGGATGAAGAACAATATTCCAGAAACTAAAATTTTTTAATGAATGGAAACTTTAACTTGAGGCATCCTCTTTACATTTATCTTATAAGTTGCATTAGATTTTAAAATATTGATTTATAAGAACTATTAATATATAGTTAATATTGTGTTCATGATTTTTCAGTAAACTTAAATACAAGGTGTTTTTTATTTATTCTTAAGATACCGTATATACGAAAGGGGACTTTATTTTGTTTAAAAAAATTTTATTAATTACAATTTCAACTATACTGGCAATATCACTTTTGTCATGCCAAAATGAAACTGAGGAAACATCAGGACAAACACCTGAAAATAATTCTGGGGAAACACTAAGAGAACAACTACCTGAAAGCATTTCTGATGATGCACCAGTAGAACAGCAAGAAAATATACCAGTAGCAGTTGTAAATGACGCTGAAATTATGTTATTTGATTTATTTGAAGTATATCAAAATTTAAATAGAAACTATATGGAAATGGGCGTAGATATTTCTGATGATGGAATAAGGGATCAAGTATTAGAAGAAGCTCTAGACACATTAATTGCATATGAAGTGCTTTTTCAAAGTGCTGTAAAGGAAGGTTATACAATTTCGCCTGAAAAATTAGATGAAGAAATAGAAACAATTAAGTCTCAATTTGAATCTGAACAAGAATTTATAGATTCGTTAGAGATGAGACAAATTACTGTAGAAGAACTAAAAGAAGACATTGAAAGAGAAATGCTTGTTTCAGATTATGTTGAAAGTACAGTTGAACAACCTGAAGTAACTGAAGAAGAAATTATGGAAATGTATGATCAATACACAGAAACACTAGAAGAAGACCCACCAGAATATGAAGATTTAAAACCACAATTAGAGCAAACAGTAAAAAATAATAAATTTTCGGAAAATGTTGATGTATTAATAGAAAATTTAAAAGAAGATAATAAAATAGAAGTTTTCAGAGAAGAAATGGACTAAGAGAAATGTTATTTATCATACTCCCCTCCTTTCTGGGTGCATGTTATAAATATAGAAAAAACTTATAAAACATGTTAATACGGCGTGGAGTATTAACATGTTTTATACTGGGAAACTTTAGCTTCTGGAATGTTGTTATTGACATAAAATACTTAGGATACTATAATTAAAATTAAGTAGGATGGTAAAACGGTAGCAAAAAGCATAAAGATTAATGAAACTGCGTTAGTTTATTCTAATGTGCAGTTGCTATATATTTTTTGTGCAAATTACCCCTGCGAGGGGTTTTTTTTATTAATTTTTTTAGGGAGGTATCAGTAAATGAAAATTCAAAAGTCTCACAAATTATTAATGGGAGCAAAAAAAGTTGTGGTTAAAGGGCTTGTATTGTCAATGCTTTTTACAACTATTCTTTTAAGTGGCTGTTCACAAACAGCTTCATTAGGAGATAGTCCTGTGGAGTTATCCCTTGCACATTTTTTTCCGGCTACTCATCCAGCCGAAAAGGAACTTGTTGAAGTGTGGGGTAAAAAAATTGAAGAAGCTACAGATGGAAAAGTTGTTATTACCAGTTATCCTGGCGAAACACTTTTAGATGCAGATGATACTTACAGTGGTGTTGTAGATGGCATAGCAGATATTGGTCTTTCATGCTTTTCTTATAATAAAGGACGTTTCCCTGTTTCAGCGGCCTTTGAACAACCTGGTATAGTTTATAAAAATTCAAAGGTTGCAAGTATGGTAGCATGGGAAGGCATTAAAAAATTAAATCCTGAAGAAGTACAGGATACGAAACTATTAATGGTAATTGCAACCGGCCCTGGTGATATATTTTCTAAATCACCTGTAAATGACCTTGAAGATTTAGATGGTATGCAAATACGAGCTACAGGTTTAACTGCCGATACACTTGAACTATTAGGTGCATCCCCTGTTGGAATGCCACAGTCTGAAGCATATGAGGCATTGTCTAGAGGAATGGTAGCTGGAAACCTTGCACCAATTGAAGTTTTACAAACATGGAATCATGCTGATGTAACAGACTATATTACCCAAACACCATTTTTATATAATAATCTATTTTATATAACTATGAATCTTGATACCTGGGACTCTCTTTCAACAGAAACTCAAGACATAATTGTAGAAATTTCTGAAAATCTTCATAAAGAAGACTCAATTGCTCTTTGGGACAGACAAAATGAAGTTTCCCTTGACTGGGCTGTAAATGAAAAAGGTATGGAGCTTATGACTCTTTCAGATGAAGAAACTCAAAAGTGGATAGAACTTGTAAAACCTTTACAAGAAAAATATGTTTCTCAAAATGGTGAAAAAGCTAAAGAGGCTTTGGAAACTGCAAAAGAACTTGCTGAAAAATATAATGAAAAGTATTGATGGTGATTTTAACATGAATAAGAAAGATTTTTCCGTTTCAAAAAATGGCAAAACATTTAATAAAATAGAAACTATCATTGTCTATACAAGTAAAATGTTTGACAATGTAGCTGGGGGAATTGTTTTTGCAACTATGCTGATTGTAGTAGTTAATGTAATTATGCGACGGGTTTTTAACAGTCCTATTTCTGGAGCTCATGATGTTATAGGACTTTTAACTTCATCTTTTATAGGGCTTTCTATTGCCTATTGTGCAGTTCAGAAAGCTCATATTGCAGTTGAATTTATTATGGAGAAAATCTCCTCTAAAAAGCGAAGAATTATAGATATTATAGTTCAGTGTATATATATATCTTTTCTCAGCCTTTTCAGCATCCGCCTTTTTATATATGGATATAATGTATCATTAAGCGGTGAGGTTTCTCCAACAGCAAGAATTCCTCTCTTCCCCTTTATATTTATTGTTGCCACAGGCTTTACCTTTTTATGCCTAGTGGTTATAACTCAATTTTCAAAAAATATTCAGGAGGTGATTAGAAAATGAGTCCTCCTTTAGTTGGATTAATCGGTGTTTTAATATTTTTTGTACTTATAGCTTTTAAAGTACCAATTGCTTTTTCAATGCTTATAGTTGGTTTTAGCGGATTTGCATACTTAAGAACACCTAATGCTGCATTCAGTATGGTTTCATCTGAACTTTTTTCAACCTTTTCATCAAATTCATTAGGTGTAATTCCAATGTTCGTTTGGATGGGTTTTATTGCATACTATGCCGGTATCGGATCCTGTCTTTATAATTTTTCATACAGGATGATTGGACATCGTCCCGGTGGACTTGCTATATCAACCCAGATTGCATGTGCAGTTTTTGGAGCTATATGCGGTTCAAATTCTGCTACTGCTGCTACTATGGGAGCTATTGCCCTTCCTGAAATGCGCAAATATAAATATGATGACTCACTGTCAACTGCAAGTGTTGCTGCTGCTGGTGCTTTAGGGGTTCTTATACCTCCAAGTGTTATTTTTATTGTATATGGTGTGGCAACTGAACAACCTATTGGTAAACTTTTTATCGCAGGTATTATACCAGGACTTCTTTTAATGTCTCTTTATATGATTACAATTTATATTCTGGTAAAAAGAAACCCTTCTCTTGCCTTAGCTGGTGAAAAATCAAATTGGAATGAACGAATTGGAGCATTAAAGGGTGGTCTTTTTGAAGTGCTTCTTACTTTTTCTATATCTTTAGGATTCCTTTTTAAAGGTTGGATTTCTCCGACAGAAGCAGGAGCGATAGGTGCTGGAATTATTCTTTTCATAACGTTAATAAGAAGGCGTCTTAGTTGGGAAGGTTTTAAAAATTCTTTAAAAGATACCACAAGAACCACTGCAATGATTATGCTAATGGTAGCAGGTGCTATTGTTTTTGGACGTTTTATTGCTATCAGCAGGCTTCCATTTGAAATGGCAAGCTGGGCGTCTGAACTTGTGCTACCATCATTTCTTATTGTAGGAATTATACTTTTAATATATATGGTTCTAGGGTGCTTTATTGATGCTCTGGCTCTAATACTGCTTACCATACCTATTTTTTATCCTGTTGTTGTTGGGACTTTAAACTACGATCCTATATGGTTTGGAGTTATAATTGTTATGGTTGTTGCAATGGGGGTAATAACTCCACCTGTTGGAATGAATGTATTTATTATAAAGGGAGTGGCAAAAGATATACCTTTAGAGACTATATACAAAGGAGTATGGCCATTTTTAATTGCCATTATTGTATGTCTGACGATACTCATAGCATTCCCACAATTGGTCACATTTTTGCCAAATTTAATTACGTATTAGCAAAACTTAGTTTATATGTTTAGTTAAAGCTAAACATATAAACTTAAGGTTACAAAAGAAAAAGTTTTAATACGGTTAATAAAACCAGTACCCCTTTACTCTCATTTTGTGATAAAATAAATAATATTATATATTCAAGTTTTAATCAAAATAGTGAGTGTTAAGTATTTATCCTATCTAAATTAAAAATGGGGGCTAAAATTATGAAAAACAAATTTGCTTTTAAGGTTTTACTCGCAATAATTATAGGTACTGTGTTATTGACTGTTTTTACAAGTTGTAGCGGTAAGATTATCCAAGAAGATTCTGAAACTACAACTGAAGTTCCAAACTCAATAGAAGAACAAGGTGAACCGGAACCTACGCCCGAACCAACACCTAAACCAACTCCTGAGCCAACACCTGAACCAGTAAAGGCAAAAGCACTATTTTTATCTTCTTGGCCACTTAGTATTCAAAGTAATATTGAGCACTTTGTAAATCTGGCAAATACAACTGAGATAAATGCCTATGTTATAGACATAAAGGATGACACAGGCTATGTTAGTTACCCTTCTGAGGTGCCTCTTGTTAAGGAAAAACAAACTTATCAAAGTAGATTTAAAATAGAAGAGGTTGTCAGAGAATTTCAGGAAAACGATATTTATGTTATAGGAAGGGTTGTCGTCTTTAAAGACCCTGTAATACCTGAAAAAATGCCTGAGTGGGCTATAAGAGATACTTCCGGTGGGTTTTTAATTCATAACGGTATGACTTGGGTTAATCCATATAATAAAGATGCTTGGAAGTATAATGTGGATATAGCAAAAGAGGCACTGGAAAAGGGAGTAGATGAAATACAATTTGATTATGTCCGCTTTCCTGACGGAAATAAAAATAGAATGGTTTTTCCAGGTGCAGAAGACAAAGAACTACATGAGGCTATAAACGAATTCCTTGCTTATGCAAGAAGCGAAATGCCAGATGCCATAATATCTGCCGATGTATTTGGGATAATATGCGAAAGTCCAGCAGACACTGAAAAAATTGGCCAATATCTAGAATTAATTGGAAAAGACGTTGATTATATATGTCCAATGATATATCCTTCCCACTATTATCAGGGTCAAAAAATTAATGGAGTAGTATTTCCCAAACCGGATTTTGACCCCTATGGAGTTGTGTATAATACATTGGTTAGGGCTAGAGACAGAATTGCAAAAGTACCAGATTACAATGCAAAAGTAAGACCTTATTTACAAGACTTTACTGCTTCTTGGTTAGGTCAGGGAAACTTTATGAAATATGGAGCCGAAGAAGTCAGACAGCAAATTCAAGCAGTTTATGATGCAGGATATGAAGAATGGATTTTGTGGAACTCAAATATAAAATATTCTGAGGAAGCTTTTAAAAAAGAGTAACTTCCTTTGGCTTTGATAAATATCGGAGCTTTAAGTGTAGATTCTACAACATCTAAAACTTTTGAGACTCCACCTTGTAGAAATGAAGTCTTAGAAAAAGATAACTAAGATTTTGGTAAGCGTTAAACTAAGATATAAAGGTTCCAGCCACTAACTGGAACCTTTGTTTTATACTATAATATTAAGTAATTTCACGAACAAACCACTACTAAAATCCGATTTTGAATCAAAGGGTTTTTCTATATATCAATCTTCCCTGCCTTCTTTAAGGTACTCAATATATTCTTCAAGACAAAATCCCTTTGACTTGATAACTTCTGCATGTTCTTTTCCCACATATCTAAAATGCCACGGTTCATATACAACCTTTGTTATTGATTGCTTATCTTCAGGATATCTTAAAATAAATCCATATTTATGAGCATTTTCATTAAGCCATTTAAAAGCAGCTGTATTTTCGAAATTAGTTTTTGCATAATTAAAATCAACAGCTAATCCAATATGGTGCTCACTAGTTCCTGGTCTTGAAATAGAAGTAGCAGCTAGCCTGTCCGCTTCTTCTATAGATTTTCCTAAATCAATATACTCCTGTACCTTTCTATCAAATATCACCTTTTGTTCATTCTTGTCCCTGTAGGTGGATTGTGCCCATATAGTGTCTCCAGTTTCACGTCTGCAATCCTCAATAAGCATTTTCAATTCATCTATAGCTCTTGAATCAAATTTTCTTGTACCATCAATACTAGAGAGCTCAAATGTGTAATCATCAGGAACTGGGTTGTCCGCATTTACCAGTAATAACCGCCAATCATCTATGTTAACTTCTTGCGTATCCTCACTGCTGTCTCCCTCACCTTGTGTGTCCTCACTGTCGCCTCTCTCATCTTGCGTATCCTCATTACTATTTCCCTCACCTTGTATACCTTCACTGTCGCCTCTCTCATCTTGCGTATCCTCTTCTACTAAATCCTCATTATGTATTTCTTTATAATCTTCTCTGTCATCATTATCAAGTACCTCAACTTTGTCAATTTGGGAACTAGCAGCAATATCTTCATCATTAGTTTCTCCAGAATTTTGGGTAAAACTAATAAGCCCCCATGCAATAAACATAAATATAACCAGTGTCCTAATTTTTGCAAACATCAACCTTCTTTTTTTTCTTAAATTACTTTTTCTTTTGTACATTTTTCTCTCCCTCTACATCTTTTGACACATCTAAAACTATCATAATTTAATTTTCAGGTAAATATAAATCTATATTTAAAAATCTACTGTTTAGCTAAATAAGTTCACTAGAAAGTGAAACAACATATGCTTCCTTTGTATATGTTAACAACCTATTTAACATACTATCATTTATTTATCACTATTTAAATATAAAAAATCTATTATTAAGAATATTTTTTCAAACATTCTTCTAGCTTATCTTTTAGTCCCTCACGAATATGCTTTGGCTCTAGAACTTCAGCAAAGTTTCCAAAAGAAAGTATATACCCATAAACCCAGTCTTCATCTGGCAAAAAAGATGTAACCTTAAAACTTCCATCTTGATTTTCTGATACACATTCCCTATCAAATTCATCAAATATCCTAAATGCCATTTTTCTATTAATTCTTAAAACAACTTTAATTGTCCTAGCATCTGTTTCATTATAATCCAAGGTCACCTTCTTTGGGCTGGATCTTGCAAAAGACTTATCTATCATAACTATTTTTTTTATTCTGCTTACTTTAAACATTCTAAAGTCTTCTTTAACACAACAAAATGCATATACATACCAGGCATAACCTTTGAAAACAAGCTTTAAAGGTTCGACTGCTCTATTTGTTTTTTCTCCATATGAGTTGTAGTACTCAAAAGACACAACTTTTTTGTTTAAAATAGCTTCCTTAAAAATATTAAATCTGTCTTTTTCCTCAGCACTACTACCCCAGCGTGAAAAATCAACATCTATCCAGCTTGTATTGTCTTTGCCAAATATTACTCCCAATTTCTTTAATACCGGATCTATATCCAATGCATTTAAAGCTTTGAGACTTTGTAATGAAGAAAGAATATCCATCTGTTCTTTTTCTGAAAGCATTGATTTATTGAGTACAAAGTTATCTAAAATGCTAATGCCCCCACCTTTGCCCTTCATGGCGTAAATAGGTATCCCAGCAGAACTCAATATATCTACATCTCTATAAATTGTACGTTGAGAAACTTCAAAATGTTCTGCTAACTCTTTAGCTGTTACTGTTTTTTTATCAAGTAAAATATAAACCATTTCAATAATACGATTTATTTGCATATCATCACCTATGTATATTTTACCACACAAATATGACAAGTACATGTCATATTTAATATGGATGCATGATATTTAAGTATGACTGAAAATATAGAAGAAACATTCTTTGATAAACGTCACTCTGCGGCTTTAAAATTATATGTAGGTTTTATTATATCAATAATTTCAACAGCATCCTTTATGTTTTTTATTATTTCATCCATAGGCTTATAAGCTAAGGCGCATTCATCTAAAGTAGACTTATTTACTGTTGATGAATAAATGCCCTCCATGGATTTTTTGAACTCTTCTAAAGTGATAGATTTCTTTGCTTTTTTTCTACTCATTAACCTTCCTGCACCATGAGGTGCAGAATAATTCCAATCTCTATTGCCCTTTCCAACACAAATTAGACTTCCATCTCTCATATTAATAGGAATGAGAACACGCTCATCTTTACGTGCTGAAATGGCTCCTTTTCTTAAAATCATATTTTCAATGTCTATATAGTTGTGTATAGTAGTGAACTGTTCACTAACATCAATATTAATTTTTCTAACAATTTCATCTACAATAGCCTTTCGGTTAATAACTGCAAAATATTGTACTATTTTCATATCATTGAGATACTCATTAAAGCCTTTCCCCTGCACATATGCAAGGGATTTACTTATTTTTGAGGTCTTTATCTTTTTTATTTCCCCTTGAATTTCCTTTTCACGCCCTTGAGATTTTAATTTTTGTATGACCTCTAAAATGTATTTGTTGTTTTTTACCATTTCCTTATATCCAAGGTCTTGATAAAACTGGGCAACCTGCTTGCCTAGGTGTCTGCTACCTGAATGTACAACTAGATAAAGGCATCCTCTTTTATCCCTGTTTACTTCAATAAAGTGATTGCCTCCACCTAATGTTCCTATACTTAATTTTGCTCTATTTATATTTACATTCTTTTTGCATATTAACTTTTCAAAATCAATTTCATTAGTATAACTATGCTGTTTCTTTCTAACATCAAACCCAGCTGGTATAAACTCATGAATAACTTTGTCCAATTTTTCTAAATCTATTTCCTTATTCTCTAGCCTTATTGTCTCCATACCACAACCGATATCAACGCCGACTAAATTGGGAACTATCTTATCCTGTATAGTCATTGTTGTTCCAATGGTACAACCTGCTCCTGCATGTGTATCTGGCATAATCCTTATAGAACTGTCTTTAACAAACTCTTGGTTGCAAAGTTCCTGTATCTGTTCAGCAGCTTGACTCTCTAGATTGTCAGTAAAAACTTTTGCTGCATTAAATTTCCCTTTTATTTCTATCATAACCTCACCGCTTTCATTGTACACTAATAATCTTATAGTTTTATTCTAGGTACAATAACTTGATTGTCTATTCAATTTCAAACTTGAGAAAATATTTCTTTCTTAAATATATCACATTTTTCTCTATTACTAAAGCAATCTAGAAAAATATGCTAATAAATATTAGCGTATTAAGAAGGTATTTTAATGTAAAAAATTTTAAACAGAAAAAACAGTGACTAAAGTAACTATTTTATTTTTTTTATTTATGATATAATGAAAATATGTTTTATCTTGAATTATATAGGGTTTTATCAATATATCTTTCGTTTATGAATATCTATTCTCTCTTTTTATAGTACAGTTGTAGCAAATTACATTTAAAGGATTTTAATTACACAGTATACCCTCATGTGATTCAAATTGTGGCAAATTGTGTTATTTGAAGGAGGAGTTTTATGTTTAAAAAAATGATTATTTTAGGGTTGGTGTTTGTTTTGCTTAGTACAACCATACTGACAACAGGTCTTTATGTCCAGGGAAGAAATTGGAGTACATATTACATACTATATGAGGATCCAATTGTTACTCATGACAGCGCTCAAATAGAAATTGAATTTATTATGGGCGAGGTATGCTATAATGATATAACCCTTCCCGGATATGTATATGATTTGCAATACTGGGAAACCAGCGATCCATCAACCATTCATACTTACCCTTTAGGAGGACCTGATGTAATGAATGAATTACAAACTGTCACTCTTACTAACTTAAAACCAGACACAGAATATACATACACGGGATGGGGACAAATTAGCACTTCAAATTTTGAAGGAACGCCAGAGACTATTACTTTTAGAACTGATCCTATAGATGCTTCTTCACTTGTCTATGGTGATTTAAACGAAGATGGAACTATAGATTCTACAGACTACGCTCTGTTAAAAAGACATGTATTATCTATATCTCAGTTGTCACCAAAACAAAAAATTCTAGCAGATTTAAACGGAGATGGCATTATAGATAGTACTGATTGCGTTCTTTTGCAGCGCTATATTATCGGTACAATAGACAAGTTTCCTGTAGAAAAAAATTATGAAAATATTATTAATCTTCCAGATGGAGAAATAGATAATATAGTTTTACATCTTCCCCCATATTGCCAAAAAACAATTACTGGAAAAGACGATATAAATACCATAGTTGATATGGTGCAGGGAATTAATGTCTTAGAACAAACATATGAAGAAATCGTTTGCGGATATTTTATTATTAACATCAACTTTGATGATGGAACAAAATATAATATTACCTATAATGATCATTTAATAAAAGATGACAACCGTTATGAAATTGAATTTACTAATGGTGATCCTTTTGATTTGTTTGATGAGTTGGACTATCCTTTAGAACCTATAGATTTTGATAATTAATAATAACTTTATGTCTAAAAATTTATTTTATGTAATCTTACTCCATTTTTACATATGAAACTTAAAAAGCAAGGATATTGGGAAGAAAATCCTTGCTTTTTAAGTTTTTTATCTTATTCTAACACTCCACCTGAAGCCTCGATGTTTAGGTTTAGCTAAACGAGTTCACTTTAATATATAGTCACCAATATTATGTGGAGGAAAATCATCAGGACTATCAATGTCTTTTCCTTTTACAATATTAATAATCAAATCATGAATTTTAGTATAATTTTTTTTCCTAACCCTCCTGCCTTCAAATTTAGTTATAACACTATTAGACAGAAGTCCCATATGAGATAAATTAAAGTAGTATACTTTAGCATTACCATTACAGTTCATATCCGCACTTTTTATTGGTACAACTCCATCACCTATGCCAAATAACAATTCATAATTGTTTTCTATAAATCTACCAACAGATTCCTTTGTTGCTTCTTTTCTGATAACCTGCATAATATTAGAGCGTCTGTATCCAACAATTCTGTATTCTTTAATAGCTGGATTTAATTGTTCTGTTTCCATTTTTCTCCTGAAAAGCATTCCCTTTTTATACAGCTTAAAATTATAATTATCTTCTATATATTTTTTTGTTTTATTATAACTTGTAATATTATTGTGCTCATCATAGTAAAAGGTACTATAATCATAATCTTTGTAAATGTCATTATATACATTTACAAAACTCTCTCCAGGTATAAGTTCGTATACTGAAGGCATATTTTTAACCATCTTCTTTGAAATTGTGTTTAGTAATATAGGTAAACCCAAATTATCACCCACTGTCAAACCCTTTATTGCCCTTGGTGTACCGAGATTTGGAGAAGCAATGTTAATAAAATTTGCTACAGGAGAATTTGGTTTTCTTAAAAGATAACTTCTTGCAACAAGCCCTCCAGAACTGTGCGTAACAATTGTAACAGGTTTTCCATTAGAATATGTATCAAGTGCATATTCAATTCCATCATCAACCGCCTTTATTGTATTGTCATGAGAAAATCCAATCCTCCAGTCATATGGTACTTTAACTACGTTAATTTTTGCCTTTCTTAATGCATCAAGAAATATCTTAGTTTGATTATGTCCTCCCAAAGAAGGCCAATAAGTTTCAAATACCCTTCTAGGATATGTTCGATAATGCCCATTTGAACCAGTATCAAGCTCTCCATCACTATTAAGAGCCATTCTTTGATGTAAAAAGGGATCAATTACAGGCCATAGCTTTTTGGGTATTATTGAATCTTCATAAATTTCTGTACCAAGAAATCCTGGAATAAAAACCACAACAGGAACTGAATCTATTTTAGAAAATTCCCCCATTGCCTTCCTCCAATTCTTATAGTGTGTTTTTAACTATAAAAAACGAATAATCTTATTATGCACTAAACAATAGATATTTATTATTCTCTAGAAGTCCAGCAACCTTTTGTATTTAATCAAACTTTGAAATTATATAATCTGTAAACTCTGTTGTAGAAGCACTTCCACCTATATCTGCTGTGAGAACTTTACCTTCTTGTAGCACACTTGATAAAGCATTTTCTATCCTGTTTGATGCTTCCAATTCACCTAGATATCTTAACATATGTATTCCGGATAAAACTAATGCCGTAGGATTGGCAATATTTTGTCCTGCAATATTTGGTGCACTACCGTGAACTGCTTCAAAGATAGCATATTTACTTCCTATATTAGCACCTGGTGCAAATCCCAGACCACCAACAAGTCCTGCACATAAATCAGATACTATGTCTCCATAAAGGTTAGGAAGTACTAAAACGTCATATGTCTCAGGTACTTGTACAAGTCTCATACACATTGCATCAATAATCATTTCTTCAAACTCGATGTTAGGATATTCCTTTGATATATCTTTAGCTATACCTAAAAACATGCCATCAGTGCATTTCATAATATTAGCTTTATGAACTGCAGTTACTTTTTTCCTACCTTCTTTTCTCGCATGCTCAAATGCATATCTAATTATCCTTTCGCATCCCTTACGTGTGAAAATTTTTATGCTTTCTGCTGCATCATCACCAACCATATGCTCAATTCCAACATATAAATCTTCAGTATTCTCTCTAATTATAACAAGGTCAATATTGTCATATTTTGTAGGTATACCACTATATGTTTTTATCGGTCTAAGGTTAGTGTATAGATCAAGTTCTTTTCTCAATGTAACATTAACACTTCTAAAACCTTCTCCTACTGGAGTCGTTATAGGTCCCTTTAGGGCAATTTTGTTTTTTCTAATAGAATTAATTACATGCTCTGGAAGAGGATTCTTAAATTGCTCTATTACGTGAGAACCAGCATTTTGAATATCCCAATCAATTTTTACTCCTACAGAATCAATTATTTTCTTAGTGGCAAATGTAACTTCCGGACCTATCCCATCTCCTGGTATCAAGGTAATTTTATGCATATCCTTCTCCTTTTTTCATAATTTTTCATCTTATCTTAAGACTCCTCCTTCTAGAAAGTAGAGCCATCTTATACTCTATAACCTAACATTCTGTTTATATATCAAGCTTTAATTGAATGTCTTCCTCCTCTTCGTCTTTTAAGTAGCGTCCCACAGCAGGTATATTTTTTGTCCTATAGTAATCAAAATCCTTAATGCCCGCCTCGTCTAAACTCTTTATACTGGTCATTAGACTTCCCTTTTTGGCCTTTAGAACCTGTACTCCTTGGGATCCTCTGGTTGATTTAGAATTTATATTCGAAGTATTAAAAATAAGTACTTTATTAAGACTGCTAAAAGCAGCCAGCTCAATATCCTCTAAAATATGTGATATATAAATAAGTTTTGATGTATCACTGTAAGCATTGGCAAGCTTCTTTCTATTTGTTTTTGTTTCATAACTTTTTAAATCTATCTTTGCAATCTTTCCACTTTCAAATGCAAAAATCATATAACCTTTGTATTCATCAGTTACAACAATATATAAAATTTCTTCTCCTTCTTCCATCTCTAAGAGGTTTGACAAATACATACCTAAGCTACTGGCTTTACAATCCCCAATCTCAAATAATTTCATCTTATAAACTGTATGCTTATTAGAAAACAAAAGTAAGTCTGACTTATTACGACCTTCAATTTCCTGAATTATTGAGTCATCCTCTTTAAGTTTGTGCTCTGGATTTCCCCTTAAAGAAGTTAGAGGTATTTTCTTTAAATAATTGTGTTTTGTTAAAAACATCCTTAAATTGTAGTCTTCTATCAAATGTTCATGAGTTATCTCTTCTACATGTTCTTCATGAATTATTTCGGTGTTCCTAGGCTTACCATATTTTTTAGCTACATCTTTTAACTGTTTTATTATTATTTTTTTTATCTTTTTCTCACTGCTCAAAATATTTTTTAGTTCAGCTATAGTATTTTGAAGACTTTCAATCTCACTTACGCGATTTAATATATACTCTTTGTTAAGATTTCGAAGCTTTATTTCCGCAACAAATTCTGCCTGTACTTTATCTATTTCAAAACCTTCCATCAAATTAGGCACTACAAGTGCATCTTCCTCTGTTTTTCTGATTATTCTAATTGCTTTGTCTATATCAAGCAAAATCTTTTTTAATCCAAGCAGCAAATGCAACTTGTCTGATTTTTTTTGAATATCATAAGCAATCTGTCTCTTTATACATTCAACTCTAAATATAACCCATTCTTTTAAAATACCCTTTACTCCTAGTACTCTTGGGCGTCCATTAATTAAAATATTAAAGTTACAGTTAAAACTGTCTTCAAGTGAAGTAAATCTAAATAGTTTTTTCATTAAGACATCCGGGTCGGTACTCTTTTTTATATCAATGGTTATTTTAAGACCTTTCAAATCCGTCTCATCTCTTACATCTGCTATCTCTTTTATTTTATTATTTTTTATAAGATCAATAATTCCATCTATTATAACTTCTGTGGTAGTAGTATATGGAATCTCAAAAATTTCAATGCAATTATTCGCCTTGTCAAACCTATACTTAGCACGAAGTTTAAAACCTCCCCTTCCCGTACTGTATATTTTTTGAATATCCTTTTCGTTGTATATGAGCTGTCCCCCTGAAGATAAATCCGGGGCTTTCAGATAATCCAAAATATTTACATTCTCATCATCTATATATTCTATGGCAGCTTCACATACTTCTTTTAGATTAAAACTACATATATTACTTGCCATACCAACAGCTATTCCCTGATTTGAATTAACCAAAATATTTGGGTAAGTACTTGGAAGAAGCAAAGGCTCTTTCATCGTACCATCATAATTATCAACAAAGTCAACTGTATTCTTATCAAGATCTCTAAACAGCTCTTCTGATATTTTTTCAAGTCTGACCTCTGTATATCTAGGTGCTGCAAATCGCATATCCCTAGAATAATGCTTTCCAAAATTCCCCTTAGAATCTATGTACGGATGTATAAGTGCATCATTAGCTCTTGTCAATCTGACCAAAGTTTCATAAATTGCCATATCTCCATGAGGATTAAGCTTCATTGTTTGACCTACTACATTTGCTGACTTTGTCTTTGTTCCGGTCAAAAGCCCCATTTTATACATCGTATAAAGAAGTTTTCTATGAGATGGCTTAAGTCCGTCTATTTCAGGAATTGCCCTTGAAACTATCACACTCATAGCATACGGCATATAGTTACTTTCAAGTGTATCCACTATTTTTTGTTCAATTACATTATTTGAAGACATATTTTCTTCACCTTTCTAAAAAACTTTCTCTTTCTTTTATCAATCCCAATACCCTATCTTTTATAAGATAGGGTTACTTTTAAGCACCCTTTCCCTTCTGAAACTCCTTATAAATAAGTAAGTTTACTTTACCTCTAACTTACATCTACTATATCTATATATTTGTAACCATTTTCCTCTATATGTGACTTTCTCCCTTGCAGATTATCACCTAACAATATTCCAAAACATTCTTCGGTTTTCTCAATATCATCTGACACAACTTTAATTAATCTTCTTGTCTCTGGATTCATAGTTGTCTGCCACATCATCTCAGGCTCATTTTCTCCAAGACCTTTTGAGCGCTGAAGAGAACACTTTCCTTTTACCTTTGACATTATTTCATTTTTCTCTTTGTCAGAATAGGCAAAATAAGTTTTTTTCTTGGAAGTTATCTCAAAAAGTGGTGATTCTGCAATAAATACCTTTCCTGTTTGAATCAGTGTAGGCACCAGCCTATAAAGCATTGTAAGTATTAAAGTCCTTATCTGAAATCCATCCACATCTGCATCTGTACATATTATTATCTTGTTCCATTTAAGATTGTTAATATCAAAGGTATTAAAATCTTTATTGCTTTTAGTCTTAATTTCCACGCCACATCCTAAAACTTTTAAAAGATCTATAATTATCTCATTTTTAAATATACTGTCATATTCAGCCTTTAAACAATTAAGAATTTTACCTCTTACAGGAATTATTGCCTGAAAGCTGGCATCTCTTCCAAGCTTACATGCACCTAAAGCAGAGTCACCCTCAACAATGTATATTTCTCTTTTATCTATATCCTTTGTTCTGCAATCTACAAATTTTTTAACTCTGTTAGATATATCAACATTTCCACTAAGTTTCTTTTTAATATTTATCCTAGTTTTTTCAGCCTTTTCCCTGCTTCTCTTGTTAACAAGAATTTGCTGGGCTATTTTATCACTTTCCAATTTATTTTCAATAAAGTAAATCTCCAATTGTTCTTTTAAAAATTCAGTCATTGCTTCTTGAATGAATTTGTTAGTTATTGATTTTTTTGTCTGATTTTCATAGCTTGTCTCAGTTGAAAATGAGTTTGTCACAAGTATCATACTATCCTGTATGTCTTGGAAAGTAATTTTAGCTTCATCTTTGTTGTATTTTCCCAAAGACTTAAGATATTTATCTATTTCATATACAAAAGCATTCTTAACAGCTCTATCAGGCGAACCCCCATGCTCTAAAAAACTAGAATTATGATAGTATTCCAACATATTTATTTCATTGTTAAAGCAAAAAGCTATCTGCATTTTTACTTTATACTCGGGTTTGTCTTTTCTGTCCCTTCCTCTTGTAATTTTCTCAAAAAACCTGACATCTGTAAATGCCTTATCTTTAGAAATTTCTTTTATATAATCAACTATACCATTTTCATAACAATATTCGAATTTCTCATTTGACTCTTCATCGTACAAAATAAATTTCAAGCCAGCATTTACGACAGCCTGCTTTTTTAAAATATTTGTATAATATTCAAGTGGTATATTAATGTCTGTAAAAACCTCTAAATCAGGCTTCCATTTAATAATTGTTCCTGAATTTTCTAAGCTATTTTTTTCTTTTTTTAATCCATCTATGTTTTTACCTTTTTCAAAGTGCAGGGAATATTTTTGTCCCTCCCTAAAAACTGTAACCTCCATGTACTCTGAACTATATTGAGTTGCACAACTTCCAAGTCCATTTAACCCAAGACTGAATTCATAATTTTCACCAGTATTGTTTTTATATTTCCCTCCAGCATATAATTCACAAAAAACCAGTTCCCAGTTATATCTTTTTTCCTGTTCGTTGTAGTCAAGAGGTATTCCCCTTCCATTGTCTTTTATTGTAATAGAATGGTCTTCATGTCTTATAACTTCAATAATATTTCCATATCCTTCTCTGGCTTCATCTATAGAGTTAGAGAGAATCTCAAACACAGAATGTTGACATCCTTCAATACCATCCGAACCAAATATTACAGCTGGCCTTAACCTTACTCTGTCAGCTCCTTTTAGTGATGTAATACTGCTATTTCCATATTTTTCTATATTATTCTGTCTCACCATACTTTTTTGCCACTCCCATATATTTTTGTAAAAAGTATTATTTTATCAATTATAAGTCATATAAGTGTTTTGCAATATTTGTTTTGAATATTGCAAAACCATGTTCCTCGATTTATGAATTGCATATAAACTTTATCTTATTCTAAGGCTCTATTTAAAAGCCCAATGTTTAGACTATCTTTATGAATAAAATTCATTGCAATTCATATATTTAATATAACTTTATGTTATAATAAACTTTTCTAAAATCCAGCTTATATCAAACCTATGTTCGTGTCAAGATATTAAATAATTAAAAAATTAAAAAATCTTATTGCCAAAATTTTATTTTTATAATATAATGTATTCTAGACTCAAAAATTTCTTACCATTATTATTTATCAAGTTCTTAAGTCGTTTTCTATTAAACAGTATCTGGTTTTGTGCAAATTCGTATTCTGTAAAAATCATTTAATCAACTGTAGAAAGTAATAACTTATTAAAGGAGTGATATTAATGCAGGATTCGCTTAATTTAAAACTTGATTGGGATGTCACAAGGATAGATTTTATTTATCAAATTGAAATGCTAGATATAAAAGATATGGGAAGCTATGTCCATGAATGTCTACTTCCAAATTTACAAAAAAGCTACAAGCATACTAAGCAATATCTTTCTACTTCTTCACGCAAAAATATTTACAGTATAAAAAAGCTTTTGGCAGATTTAATTGAAGATCATAACCACATAAAAATTTCCACACACGAGGATTACGGCTCAGAATATTTTACTAAACATGAAGCACTGTTTTTATTAACTGAAAGTTTAAATTTAATACATTTTTTTGCAGCAATTATTAAGGAAAAAACCAAAGACATTTATTGGAATTCCGAATACAAAGTATTACTACAAACCATTATAAAATTAACACAACTTTTAAGAAAAGATATTCAACATCTTATCGAGATGGAATAATATTCTCAAAAAACCTCCTATTATTTATTAACATATAGCACAAATAGTTGAATTAAAAAAGTAAATTATGCCACAATTAATCGAAGATTTACATTTTTATAAAATTTTCAGTTGATTAAATATTCTAAAAAATAGCTCTCATATTAATTTAACTTTAAACTTCTTTTATTTAAAACGGTCTTTTACAAAAACCCAAGTAATATTTCGGAATCTCATTAATTGCCTTGCTAAATGATAATTCAATCTTTTAGCAAGGTATTTTTTTTCAAATATTCCAATGTTTTTTAAAAGTTTGTTATGAAAGTATTTACATTTTTTTATTACATAAAAAATTAATTTATATATAAAAATATTACATGAGGTGATATTTTTATTATGAAAAAAAGAATTGTTCTAATACTACTATTTATTTTGATGTTTACTTCAAATGTTTTTGCTCAACCTTTAGAATATACTGTTGTGCCTGGTGATACTCTTTGGAAAATTGCTGTAAGAAACCAAATTGGTTTAAGCGAAATAATTTCAGCAAATCCACAAATTGAAAACCCTAGCCTTATTTATCCTGGGCAAAAAATAACAGTACCTAATATCGATGATATTAAAGCACTTGAAGATGAAGTAATCAGGCTTGTAAATTCTGAAAGAACTAAAAATGGACTTCCAGCTTTAGAAGCTAATTGGCAGGTTTCAAGAGTAGCAAGATATAAATCTCAGGATATGATTGACAAAAATTATTTCTCTCATACCTCTCCTACTTACGGCTCTCCATTTAGAATGCTTGAGTCTTTTGGAGTCTCTTTTTCTGCTGGCGGAGAAAATATTGCAATGGGGCAAAGAACTCCTTCAGAAGTAATGGATGCATGGATGAACTCACCTGGCCACAGAAACAATATATTAAGTCCATCATTTACTGAAATTGGAGTAGGTCTTGCTAAGTCAGAAGATGGCAGATACTATTGGACTCAAATGTTCATCAAGCCATAAAAGTTCATTTTAAATGGTTTTAATCTAACCATATGCATCAGTTAAAAATTTACTTTGTTTTATGATTAAGTATTATTCAAAGGGTAGAGTTTTTAAAACAAAAAAACATTTCAAAAAAGTAGTATCATAAAAAGGTCATGCTTTTAAAAGTATGACCTTTTTGATATATTTAATATAATGAAAAGAACTGCACTTATATTGAGGATGAAACCATAAAATAAGACAAGTTTATATTTAGCGTTAAGTATGGGAATTTTAGGTTTTTTAAGGGGGCAAATATGAATTATACTTCAATAAAAAAAGGCGTTTTTTTAAATCGACCAAACAGGTTTATTGCAAATGTACTTGTAGATGGCAAAACTGAAACAGTTCATGTGAAAAATACAGGTAGGTGTAATGAGATACTTATAAAAGGAGCTTCTGTTCTTTTAGAAGTATCATCTAACGCAAAAAGAAAAACCAAATATTCCTTAATAGCAGCATACAAAGAAAACACCTTAATTAACATTGATTCTCAAGCTCCTAATAGTGTTATTTACGAAGCTATCAGGCAGGGTAAAATAGAAGATTTTAAGGATGTTTCAGCTATTAAAAAAGAAGTTACCTTTAAAAACTCCAGATTTGATTTATATTTCGAAAAAAATTTTATAAAGGGATTTATAGAAATAAAAGGTGTCACCTTAGAAAAAGACGGAATAGCTATGTTTCCTGATGCTCCTACCCAAAGAGGAACTAAACATATACTCGAAATGATAGATGCAGTAAGTAAAAACTATCAAGGTTATATTATTTTTCTAATACAACTAAATGGTATAAAGTACTTTACTCCTAACAAAGAAATGGATCCTAACTTCGATAGAGCTTTAAAAAAAGCCAAAAACAAAGGTGTTAAAATACTGGTTTATGATTCAATTGTCAGTATAAATGGACTTAAAATTGGAAATCCAGTATCTTCTACTGTATAAAATTAATCTTTTTTAGCAAAAACCCCATTTATCAGTTTTGACCTACGACACTTTCCTTTAAACTATCCTAAATGACCAAGTGAAATCCTTTATCTTATAATCTTCCGGTGGAGACTCAACTGTACCTGAAGACTATAAGATAAAAAAATTTTTAATTTTCTTGTAATTGATATCTATTGCGTGTTAAAATTAAATAGTTATTATAATGGGGGAAAGTTTTTGTTTTTAAGAAAGGGGTACATTTATGACAGGAAATTTAGAGATTTCTAATATGATTTTTGGTCTTTTAGGTGGATTAGCTATATTTATATATGGTATGAACCTTATGGGTGATGGTCTTCAAAAAGCTGCTGGTGAACGCATGAGGCGAATATTAGAAGTTTTAACCAATAATCCTTTCATAGGTATTTTAGTTGGAGCATTGGTAACACTAATGCTCCAAAGCAGTACAGCTACTACTGTTATGGTTATTGGTTTTGTGAGTGCAAAGTTAATGACACTTCCGCAGGCTGTAGGTGTAATTATGGGGGCTAACATAGGAACCACCATTACAGCCCAACTAATTGCTTTCAGAGTCGGGAGCTATGCTTATTTAATAGCTGCCATAGGTTTTGTGTTATTTTTCTTTTTCCATAAGAAAATAATTAAGTACATTGGTCAAACTATTTTTGCCTTTGGGCTTTTATTCATAGGTCTTAATATTATGAGTGATGTAATGAGACCTCTATCTCAAAGTGCAATGTTTGAAAATATTATCCAACAAATTTCTTCTGTTCCTGTGCTAGGCCTTGTTATTGGAGCTTTGCTTACGCTAATAGTTCAAAGTAGTAGTGCAACCATAGCAGTTTTATTAAATCTATCCCAACAGCAAGGTGCTGATGGACAAGCTTTAGTAAGTCTTCATGCAGCCCTTCCTATTCTCTTTGGTAGCAATATTGGGACAACAATAACAGCTATGCTGGCATCTATAGGAGCAAGAATAAATGCTAAAAGAGCTGCTATGGCACACTCAATATTCAACATTACCGGTGCAATCATATTCATGATGTTCATACCTCTTTTTGCTAGATTTGTTGTTTTTATTTCTCCTAAAGGAATAGAAACAGAAATAATCACTAGGCAAATAGCAAATGCACATACATCATTTAATATTATTAACACCCTCATATGGTTGCCATTTATATTTTTACTTACAAAAATAGTTACATTTTTTATAAAGGGTGAGGAAGATACTTTAGAAAAACGAGTATTATACCTTGACTATAAGTTTTTAAACAGTGCTTCTATTGCAATGGATTTTGCAACAAAAGAGCTTACTAGAATGGCGGAGTTCGCTCAAGAAATGGTAAATGATTCAAAAAAAGCTTTTATAGAATCAGATGCAACATGTGCAAAAAAAGTCCATGAAGTAGAAGATATTGTTGATATACTTCAATATGAAATAGTTAAATACCTCTCTACAATGCTCTCACAATCTTCTCTTACAGAACGTCAGTCAATAAGACTTGCTGGTCTTATGCATATAACAAATGATATCGAGCGTATGGGGGATCACTGTAAAAATATTGCCGAGTTTGCAATGGAAAAGAAAGAAAAGAACCTGCCATTTTCTGAGGAAGCTATTAATGATATTACTGAAACTTTTAACAAGCTGAATGACATGGTAAAACATTCCATAAAATCACTTGGCCAAGATGACACTTCTCTAGCAAAAGAGGTGTTATCAGAAGAATCTGAAATTGACAATATTGAAGTTACTCTTCGTGATAGACATGTGAAACGGCTTGAATCAGGACTTTGTAATCCAACTTCAACTATTATTTTCGTTGAATTAATTCACAATTTAGAAAGAATTGCCGACCATTGTAACAATATAGCAGAAGCGGTTTTGCATGACTTAGAGGATTATGAAAGTTGTAATAAATGTTTAAATAACAATACTAAAACTTCATAGTAAAATTTCAACTTTTTATAAAGCATCTTACTTAACCTTTTCACACTTTTAAGGGGGATAAATCCCCCTTAAAGTTTACTTTACTGCTTAATTAACTACTGATTTTGTTGTTTTGCGTTTTGAACTTCTTGCTCTGCCTGTTGAGACATCTGCTGTAGTTGATTCAAGTTAGTTAGTTCATTTGCAAACTCAGCTTTTCCCTTTAATTGTTGTGCCACCTGATTAATTTGTTTCAACTGGTTTTGTGCATTGTTTAGATTCTGTTCCTGTTTCTGATTCTTCAAACTAACACCTCCTATTTAAGTAAGTTCATTATTTAGTTTTGCATATTAATGAGCTTTTTATACTATGAAAATAATGTTAAAATTTCAAGAGCCTATATTCATTACTAATTTAATAGAGCCTCTTTAAATGCTGTAGAATCGGTAATTGGTGTCTGACACGAAAAATTTTCACATATATACGCTGTTGCCTTGCCTTCAATGGATTTATAATTTTCAATAAAAGGAGTCAATTCCTGTAATTCCTTGTTTTCTTCAGAGTAAAACATTGATATGGTAAAAGGCCTGAAATCTTCTCTTATAATTTCTATTAAGTTTTTCGTATCCTTGCCTACTAATACCACTTCTTTTGATCTTGCCTGAGAAAATAACACTGCTGTTAAAAAGAATGTATACCCTCTTGCAAATCTTCCGAAATTTGTCCCAAATAACTTAAACATATACTGAGCTTTTTCTTCTAATTCATATTGACCAGTAAGACGGGCAAGTCTTAAAAAATTTAATGCTGCAACTGAATTCCCCGAAGGAATAGCTCCATCATAAGTTTCTTTTGGACGAGTAATAAGTTGTTCACTATCACTTCCATAAAGAAATAGTCCTCCCTTTTCATTATCCCAAAAGAATTTTAATAAATCATCATTTAACTTGACTGCTCTTTTAAGGTACATAGGTTTATATGTTGTTTCATACAGTTCAATAAGTCCCCATATTAAAAATGCATAGTCATCAACATAAGCAAAAATTCCAGCTTCACCATCACGATACCTTGCCAAAAGACGCCCATCATCTCTTATAAGTTTTGAAAAAACAAAAGATGCTGCTTTTTGGGAGGCTTCTGTATATTTTTCACTTCCTAGAACTCTTCCCCCAATGGCTAATGCTGCTATCATAAGTCCATTCCATGAAGTAAGAATTTTATCATCTTTATATGGATGAACTCTTTTTTTACGATATTCAAAAAGCTTTCTACGACAAGCTTCTATAAGTTCTTTCTCCTCGTCGGGTACTGTGCGTTTAATAAGATTTGGAATATTTAAACCTTCAAAATTACCCTTTGGTGTAATATCGTAATATTCACAAAACTTCTCCCCATCTTCCTTACCTAAAACATCTATAATTTCATCAGGAGACCATACATAAAACTTTCCTTCTACCCCTTCAGAGTCAGCATCTTCTGCTGAATAAAAACCTCCTTCAGGAGAAGTCATATCTCGCAATATATAGGTAAATATCTCATGTGCTACATCAGCGTATTTCTTATTTCTTGTCGCCTGGTAAGCCTCTAGATAGGCAATAGAGAGTAATGCATTATCATAAAGCATCTTTTCAAAATGAGGTACTAACCATTTACTATCAGTAGAATATCTACTAAACCCAAAGCCTATATGATCGTATATCCCACCTTGATACATTGAATCTAAAGTTTTTTCCACCATTTCAAGAGCATATTCATCTCTAGTTTTATACCAATATCTGAGTAGGAAAAACAGGTTATGAGGAGTAGGAAATTTAGGACTGCTCCCAAAACCTCCATAAATGCTGTCTAAATCATACTTCAATTGAGAAAACCCTTCATGAATTATATCTTCAGATACTTCCTCAACACTTTCTTCCTCATATTGATTGCTTATCACTTTTAAAATCTGATTACTTGATTCAACTAAAGAATCCCTTTTATTAACCCATGCATTATATGCATTGTCCAATATAGTTAATAAACCGTTCATTCCCATCCTGCTAGTTTTAGGAAAATACGTTCCTGCAAAAAAGGGTTTTTTATCAGAAGTCATAAAAACAGTTAAAGGCCATCCTCCATGGCCTGTAAGTGCTTGGCATACACTCATATATATGTTGTCTATATCTGGTCTCTCTTCTCTGTCTACTTTTATTGAAATATAGTGCTCATTAAGTAGTCTGGCCACTTCTTCATCTTCAAAAGACTCTCTTTCCATTACATGACACCAATGGCATGTGGAATAGCCAATAGAGAGAAAAACAGGCTTGTCCTCCTGCTTTGCTTTATCAAAAGCTTCCTGTCCCCAAGGATACCAGTTCACTGGATTATAAGCATGTTGTAAAAGATATGGGGATTTTTCATTAATTAGTCTATTTGTTTTGGCTGTAGTTGACATTTTAAATCACCACTTTTCATTAATTTAAATTTATCTTCTAATACAGTAATATTCCTTTACTATTATTTCAAATAAGCAATTATATATTCAATAACATTATCTCACACTATTCTGAGAAACTCGAAGTTTTTTGTTAGGTATTTATTTATGATTTTATAGAACAATTCAGTAGTCCTTTCATGATCATGTGTTAAAATTATATCTGCGGTATCTGAGCAATTAAGTGCTCTCCCGACATATGGGACATCTTCGTCTATTCTTCCTAATATTGCTTCTTCTTTTTCCATTCCGTAAGGAGCACCTTGAATATCTAGGAAGTATTCCATCTGATTAAATGTGCAACGAACATCTATATAATCAAACATCTCCTTATCATTAAAGAATTGCAACTTTATATTTTTAAAATGTGGCTGGACATAACCTAACTCTCTCAAAAAGGATTGTATTTCTATTCTTCTGTCATTTCTCGAGTATACGTACCATTCGCTTTGAGACTTGTTCCACTTTTTTTCATACTCTTCACCACTAATGTCTCCTCCTTGGTCGAAGTGGGGAAAGCGAAATACTTTTATTGGCCTTTTAATCCCAATCATCATGTAAATATTATCAATTATAGTATCTGTTATTTGTATTGCTTTTTTTGCTTGCTCAATGGATAAATCCGAAAAATGCTTATGACTATATGAATGATTTCCTATTAAAAACCCTTTTCCAATGGCATATGCTGCATCATTTTCGTATGATTCAAGATTTTCTCCAAGGCAAAAGAATGTCGCAGGTATATTATGGGCAGATAGGAAATCCACCTTATCTTTAAAATCTTTACTTGGTCCGTCATCAATAGTAAGATAGACTTGCTTTGACATAGCCTTAATTCTCCCTTCCTATTTATTTCTAAGAATGACCCACCATCCCAGTCCTTATAACATCTCTTCTCTAAAAAAGCATCAAGACTTAGATAGGTTTTATCTTAGTCTTGATGCTTTTAGTATAGTGAATAAATATCAAGTGCGCGATAAAACTGGAAACATTAGTTGATTATTTTTTAAAAAATCCGAATTATTTCCTAAAACAAAAAGCGTTGTATCTTCTTCGTTTGATACATTAACATCACAAGACTCTGTATCTATAGGCGTAAAACCAAATACTATTTTATTAATATTTTTATCAACCATTGCTTCAATAATATCATTCAGAGATACATCCAGTGAAGAAAACACATCATTTAAATATATGGTTCCTTCGTCAAATTCAGCTACGACAATACTATCCAGTGTTTCAATGTAATAAACATTCTGACTCATAAATGATGTACAGTGAAACATTGCTAGTGATTCATTCCCACGCATTGAAATCTTTGAAACTGGGGCAGAACCGTTAATTTTATTTAATAGAAAGTTTCTATTTTCAATATCTGTCATGTCTAATTTTTTAATATTTAATGTTTTGTTATTTTCTTCTACTTTTTTTGAATGTTGATACTCATTTACTTCAATGAAACCAAATTTGGGATAGAAATTGCGAACACTATCATTAGCAAAAAGATAAATTAAATCACATTTATTTTGCCATTCATCCAGTATTTTTTCCATAATAAATCTATTTAGACCCTGTTTCCTGTAATCTTTATCCGTCATAACTGTTCCCATTTGTATAAATTTCTTTTTTTCTCCTAGTATCAAAAAGTCAATAACACTAACAAATATACTAGAAATAACCTTTTCTCCATCTAATAATATGTAAGGAATATATTCGTCTTTCCAGTATCCATTTTGATACCATTCTTCAAAATCAAACCCATAAGTTTGTTTAGTTAAATTGTTATAACTGGCTCTTATTTCTTTGTTATCTTTAAAATTTTTCGAGTACCCGTAAATCTTATCACCTATCTTAACTTGTTCCACTGTAAAAAAACCTCCATTTTTATAAATGATAATATCTTTTAAAATCCAATCAACTTTCAAAACTTCTAATTTCAAGCTAAAGTCTTACCTATTCCTATTCGATTCTGACCAATGAAATGTCCTTCGTCTGTCTATCCAAAGAATTTCTATAGCCTTATCTCGTGCAAGAATTCGCGATCTGCGTCCGATTGCTAGTTCCTCTGTTTCAGCCGCTTAAGGCAACTGCCCTTTGCGGGTGAAATTGCAGGAACTATATTGTTGAACAAAGTTGGGAGCTTAGAGAAGCAAGAGCCACAAGGATGCGACCACCTTAATCCTTCGCACCTTTAATCACCGCTTGTCTTTAAACAATAAGCACTTCCATCCAAATGACGCTTGTTCTTCACTGAGCTTCAACTCGTCGAAATATACAAATCCGTTATCTTCTGCGACTTCATTCAATCTCAATTTATTGTGTAAATAGAAAGGTCTGTTATATTGAACTCCTTCTAGTTCAATTTTACTACTTTCTTCCCATATCCCATTTCCTTCTACTACCACAATCATAACATAACCTTCCGGCCTAATAACTTTTTTCATATTTCCAAAAACCAAATTCAATTCTTCATCCTCAATATGTATAATAGATGCTATCGCAACAATCCCATCAAATACACCAAAAGATTCGTCTAGTTTCCTAAAATCCATAATTTCAAATTGACATTGAGGATTCCTTTTTCTAGCTATTCTAATGGGTTCATCTGAGAAGTCAATCCCAGTAACTCTTGCCCCCAATTTATATAAACGCATACTTTCGTATCCTGCACCACAACCCATATCCAATATTCTAGGGTTAGGATTTAATAAATCTATGAAGTTTTTCAAAGTAGGCAATAAATCCTCATTTGAATACCATTCATCTGCAAACTTCTGTGCAATGTCGTTATAAAATCTCTGAATTTCTATATTTATATTTTCCATAAAAACTCCTATCAAATAAATATTATGTGCCGAAGGATTACCTTGGCAAATCGTCACAGGGCTCACCGTTCTTTGCTCGCACTTTCGCACAATGACAGGTTTATACTACTATGAAGTAGTTAAACATTTATCTGTGCGACCTCGTGTCGCACCGTTCAGTATTGAAGAAGTCTTTGAGCTCTAGCGCTTGCACTTGGAGAAAAGATTTTGGTGTAGCGTAGCGAAACCTTCAATGCATTGTTGAGCGAAGTGACCCCATAAGAAAATTTTTATAAACATACTCTAAAATTTTTTTATGTATAAAACATTATTTCCTATCTTTAATTAAACACCGATTAATTTTTCTATTTTCTCAATTATATATACATCTCATAATTCATTTTTTTAGTACTAAAAAATACTCTTATCAGCAAAAAAAAATAAGCATCATATAGTATCCATCTTATTTTAAATGCTAATGATATAAAATCTTTTATGTTTAAATCATAAGGATTTTTATTTAAGGCTTTCCGCCTTTAATAACTTTTATTTCTACATCTTGCTTTTCTAACTTAGATGATAATTCTTTTACTTCTTTTTCTATGAGTATAACTTTTTCATATAATTGATTATATCCATCAAAAAGAGCTTTTGAATTGATATCTAAACTATTCTCTATCTTAACAATATCAGTTTTATCTGATTTTAAATCTAATTTCTTGTCCATTTTCTCTAATTTCTTGTCCATTGTCTCTAATTTCAAGCTTATATCCGAATACATTTTTGTCATGAACTCAAATACTTTATCGTCCATCTAAAACACTTCCTTTAAATATAATATCATTATTATATCATTTTTCCATTTGTTTAGAAATATTATCCTAAGAAAATTTTATTTTTCTTTAGAGTTACTATCTATTTTAAAGAAAATCATGTCTCTTCAAAATATAATGCTAATTGTAATAATAGCTAAAAAGCCTCTCCTTGTTCAGAGGTATTTCGTTCAACGTCCCGCAGGTTTCCGAAGTTCATGAGGTCTAGGGCGACTGCCCTTACCGAATGAATTTGGATGCAGCGACGCAGGAGCAAAATTGGAAACCTTGCTGTTATGCGATAGCCAGATTGGCTCTAGATATTATCTAACAAATATTTTATATCTTTATTTAAATTTTCTTTAATATAATTGTTGCTTAAATAATCTGGCTCATAATAAGTTCCCATTGCCGCAGATATTTTTATTAATAAAGCATATATTGCTACTTTTTTCTCATCAACTTGATTTTGATAGCCTTTTAAAAAGCTCTTCCAATTAAGATTGTCAATTTTCATAAAAGGTGGGTACTTGATTAAAGCTAAATTACATACAGGATCCCACCACAAAACATCACCTAATCCTGTAAGTTTTGAAATGTACCATTCTGATTCTTCTTTCAAAAATGATATTGTCCAACAAAATGAACTATAATGAATTAATGTAGGTTGATGATCCTTTAAATAACTCATATTTTGTTCCCATGTTTTTATAACTGCTTCATAATTTTCTTTAGATAAATAACCTTCCTCTAATGCTTTTTTACCACTCCCATTTACAATTTCTGCATTAAACATGTATTCTGTTGGGAAAACACCTAGATATCTAACTTTATATGGGTCTTCTCCACTAATTAAGCCTGAATTTTCACTATGTATAGAATGTATTCTATTGAATAATTTTCCCAATGTATTATATACTTGATTTTTTTCCTCTCTATCACTTTGTAACCAGAGAGTAGATAATTTTATACCCTCTAAATACTCTACTATATAAAATATACAATTAATTTTATCCAGAGTGAAGTCCGTCTTTATAATCTTAGGAGCAGGTATATTATTCTTTAGAAATATATTTATTACACCAATTTCAGCTTTAAAATCTTCTGCATCCTTTAGTTCACCAAATTTTATACAATACCTTTTATTATTGTTTAAAGTAAAATATATTACATACTTGCCGTTCCATAAGTCTGATTTTTCTTTAACCCAATAACCCCGTTCATTCACAGATTTTATCTTGTTTTCTGGAAATAAGCTCTTAATAAGATTTATTGATTTTTCTAAATTTATCACAGTACACCTCCATCTGGCTTTCGCAGTCACGGTAGAACTGCCAGTTACCCAACAGCCCCCGCACAGATCCCAGCGTGCGGAATTACCGCACTGGGCTCCTCAAATATACTCGCTTCCGTAATTTAAACAAAACTATAATCTTCAATACTCATTTGCTTGTATAGACTTTTTAGAATCCTTGGCTTTATTAAACCATAGTATTTCATCTTTTTATTAAATTCCTCAAAGTTAAATCTTTTCCTCTGACTTCTTCTATTAAGCCATTTATAAAGAATTCCTGTTGCTATACTATAGAACTTGTTTATTTTAATGCTATTTCCTTGTATTGCATAGTAGTTAAAATATCCTCTTAATTTTCTGTTTACCATATCTACTATTTTCCTTATACGATTATTCCTGTTTTCTTTACACCATGCTGAAAATGCCTTTAATGATTTTGTCATTCTCTTGGGGTTTGTCTCCATAACTATGTAGTCCTTCTTATTTCTTGATTCTTTCCACCTAAAGTCAAAACCTAAAAAGCTAAATTTGTTTCCTAAGTGCTTTTTAAATTTGGAAAATGATACCATTACTATTTTCTCTTCTTCTAGCTCAAGACCAAACTTTCCCAATCTCGTCCCAAGTTCACTTAGTAGCTTTTCTGCATCTTCTTTGTACCTGAATCCAAAAATAAAGTGAGTAGACTAAGGGAACCTCCCCCTCAGTCTCTCTCAGAACCGTACGTGAACCTCTCAGCTCATACGGCTCCCATTATCCAGCCGTTGGTAATACCCCCAGCTTCCAGTGTGCAAACAAATTTCTATCCCTTAGTGCTATACTACCTAACCAGTACTCCGCTTTTCTCTTATGTTTTCGTTTTTTGTACTGTATCCGTGATGGCTTTTCCGCCTTAGATAGCTCCTATCTTAGGCTGAAAGCTATGGGCCGGATGACCCGTAAGAATGCCCTTTACTCAGATACGTTGATATATACTGTTTTCGCCATTCTCCAACGGATTACACAAAAGACTTTTTTTGTTTCAAATTTATTATTGGAATTTCTACATCTATAACTGCTCTGATTCTCTTTAATATGTCCATTCCTAACAAACCTGATATTTCTCCATGTGGATCAATATTTCCAAAATCTACTTCAATATTATCTAATAGAATATTTCCAATCTCAATTTTATCAACTGTCCTACAAAAAAATTTCATTTCCCCTCCAACACCTCTTGTTTTCAACACCTTATCAGAAATGCTTGGGACAATACCAATATCTTCAACAAATTTGGAATTAAATATTGACTGTGCTGCACCAGTATCAATAGCAACATTTTTCAATACCTTTGATTCCCCACCAAAACTTATAATTATATCTGTACAAATCAACATATCATATACATAAACATTCATTTATCTAACCATCCTATAACCAAAAATATTTCTAATTTCAATAAAAATTTTATCATTTGAAGTATTATATACAACTTCATTCTCAGAGCACTTAACCAATTCTCTTCCAGCTTCTAAGTCGGAGTTGATAATTTCTATAACTTCCATATCATCAATAATTTCTTTGTTTCCCTCAACATGGCTTTGAAGTATCTTAAGTTTCAACCATTTATTAGGATATTTTTCCCTTAAGTCTTCCCATTTCATTTAATCACCACCAATATAATCTCTTTATATATATTATATCAAACTTATGTTTTAAAAACATAAGTTTGATATAATATATCTTCAAAGTTTCAACTTAAAACATGGCGAAAATTGCATATATCGTTTATCGAGTAGCTAGAAAACAGGTGAAATCCCCCCTACTTTCTTTGCTCTCACAGAACCGGACTTACGTTTGCCGTATCCGGCTCCTGAAAATTCTCTCCAAACTACAATTGATTATAGTAGTTTGACAACAACCCAACTTTATACTTTGTTAAGTCTATGAGTCCGAGTTCATCAAAGTATTTGTTGCCTAACAACATATGTATAATATGGACTTTTGAATTCTTCCATTTGGCTACATCCATCTTTTGTCCATTTCCTTTGATATCCTTACGTCTCATCTCTTTGTGCATTTTCTTATAGGTTTTCCATTGTTTCATCCTTATCATTCTTAGTCGTCTTCTTATCCACTGCATTAACTATCTTATTATTACTTTACAATTTGCAGCTCTATAATAATTTATCCAGCCTCTTATGACAGGATTAAGTTCCTCAATTACTTTTTCTATTTCCCTACCTGAATTTCTTTTTGTAATTATCCGAACTTTATCTTTGAATCTTTCAACCCTCTTTGGATTTATGCATAAGTTCTTTTCCCTGATTATAAATCCAAGGAAAGCAACTCCCTCATGTACACTGGTTATACTAGTTTTCTTTTGATTTACAGTAAGCTTCAATTCTTCCTCTAAAATCTTTGTAGCATATGTTTTATAGTTTCCTGCTGTCTGTTTGTCCAATGCAAAAATTAAAATATCATCTGCATATCGAACAATCCGTATGCCCTTATTTTTCATCTTTTGGTCGAATAGATTTAGATATATATTGCTTAATAGTGGTGATATTACCCCACCCTGTGGGCTTCCGATATCTGTCGTGAAGAAGTTTCCATCCTTCATTACTCCTGATTTCAGAAACTTCCTTATTAGACTTAATACTTTTCCGTCGCTTATCTTCTATGATACTGTACTAATTATAAGCTCATGATCTAATGTATCAAAGCACTTACTTAAATCCATGTCAACTACATATTCCAGTCCGTACCTATTCATAAAACGTTCTGCTTTTGCTACTGCTTGTTGTTGTAAAAGTTTAGGACGGTATCCATAACTTGAAGGGTGAAATGTCTCCTCAAAAATGGAACCTATAATATTCACTACTGCCTGCTGTACAACTCTACCTTTGACTGTAGGAATTCCTAGTAATCTTATTCCACCATCTGGCTTTTCAATTTCTACTCTTCTTACTGCACTCGGTTCATATGTGTTGGTTTTCAGTTCTTCATGAAGAAACTTGAGTTTCTCCATCTATTCCAGGAGCTCCTTTATTCTTTTTAACTCTATTGAATGCTTTTCTCAAATTTTCTATTTGATATATTTTATCAATGAGGCTGTACCATTTCTTCATGACTTCCCTCCATTGTTGCTGTATCTCCTGTCTGTCCTGCTTAAGCTATATGTTATTCATGTAAGTGTTCCAACGTCTCTAGCCTATTGGCAATCTTATCTTCACTCCTTACAACTACTTCATATCCATGTCGTCATTACTACCAGCAAATTCTTTTATGCCAATAATACGTACCTTCCAGCATTTCAGCCTTCTTTTAACATTTTCACTCTTGCATTTTATTCATTCTGATACACTTTGAATTTTCTTCCGCCCTTCGCATCTATTACAAGCTTTTGACTTGCAACAGTCACAACGACTTAAAGCGTTGTGTCACATATGTTTTACCCTCCAGTCTGTTACCAGCCTTCCTCGGCATATGCTTATTCACTACTACGGCTTCATCTGCATACTGCAATCTAATCTTATCTCTTGCTCTCGCTTGTAGACAAGACCTACAGCTTCGAGTACAGTACTTCCAAGGTTAAGTTGCTCCGCCTGTTATTAAAACGACCCTCCTAACGTATGTAGTTCAGCTAATTTTAGGACTTTCCCACCTGAAGCAGGGTTATCCGCTACATCCGCCAACCTTGGTTCATTTACATTCCGTTCCAATAACCGCCATCAGCTTCCTTCAGACCCTTTCGTCACCGAAAACGCCCTTGCCTACAGCTTGTCTTCCCATTAACTAGGTGACAGGTTTTCTTTCAAACCATCGGCTCGGCAACATGCCTCGCGAACTTCAGAGATGACAAGGACGGCACACCCTCTAATTATTTTTTCTTCTATAGAGCTAATCTAAGTTTAAATATTCTATTTCAGATAAATCCGGTTTACACCTTAAATATGGGTATTCAGGACAATTTTCTGGTGTTAATACTATTTCCTTCTTAATTGCTTTAGAAGTTTCTTTAATAAAAACAATAATTTCTTTGTACAAATAATCATTAATTACTTCTCTTGGGTCTATATCCAGCTCAATCTCATCTACTGAAAAGAAATTACAGTTTATTGTTATTGAATCAATATTTATAACCATACGTATAGCATATTCTTCACTTAATTTAAAAAGTTCTTCTTGAGAAAAGCAAGAATACTCAATAATATTTCCATCTTTATAAAAATCAATTGTCCACTTTTCTCTTTTTAAAAAATCTAAAAATATTTGCCAATCATTCTCTTCTGTATTTTTTATATAGATATCTCGAAAACTTCCATCACAATAAAATATTTTCCGAACTTTGTCATCCATTAATTTTCACCCGATTTTATTAATCTACAAAGCCATTCTTAAAAATCCGCCCATGGACGGGCGGCCAACATCACATTGCGTATATCGTCGAGCATGGAAGAAGCTCTAGAGCCAGACCCTATTAGAAAGACCGGTGAGCGTGCTTGCACTGGCGATGGAATTTGGTGCCGCATGCTTCATGCTCCTTCTCCAGAGAACTTTCTTCGTGCTCTTCTAACCCGTACCTTTACTTCCATGCATTGTTAGATGTAGTATCGGCATTCAGATAGAAAAAAGGCCTATGCCTTTTTTACCTTTTTCTTTTCAATCCATTCTTTTATACTTTCTTCATTGTATTTTCCTTTGGCAACAACCAACCCAAATTCTATCAAGTCTTGTTGCGTATATTTAATTTCAACATCATTCAATCGGAGTAATAATAACATTACTGACACACCAATTCTTTTATTCCCATCAATAAAACCATGATTATTAATAAGACTATAAGTAATAGCGGATATTTTATCAATTATTTCTTTATATAAATCTTCCCCACCAAAAGTTTGAAAAGGCTTATTTATAGAACTTTCAAGCAAATCCTCATCTCTTATCCCCTTACTTCCACCAGTTCTTTCAATAATTTGATTATGAAAAAACTCTAATTCCTCCAAATCAATAAACTTCATTATTTTGCTAGCTCCTTTAATGCTTCCTCATTCTCTTCAATAACAGAATCCATTAATTCCATTTTTTCTTTTCTTTCCTTTATTTTCAGAAACTCAACGAAATCAATGACTTCTTTCTTCTTATTTTCTGATAATTGTTCAAAATCTTTAATAAGTTTCTCTGCTAAACTCATTTTCTATCATCTCCAAATTAGTATTATGTCTTTAATATTATTATACCCTATATTTGTTAACTAGTCACTAAAAAACTGACCTTCAAAGCCCTTCTTTTACATGCCGATATTAGCATCTAACGTCAGTTTATGTGATGGCTAGTGCGGAAATAACCAATTTTCTTCAAATTATTGATTAACCCCTTCCCTATATTCCATCAATCTTTTTTCATATTCCTTTGTTTTATGATATCCACATGATTTATATTCATAGCACCATCCACGATATATACAATCAGGAACACATGCTTCATACAACTCTGGTTCTCTTTCCTTTACTGTCTCTAATAAACTTTCCCATGCTTCTCTTGTCTCTTTTGATGCTTGCATACATAATCTCTTACGAGAGATATTAATCATGGCTTGAGCCGAAGCCAAAATTTCATGTTCCACAGTATTCCCTTGAGATAATTCATCTCTATTTAATCCTGTTCTATCTGTTCTTTGTGTTCTTACCCAATGTTCAATTCCGTATTTATGTCTCACAAGATGAACAGATACCCAATACTTGAGTTCATACCATTTAGCATTGATCAAAAGTTGTCTGATAGGAGAATGCTCTGATAAAAGCATTCTCCTTTTCCAATTTGAGGTTGGTTCCCCAGTACCAGCCTCTTTATTTATTGTTGTTCTAGCTGAATCAGCTACTTCTCTCCATGTTCCTTTAATACTTAACAATTTGCTTTTCATTCTAATCTCTCCAATTTTTCACATATGTTTTTTAAGAAGAATCTAGCACTATCTGTCACATAACGTCTGCCAGTCACAACGGCTTTGAGCCTTAGTGCAAAAGCACTTGGCAAAAAGCTGTGGTGCGGATTTACTTCTTTGGATTTAACTCTCCGCACCTTTGCGTGACTGGACTTGATATATGATGTTGGATGCCCCCAACGAACAAGAGTCGCCATTCATGGCGACTCCTTTAAGCATAAGCTAATTTACCTTTGGGCTTCGGAATAGGTCTTCCCAACAACTTTGCAGTTTCAATCCATTCACTAATTACAACTTGAATGTTTTCTAACACCTCGTTATAAGAGTTTCCATCTGCCATACATCCAGACAATTCAGGAACTTCTGCTAAATAAGCTTGGTCTTCCTCACTCCAATAAATAATAATTTCATATTTATACATTAAATTCACCTCCAAGTTTATATTTCAAAATCACTTGACGAACCTGCTTTACTTGGTACGGTTTAGATTTTGAACCCACTGGTTGGATATTAAGTATCTCTTCAAGACCAGCTTTTGAAAAAATATGATGACTACCTTTTATTCTTTCATTAAAACCAAGAGTTTTAAGTATTTTACATAAATCATTAAACTCAATATTTTTATCATTTGTCCCTGATAGAATTTTTATCAGGAGTTTTTCTAATTGTCCCATAATTTAATCTCCTCAATATATATTATATCAAATATATATAATTAATCATACAAATTTTAAATACTTTATAGATTACTTATAAAACTACAAAGAATCTAAGAAAGTATGCATCCAATATCATATATCGTCTAGCATGGAAGACGTTCCTGAGTCGAACCCGTAAGAAAGGCCCGTAAACGGCAGCTTGTCTGCCCGACGACGGAATGTGGTGCTGCATTCTTGATTCTTCTTATCCAGAGAATTATCTTCATGATATACTAACCCGCACCTTCACTTCCGTGCATTGATATATGAAGGAATGTGCTCAGCTACGAAGTCCTGCCCAAAATTACTTTTTGTAAACCGTTAAATCAACTAAATCTATAATTAATCCTGCTGTCCTTAGATAATCCAACCCTAACAACCCATTTACTCTTTCAAAAGGATCAATTTCACCAAAATCTATTTTAATGTTTTCTAAAGAGATATTACCTTCTAAAGATAATTTATCAATTCTTTTCCTGACAGAGCTATATTGCACACTTCCATAACCCGAGGTTTTAACAAGTTCATCAAATTCATTCAACATCCAATTCTTCTAAATAATCCGTAAGAATAATAGTATGAAATGCTCCAGTATCAACAATTACATTATCAATCATTATTGATTTATTTCCATGCGAAAGTATAACAGAAGTATATAACAGTCCATTTCTATATTGCAGTTCATTCATAGTTATACACCTCTTCTAATTCCAACGTGCTTTACTAATTCTATTATTACTTTTTCATTCTTTGTGCTATAAATGTACTGTCCTTCTTTTCTATGAACAAATTCTTTCATAGCTTCTTTCCCATCAACAATAGCCTTTATAACTGCAACATCCTCTACAAATTCCTTATCACCTTCAATATGCGATTCGATAATTTCAAATTTTACAAAACAATCTGGATATAACTTTTTTCATTTACTTTTTCGCCATAAACTGGGCATAATTCTTTTTGATTATTCCACATTCTTCTTAAAATGTCTCTCCCATTCATACTTTCAAAGAGTCTATAACCTTCCCTTTCTTCAAAGTAAGCTTTCCATTCAATATCATAAGGGTTGGCTTCTTTTCTTATCTTTATATGTCTTAATATCTTTGTGTCAGATGCTCTTTTAAGTTTAAAGAATCCTTTATCTGTTTTAGATGCAAAAACCCAATTGCGAGTATCTATACTATGAAAATATCTTCTTTTAATCCATTTCTTGCCCTTCTTTGGATGTCTTCTACAACACCATTGCCATATTTTGTCGAATATCTGTTTATCAACATATCCAAATGCTTTTTTTGAAACTTTATGTCTATGATAGTTTGCCCATCCTTGTATCTTTGGGTTTAGAATCCTTATTAAATCTTCTTGTTTCATCATTTTATTCTTTTCAATGGTTTTTCTAATGCTTGTTAGAAATGCTTTTATATTTGAATTTGATGGTTTAGTTAATAGTTTATCTTTATATTTTCTTATGTTCTTTCCCAAAAAGTCAAACCCATCATTTATATGAGTTATTAATGTCTTTTTAGATGATAATTCCAAGCCTCTTTCTTTTAGAAATTCTTTTAGAATAGGCATTACTTCGTTTTCAAGCAGTTCTTTACTATGTCCTGCGACTACAAAGTCATCGGCATATTTTACTATTCTTACCTTTGGGTCGTGTCTTTCGTAATTAACTTGTTTTGCCTTGAATTTAGATACAAGAATTTTTTCAATATCATTTAAGGCTAAATTGGCTAGACATGGAGAAATTATGCCACCTTGGGGCGTTCCAGATTCAGTATCATAAAATTCTTCGTCGAATATTATTCAGCTTTTAGCCATTTCTCCAGCATCTTTTTATCTATTGGTACGTTATTTATCAACCATTCGTGAGATATGTTATCAAAACATCCTTTAATATCTCCTTCTAGAATCCATTTAGCTGAATTCTTTTGGCTTAAGATATTAAATAATTGTTCATTAGCATCTGCAGTTGACCTTCCAATTCTAAAACCATATGCATTATTGTCACATATGGTTTCTGCTACTGGATCAAGTGCAAGAAGATACAAAGCTTGTATAGCTCTATCTTTCATAACTGGTATACCTAAAGGTCTTTTCTTTTTACTGTTTTTCTTTGGTATGTATACTCTCCTTAAGGGCTGTGCCTTGTATCCTCTTCTTTTTAATAGTTTTATTGCTTGTTC
>NZ_JAVDDS010000017.1 GCF_030848475.1 Herbivorax alkaliphila
ATCTTCAGTAAACTCTGCATACACCGTCGCTGACATCACCAAAGTAAACACCATGGCAAGTGTAAGCAATATTGATAAAAATTTTCCTTTACCTATCATTGAATAATTCCTCCTTTTAACCTTTTTATGTACTATAAACATCATCTGTTATGACATTAACAGCACTTAATAAAACTGCTTTTGTTGGTTCCTAAATAGCTTATAAACCTGCTATTGTTAATACTTCTTCCAATCTCATCAACTATAGAAAGATAACTAAGCTGTAATATTACTAGATGAAATTGATGCATTAACAATTACTTCTTTTATTGTCCTATCACTACTTCATAATCTGTATCACCAATTTCAACTGTCAATCTTTCTGCATCACTTAATACTGCTGTTGCAACTACTATTTCACCATCAGTTGTTGATGCTAATTCACTTCCATCAAACTTAAGTGTAAAATCAGATATTGTATCACCACCAAGTTCTACTGTTACAACTGAAGTTGGTAATGCACCTTGTGCTTGTGGTGTGTGAGAAATAACAGCTTCATCTGGTACAGTGCCTACAAATACTGGTTGTCCATCTTTTTGCAATTCTATTGTATTGTCAATGTTGTATCCATATCCTTGAGCTGTAATATGCAATGCTCCATATGGTAAACCTTCTTGAACCGTCCCTTCTACAACTATCTCACCTGATTCATTTGTAGTTCCTGTGTACGCTAGAAAATCATCTTCCTCTGTCATAGTATCCAGTATTTTAAGATCAGATGCCCATGGCCCATCTTCACCGCCACTTTCACCTACAAAAATCGGCATACAAATAACCACATCTGTATTTACTGGAAATCCACTAATTGTAAATGAAATTGTATCTCCAGCTTCATAATAATTTTGGGATAAGTCTGCCACACTCAATACAACTTCTTCCCATTGAGCAAATAATATCATATTGCTATCTACCTCTGTAGAGTCTGTAAATTCAGTTCCTTCTCCATCAGAATCAGTATTCCATCCTTCAAATGTATAACCAAGTCTAGTTGGAGTATCTGGAAGAGATTGTACAGTTTTGCCATGTACAACTGTCACTCTTCTTTGCTCTTCAGAAATCATGTTTCCACCATTGCTGCTAAATCTAACTGTATATGATCTAGGTGACATTGTAACTGTTTCTTCTGAAGCCCCTTCAGTTATTGTTCCTGTAGTGCTTTCATAACCGCTCTTATAAACATCATAGTCATATGTTCCATCTGTCAATTCAATATCTGCTTTTCCGTCTGAGTCAGTTGTTGCTAATTCTCCGTCAATGTTTACAGTTGCTCCTTCAATTGGATCGTCTTCATCATCCATTACAGTAAACTCAACTTCTCTAATGTCAATTTCGTCTATTTCTACACCTGTGGCTTTTGTTGTCTCAGAAACTGTGGCCTCAGAACTTGTAGCCCGTTGAATGTTTGCGTTTACATTAAATGTTGTTATATTTGAATTGCCCAAAGCTTCTATCCTTGATCCTTCTGCTGTTTCTGATACTTCTACAGTCGTTACTGTAGTTCTTCTCATTGAAGTCCTTACTCCTGGAGTATTTACATTCATGCTTCCTAAATTGGAATCTCTTATCCTGATTGACTCACTTCCACCTCCATCAATTGTAAGTCCATCAAAATTAGTATCTGCTGCCGTAAAGTTGTCTATTCCTTCTGCCAAAGTAACTTCATCATTTACGTCCACATTTTCAACAATTACTGAGTCTCCTTCTACATTCAAATCACCATCTATAGTAACATCATATAAAGCTATACCGTCTGCTTCTATAGTTAAATCACCATCTATTGTAGCATCATTTCCTATTATTGTCTGCCATGCAACAGAAGCTGTAAAGTTGCCATCATAATTAGATCCATCAAGGGTAATCAATGATATGCTATCATCTTCAAGAGCTTCACTTAATCCTGCACTGTCTGAAGGCTCTGCTTCACTATTTGGATTCCATACAATTTCAAGCTCTGCTATGTCTGAATCATCCATGCCATCTTTGATTGCAACAGCTTTAATTGTAATGGAACCTCCACCTGAACCCTCTGGATTAGATACCTCAAATACTCCCTCGTAACGAGTATCATCCGCACTTGGCTCACTTCCATCAACTGTGTAATATATAGAAACATCATCTGTCGCACTCTCCATCATTACCAAAACGTCATCCTCATAATATACTCCATCAACATTCTCAGGTTCTGTTTCAATAATAATATCATCAATCGTTGGTGTTGGTGTTGGTGATGTTTCTGATGCTGTTCTGCTTCCGCTTGGAGATGTAGTTGTAGTTTCCTCTTCATCGTCTGAAGCATCTGCTAATGTAACTCCATCTTTTAATACCAATTCCTCTGGCTGGGTTTCAAAAGATACTCCACTTACATTAACTTCTGCATTTTTAATTGTACCTTCACCTCTAATAGCTACAATAGCATTTGCTTTTAGGTTGTTTACAACAACGTTTTCTGCAATGTTAACTTCAGCGGCTGCTCTTATATCAAGAGTTTCTACTGTGCCTTCCTCAAAGCTTACTTCAGAATCTGAATTAACATTTACTTCGTTGAAGTTACCCTTTAATCCAATTGCTGCCTTTGAAGCTTCTTCTGCTATGTCTATTTTCTTAAACCCTTGTCCAGTAAGTTCTTTTGTTTCAACCCTTGCACCAGATTTTAATGTTAAGTTTTCTACATCTGTACTGCCTTGTGCTTCAACTCTTATCTGTCCATTCTTTTTCTGAACTACTGTATTTGAAAGGTTAGAATCCTTAATCACTATAGAATCCTGACCTCCACCGGCAATAAGTGTATCTCCTTTAACTGTAACGTTATCAAGATTTACATCTCCTTCGCCAATACCTTCTGTCAAATATAATATGCCTTCAACTATTGTATTACTGAGATTAACATTAGATGTGCTTACTATTAGATTTCCTTCGATTGTCCCTGTTCCTGTTTGAGGTCCACTATTCCCTGCAACATTAACTACTTCTGTAGCAACATTGTTAAACATTGCCACCGTCTCTGCTCTTCTTATAGGATTTCCTGATCTGATGGTGTCATCTTCATAACCACTGATATATCCTTCTTCCACTGCAGTAGCTACAAAGCCTCTGCTCCAATCTGCAATATCTTCACTATCAGCAAATCCTGCTAGTGATACCGTACTATTTGACTGTTCTCGCCTTAATATGTTACATACTATTGCCATTGCTTCTTCGCGAGTAATAGGGTTATTAGGTCTCATTGTGCCATCTTCGTAGCCTGATATGTAGCCTATTTCACTGGCTTTGGCTATTTCCTCATAAAACCAGTCTTCTGAATTTACATCGTTAAAGGATGTTATACCCACATCTTTGTAACCAAATAAACTGTTAGCAATAGTTACAAATTCAGCACGGGTAATGTTTGAATCAGGCCTAAAGGTGTCATCATCGTAACCTGTAATAAACCCCCTCTCTATCCAGTTTTGAATTTCACTTTCTGCCCAGTGACCTACAATATCACCTGGATTTTGTGCGGATAAGCCTGCGACGTTTATGCCGCACATCATAAATATCATTGCCGCACATGTAAAAATAGCTAAGGTCTTTCTCATTTTTCTGTGCAAAATAAATCGCTCCTTTCATGTGTTTTAATGTCTTGCTTTTTAGTTTATTTCAACTACACTTTTAAACATAAGTTCAAAATACATTCTTTATTGTCTATATTTACAAATACAAAAACACTAAGAGCTAAAGCATCAAATTATATGACTCCCCGATATTAAATTTTTAAAATACTATGAATTTACTATAAAAAACTTAGAACCGCTATTATAATAGCTCAACATTGCTATTAATATAGCCTAGAAATGTTTTAATAAGATAACGCAAGATTAAAATCCCTTCTTCCAAGTAGTTTTTGTAGATTTAAACTGCTAGTCCCCACAGTTTAAGGGATACTTCCTTTACGTTCCAAAAAAATTACTCAAATTTTTATTGAGTATTTACATTATATAAACTATTAGAAATAAAGTCAATGTTTTTTTTATACTTTTTTTGTATTAAAATTTAAATGCTATTTTAAAGCATATTTCGAACACTTTCGTAACACAATTGTAATAAATTACTCTTTATCTTTTATTTTCAGACGATATTTACGTCTTTTTTCTGCCTCTTTGTAAATTATTCCCTCTTGCTCTGTCTTTAAAATCAGTGGCGGAACCTCTGATGGGTTTCCATCATCGTCTAAAGCTACAAAAGTTATAAAGGCTCTGTTTGTAAGCATGGTGCTCCCTGTTTTTATATTTTCAGCATAAACTTTTACGCACACTTCCATAGAAGTTCTACCCACCCAAGTAAGCCTTGCATTTAACATTACCACTTCTCCTAATCGTACAGGATGCCTAAAATCAAGGCTGTCCAATGCTACAGTTGCAACCACCTTATTAGAATGTCTTGATGCCGCCATAGCACCTGCAATATCAATCCAATGCATCAACTTTCCACCTAACAGGTTTCCCAAAAGATTGGTGTGGTTAGGAAGTATTAGTTCTGTCATTTGAACTTCAGACTCATTTGCAGTCTTCCCCTTACTGTTTTCTTTATATTCATTTGAAATTTGGCTCATTTATCATTCTCCTTAATATATAATTTCTTGTATTTATAATACTACAATTTCATTAACCTCTATATAATTTTTCCCTTTATCTTATTCTAAGACTCCACCTAAAGCCTCTATGTTTAGCTTTAGATAAACGAGTTCATTTTATATATTGTATCAAAAAAACGGCAATTCTTTGCCGTTTAAAATCTAAAATACATATTTAATTAGAAACTCCATCATCAAGATAGTGTTATTCCAACAGAATTTATCAAGTAATTAAGTCTCTCACTATCTAACCCATCATTTATTTTAATACCATTTATACTAAGCAATCCTACAGTATATACTGGAATCTGAAGTACACTTTCTAAATATCTACTAAGACCTTTAAGCTGAGAACCTCCACCTATAATATAAGCCTTCCCGACTTTTTCTCCAAAACATCTCTTTTCATAAAACTCAAAACACTGAAATATCTGCTTTACTATTTCATCAATAACAGATTTTATGCTGTTATGAATTAATTCCTGCTCTTCGCTAGAGTTTAAATCTAAAGACTTTAACCCTTGAATTTTTTTAAGTCTTTCTGCGTCAACCAGCCTTTTATTTGCGTTCTCTGCAATAACTTCATCTAAATTACTGCTTCCTTTTAATATAACTTTGTTAAATTCTAAAACTCTGTCTTTTAATATATTAACTATTGTTGTTTCAGAACCAAAATCTAAAACAGCAAATGTACTCTGATCAAGCTTCCCATATCTATTTTTCTTAAACCATGTATCACTTTCAGAAATTACTATATCCCTGTTGAAAAACTTTGCCGCACTATTAGCAGGGATATCTACTGATATAGGTTTTAACCCCAACTCAACCAATATATCTATATAACTCTTTATAATACTCTTTAAAACAGCAGTAACAAAAACCTTAACTTTAGGAACTCCATCATCTTTTATGTCTTTTAAAACTTTGTAATCAATTTTGTGAGCATCCAAGTCTATAGGCATGCTTTGAGAAATAGTCATTTTCACGGTATTATCTAAGCTTTCACCAGGAATATTCTCAACCAAGAAAACACGCGAAATAATGTTGGTACCAGACATTACTATTTTAGCATTCTTTGTCCTCACACCAATATCTTTCATAACTCGCTTTATTTCATTGGTAACAGCACGAACATCTCGAATAGCACCATTTTTGATTGAATCCTTAGGTGTAGAAGCTATACCAAAATTTTTTATAAAAACCTCATTATTTTTGCCTGTTTCCACCTCTACAATTTTTATGTTTCTAAAGCCAATGTCAATACTTAAAAGGTTGTTTTTTAAGAAAGGTATAGTCACCATTGTATTACTCCTTAAGTATTATAAATTTTTATCCAATCTTGTTCCTATATATTATATCTTATCATCCATGAATTTTAAAATCAATAATTTTAATTGAACTTACATATAAAAATAATACAAAACAAGTTTTTTTGAATTTTCTTACTTACAAAGTTAGTTTTAGTTTCTTTATATTTATAATATCATCCTCTTTCAAATATTCATACAATAATCTTATTATTTCCTCTTTAGAGTTTGATTTAAATATTTTATCCTTTAGACCAGCGGACTTATACATACCTTTTAAGTACCAGGCAATATGTTTTCTCATTTCCCTAATAGCTGTATATTCTCCTTTATATTCAGTCATCATATTGAAATGCTTGATTATCATAGATACTTTTTCTTCATAACTAACATCATTAACTGAATGTTTTAACATATTTTTAAAAATCCACGGATTGCCCTGTGCACCTCTTCCAACCATCACAGCATCACAATTAGTTTGATAGAGCATATTTTTTACGTCTTCAGATGTTAAAACATCCCCATTTCCTATTACTGGTACGTCCACAGCTTTTTTTACTTCTCTTATTATTTCCCAGTCTGCCTTGCCCTTATAAAATTGTTCCCTAGTTCTGCCATGAACGGTAACAGCTTTAGCTCCATTTTCTTCAGCAATTTTTGCAATTTCAACAGCATTTACTTTTGTATCGTCCCATCCTTTACGAATCTTAACAGTTATCGGTTTTTCAGATGCTTTTGAAACTTCTTTCACAATATCGCCTACCAATGAAGGCTGAAGCATCAATGCACTCCCTTCTCCATTTTTAGTTATTTTAGGAGTGGGACATCCCATATTTATATCAATTATACATGCATTGCTCTCATTTAAACGCTCTGTAACCTTTGACATAATTTTAGGATCTGAACCAAATATCTGAATAGCACAAGGCTCTTCAGATTTATCGATAAAGGTAAGTTTTTTTGTTTTTTCATCTTTATAATAAAGCCCCTTTGCACTAACCATTTCAGTGTACACAAGACCGCAACCCTGTTCTTTACACAAAACGCGAAATGGCATATCTGTCACTCCTGCCATCGGGGCTAAAAAAACATTGTTTTTAAAATTAATATCTCCAATACGCATGTCATTCCTCCACATTATATTTTATCACATTAATCTCTCAAAAATAATATTTTTTAAATATTTTTTTAGATGTTCAGACAAGGAAGCACATTGAACTCGTTTAGCTAAAGCTAAATATCAAATCTTCAGGTGGAGACTCAACGCTACCTGAAGATTTATAAGAGCAACTCACATTATAGAAAGTGGCGTCTTAGAACAAGATAAAAAAATTTGTTTACAAATTATTCACAATATTTATGGTATAATATTATATTATAAAAGATACTCTGGGGGTAACAATCTATGAACAAAGTACTTAAAGAAATACTCAGCTGGACACTCCACATAATTATAGCAGTTATATGCGGACTTGCAATAAACATTTTTGTTCTTCAACCAACACAAGTTCAGGGAATATCCATGGAATCTACATTGACACAAAACGACAGAGTAATAATAAACAAGCTTATGCATACTTTCAATCGTGAACCTGATTATGGTGATATTGTTGTTATTGATAGTCGTGTAGAAAGACCACGCTCAATAAAAGATGATGTTATGGATAGCCTTAAGTATAATGCTATTTCGTACCTTTTAACAGGAGAACAGGAAGAAATACTCTGGATTAAAAGAATTATAGCAAAAGAAGGCGATACCTTAGAATTTAAGGATGGAGATCTCATTAGAAATGGTGAAGTGTTAGAAGAGACATATATCAATGAGCCTATGCATCAATCACAAGCGAATTGGGAAGTTACAGTACCGGAAGATCATGTTTTTGTTATGGGTGATAATCGCAATCACAGTAAAGACAGCAGAAAAATTGGAACTGTTCCCCTAAATCATGTACTTGGCAAATACCTTTTTAAGTTTTAATAGATTTTGCTTGCTTATTCTAAAAAAGTATTAGGACTCCCATGGGAGTCCTAATACTTTTTTAGAATATAAAACTTTATAAAAAAACAGTCCTATTTATTCTCCATACAGACTGTTAAACATAGAATCTTTTCCTGTGTACTTTTTAAAAGACAGGTTTATCAAAGACTTTTCTTGGTTTTCTTCAATAAGTTTCATTGCTTCATCTACCTTAAAAAAATTTTCATTTTCTTTTTGGGATTTCATTATGTACCACGTTGTTTTGTTACAGAATGGGTTTTGACGTGAATCTGGACAGTACTCATAATTTGTGTGACCTGCAGTTGAAACAAACTCGGCCGAAACACCGGACTCTTCTTCTACCTTCTTTTTTACAACCTCATTGGAAAGTTCCCCGTCACTAATTTTACCTCTAGGCAGCATCCATTTGTCTTTTTCATTTTTTTCAAGAAGAACCTTATCCCCTGAGAATACTACTCCGCCAGCATAATTCCTAACAATCATAACCAAAAACCCCTTTCGTATTAAACTTGATAATTTATACCATCTTCCTAAGGAATAACGGACTCAAAACCTTTTTCAGGAAGAATTAGTTCGCATTTATCATTTCTTACGTTGGGCTGTTATTTTGAAATGTATATATAAATGTCTTATATATATTATAATACTACAAGGGCTAATTTTATTCAATTATTATGGAAAAAAAGAAAAAACTATTTTTAAATAAATAAGTTTATATACAATTGTCACTTACAGTACTTTTTTATAGTACCAATTTTACTAGTTTTCACCCTAGCAAAAATTTCTGTACCTTCTTCTCTGTGCTCTTTTTTTAGTATTTCCCCGTTTTGATGCAAATAAGAAATCACCCAGCCTTCACTATATGGAACAAACAACTCTGCCTCAGTTTCATTTTGAGGGAGTATTTCCAATATACCTTCTACCAGCTCATCAATACCTTCACCGCTGGTTGCAGAAATTTCAAAACACTTTCCATTTCTGTTTACTACTCCAGGTCTTGAATGATTAGAAACCAAATCTATTTTATTAAATACCATAATAACAGGCTTGTCTAAAGCTTCTAAGTCCTTTAAAATATTATTTGCAACCTGAACCTGTTCCTCTGTTTCCTGACTTGATATATCCACTACATGAATAAGTACATCTGCATAAACTGCTTCCTCTAATGTAGATTTAAATGCCTCTACAAGGTCATGGGGCAATTTTCTTATAAAACCTACTGTGTCAATAAGCAATGCATGCTTTCCCTCTCCTAGTTCCAATTTCCTTGTAGTAGGATCTAATGTTGCAAAAAGTTTGTCTTCAGAAAAAACATCTGCGTCACATAACTTGTTCATAAGCGTTGACTTGCCGGCATTAGTATAACCTACCAATGCAATGACAGGCACATCACTGTCATTTCTAGAAACTCTTAAAGAGTTTCTTCTTTTTTCTATTTGTTCTAATTGTGAATTTAAATACTTTATTCTCCTTCTTATATGTCTTCTGTCAGTTTCAAGCTTCTTTTCTCCAGGCCCTCTTGTACCTATACCGCCTCCCAGTCTTGAAAGCTGCTTACCCATTCCTGCAAGTCTTGAAATTCTATATTTTAACTGAGCCAATTCCACTTGAAGCTTACCTTCTTTAGATCTGGCTCTTTGAGAAAATATATCAAGAATTAAGCTGGTTCTGTCAATCACTTTTACCCCAACTATTTTTTCTATATTTCTTATCTGTGCTCCTGAAAGTTCATCATCAAAAATAATTAAATTAGCATCGAGAGCCTGAGACATCATTCTTACTTCTTCAACCTTTCCCTTGCCTACATAAAAGGCTGCATGCCTTTTTTGCCTTACCTGAATTACTTTTTCCAGCACAACTGCACCAGCAGTGGCTGCAAGCTCTCCTAACTCATCTAATGACCTTTCGTTATAGCTCATCCCATCAATTTTATCTTTTGGTGAACTTTCCATTCCTACAAGAATGGCTCTTTCACTTTCAATGTTGTTTTTATGAAGCCAATTCTTTTTTTGTCTGTCGGTTTCAAATATATTGTCTTGATGATTAATACTTCCACCCCTATTCTTTTTTTATATTACTTTACCATTTTATCCCCATAAATTCCACCTGTGCTTTAAACTCCAGTAGAGCCAAAGCCTCCTCCACGATTAGTTCCTATTTCTTTTACAGAGTTTACCCTAGTAAATTTAATTCGTGGAACAACCTGAAGTACTATCTGAGCTATTCTATCACCTTTTTTTATCTTATATATTCCCTTTTTGTTTTCCTTGCTGTCAATTTCAATTACAGAATGCTCTGTCTTTTCTGACGTATTGCTCATTATTATCCCAAGCTCATCTCTGTATCCACTGTCAATAGTCCCTGGTGAATTAGATATCCTCAATGGAGTCTTGTAAGATATTCCACTTCTTGGTCTAACCTGTATCTCATACCCCTTTGGTATAGCCATTTTAATTCCCGTAGGAACTATTGCCGTTTGCCCCGGCTCTATTAAAACATCCTCTGCCGCATAAACATCCATCCCTGAATCGCCTTCATTTGCATAAGTTGGAACTATTGCATCTTCCCTACAAACTTCTAGGTATATCTCTACATTACTCAAAAAAACCCCTCCTAATATTAAACTCCTTTTAAAAAATGTCCTTTTGTGAATCCATTTTCTTTTATCTTTTTTATTAAAGACTCATTCTTTGACAATGCACTATCCTTATTTTTAATAATATCTCTATACATATTTACAATACTTTTTATATCTGAAGGCTCCTCATCTGTAAAAGAAAGCCTTAACATATCAATTGACTCTATTTTATCAATATTTTCAGTACAAAGTAAAACCTTTGAGTTAAAAATTGTAGTCCTACAATCTATATTATCAAGCATAACAGGAAAATTCATGCCTTTTCTGTCTTTTAAATAAAGTTTTTCTTCTCTGCATCCACTTTTGCAACCTTTTACAGCATTTAAAGAACAGTGCTGACTTGTCATAACAGGTATTCTCCCATACACTAAAACTTCTTTTTGAAAATCTTTAAGATCTCTAAGATTTTTTATTTGATTTAAATTCATCTCATAAGAGAGCGTTGCACCTGAAAACCCTAACTCTTTTAATGTACAAATTGAACTGCTGTTAAAGACATTTAAAGAGTAATCGCCTATCACTTTTATATTTTCTATCCTCTTTAAAGCCCCTATATTTCCTGTAAGGAAACCATCCACACCACTATCCACTATAGAATCTAGTCTTGACTTTAAAAGCTTTTGATAATTCCCCCGTATTATTGGAGGAATGCTTATAAAAACTTCCGGTACTCTTTTTTTTATATAAGAAATCATCTTTAGTTTTTTTTCATCTCTAAACATTTTAATGGGAAGATACACTCTATCTGCATCAACACAGTAGTAATTAGCATCTTTATCTGATTTATAAAAATACACAGCTATGCCAGAACTTTTGTATTTATAAGCTTTTTCTTCCCCTTCACATGAAAGATTATCAATTTTTTTTAAAAGCACTCTTTTATATTTATCCGCCCTGCAAGTCTCTAAACCTTCTAAAACTTTTCTTCTCAATCTGTTTATTTCGCTTACAGGCAGTGAAACATTTTCATGTAAATTAATATTTATTTTCTTAAATTCAAAAGGCGTTCCCCCTGTTTTTTCTGCCTGCTCTATTATTCTTTCTTTTGTAAGGGAACGGTTAATTGCTCTCTCAGCAGTTTTTGTACTCTTTTCTGTAAATTTATTACCTGAATAATCTTTTACAGTAAAAACTGCTGGCTCTTTATAGAAAATATCAATCTCACCTTCTATAGGAATTTTTTTTATCAGTTTTCCTGTAAAAGTTTCTGTTGCCCGTCTGTTTAATTCACTGCTAGATGTCTTATAAACTTTATCTCCCTTTGAAATTTTTCCTTTAATATCAGCTATTGATGCCACTTCCCCTGCTTTGCAGTTTCTAACATTTCTTTTTTTAGATTTTATTAATGTGACAACAGTACCCGGACTTTTATCTTCCCCATTCCATACCTCAATTCCATCTCCAATTGACAACTCTTCTTTTAACTTTAACGTAACTGCCTTTAAATGTCTGTCATAAGAGATTACATCTCCAAGATATATTCCCCAGTTTTTTGGTTTTTCAAAGCACATCATGCTTTTTCCAGTTTTTTCTTTTAGATGCCCTTGGGTAAAGCCGCCTCTATTAAAAATCTGAGTTAAATCTTTCATATCATTTTTATCTACACATTCTTTATAATTTTTTTCCCCTTCCAAAATTTTATTTAGATATTTTCTGTAGACTCTAACAGCAACAGCAACATATTCAGGGCTTTTCATTCTACCCTCTATTTTAAGGGATTTCACCCCTGTATCAACCATTTCATTTAAAATATATAATGAGCATAAATCCTTAGGACTTAATAAATATGACTTTTCTAAAACTTTTTCATTTTCATCAAACAATTGATACATAAGTCTACAAGGCTGAGCACACTTTCCTCTGTTTCCACTCCTGCCTCCGATAACACTGCTCATAAGACATTGTCCTGAATAGGAAATACAAAGAGCACCATGTACAAATACTTCTGTTTCAATTGTAGTATTTTTTGAAATATTGGCTATTTCACCAAGTGATAGTTCTCTTGCAAGAACAACTCTATTAAAGTCCAAATCTTCAAGAACTTTGACAGCTTCTAGACTGGATATTGTCATTTGAGTACTTCCATGTAGATGTAATTTGGGGAAAAACTTTTTAACTTCTCTTGCAAATCCTAAGTCCTGTACAATAACCCCGTCAATACCTGCATAGTAGACCTCATTTAAAAATTCAAGGGCACTTTTTAGTTCTTTATCTGATATAAGGGTGTTCATAGTAAGATATACATTCACATTTCTTATGTGAGCATATTTTATAGATTGAATTAACTTATCTTTATCAAAATTAGCTGCAAGCTGCCTTGCACTAAAATCCTTCCCTCCAAGATAAACTGCATCTGCACCATTTTCAACAGCTGCCAAAAATGACTGCCAGCTTCCACAGGGTGCAAGGAGCTCAACATTACTTTTTTCTTGCATAACTACTCCCTTTTCTCTCTTTTTAATGCATTCCTGACTTCATTTAGCTCTGCCTCTCTCTTTGCAAGTTGCAATTGATAATTGGTATTCTTATTCTCTAAAACTGCATTCTCATTAGAAAGACTGGTGTTTTCATCTTTAAGTTTTTGAGCTTCTTCTCGCAGGTTGTTTAACTCTTCACTTAAAGTATCAATACTTTCTCGTGACTTAAAATAGTCATCTGCTACATTTACAGCTGTTAAAACAGATGCCATAGAGGTACTGAGCTTGCTATTCTGTTTCATTATTGTATTGAGCTTTTTGTCGATATAGAGAGCAACCCTTTGTATATACTCTTCTGATTCAATTCCTACAAGGGTATAATCTCTGCCCGCTATTCTAACATTTACCTTGTTTTTGTCTGACACAGATACCAGCTCCTTTTTGCAAATTAACTCCTCAAATTTATAAGGGAGTTTTTATATTCTAACATTTCTCATAAAAAAGACACATTTTTTAATATTATACTATATTTCGTCATAAAAATCATTCACAATTTATATTTTTTTAATTTTATCTTTAATTTTTTTGTTTTAAAACTTTAAAATAGAAAAAGGAGAATGATAATTATACCATCCCCTTTTTTATAGCCTTTTACTTCTAAATCTGGAGAGGGATCCATTTGTCAATCCCCAGTATAAAAAATTTATAAAATTAAAATTTTCATAAATTTATATACTTCCAGCTAAAAAAGAAAAGGGGGCAATTTGCCCCCTTATTTCTTTTTATTAATTAATCTATAAAGCTAATTTCTAATATGTGTCTTGACAATAAAGCGTAGTCTGTAGTGTCAATGTTTCCGTCTCCATTAATGTCTGCTGCATCTAAATCTGCACCTGGAACAGGTATATCAAGTATAAGTCTTGACAACATTGTTGCGTCTGTTGAGTCAATAACTCCATCTCCATTAATGTCACCAAGCATAAAGTCAGTGTCGTCATCATCATCGTCATCGCCATTAACTATAGGAGCTTGTGTGTATGTCTCTTCTGGGAAGAACTCTGCCATTGTACCAAATGCGATTGCAACATCACACTGTGCCCAATAACGGTGGAAGTATACTTCTGGATCTTCGCCAGCTTCATAAGCTGATCTGATTGTGTCATACATAGGATCGTCATAGTAGTTTGAACGGATATCAATGAATGTTACCCCTGGCTCAATTACATCACCATTAGGCATTGTTCCACTCCATCCTGCTGGAACGTCTATCTCTTGGAAGAACTGGTGGAAGTCTCCACGTAGTTCAGGAGCCATAACTCCTCTGTCTGTACGATATAACGTCCAAAGACCATCTAACATATCTTTAGCAAGGTCTAAAGCCTCTTGCGCTTGTGGAGTAAGTGAACCAGTGTTCTCTCGTACACCTGCTGCATATGTAATAAGACAACTTGCAAGTGAACCTGTAACACCAAGGTCTTGACCTTTTGATTCAATTATTACGTTAAGTCCGCTATTAGCTGATCTGCTTCCAGTCCATGTATCTGGTTGTCCTTCCCAATCTATTCCTGATGGAACGTGGAAAAGTCCAGTATCTTCATCAATATCAACTACATCTAGAACCCAAGGTACCCAGTTATCAAGCAAGTCTGCTGCCATTTGGTTTCCTGACTCAAGATATAAGTCAACTATACGGTGCATTGACCATGCCTGCATACCAAACCAAGTGTTACTTCCTGGATCTTTGTAAACAGGATTTTCTTCATATATCATGTCATAGAATGTTGCTGCACCAGCTGGGTAGTTTTCATATCTACCTCTCCATGAGTTTGTAACACCACCAGCTATTGCTCCTTCTGATGATTGCAACCAAGTGTATAATTCAAGCTGTCTTTCCAAACTTGTTTCCCAGTCTCTAACAGCATTTGGTGATTGAGGTGTGAAATCATCTTGAGTTGACATTATCCATGCAAGGAATGGACTTTGGTATCCAAAGTGAGAGTGACTACAGCCAATTTTCCAAGCCCAGTCATACTCTATTCCGCCACCCCATGATGTATACCATGCCAATAGGTAGTGAGCACTGTTATAACCTGTACCAGGTACTGGATCTCCACTAGCACCTGAACCTATTTCATAGAAATACTTATCAAAGAAATTGTTTCTTGTATAGTCTCCCATTTGTGTTGCAAGTTGAACTGTATTTGAAATATCTCCTTGATTTCCTTGCTCTTGAGCCCATTTGTTAGCCCAGTATACACCTTGGATAGCACGAGCTTCAGCGTCAGGTGCATTTGTAAAACGCCACTGTGTTGAATATTCGTCGTCTCCTGTATATAGGTCAAGGAATCCATTTGGTCCACCATATTCAAATTCTTCTATTGATGGATGAGGGATTGTCTTCCATGTTGACTCATACTCTCCTCTTTGGAAAGTGTTAATGAATGTAGCTTCATCACCATCTCCAAATCCATACCAGTTATCAACGTCCATTAGCCAATGCATAAGGTACATGCTTGGACTGTAAGTACTTGACAACTCGTCATGTATAGGGTCAACTCCTACAGCTCTTCCAAATTCCAAATCAGATGGATATTCACTAGGGTCGTCAAGCTCATCTGCATAAGTAGCAGGTTCCTGTGGATTATAGTTTGTCATACCAGCAAGCTGAATGCTATCATCAGGAACTAAATACTCAACAACATCCCATGATTCATTGAAAGGTGCCCAATCTTCTGTTATCCTTCCATAAATTGCTTCTAGCCAAACGTAGTAACTTAATGCTTCACTTGTTGTAACATGTCCAAAGTCAGGTGCCTCTGCCATCATTGTTTCAAGTGCGTGATAAGGAATTCCCTCTCTAGGACTATAATAGCCACTGCTTTCAATGTCATCGTAAAGCTCTAGAAAAAGATCCTCATATGAAGTTCCTGTTGGTGTGTGGTCATAAGGTAAGTGTTCTGATGTCCTCATAATTTCTGCAAATGATGTAAGTGGCATCATAACACTAACAACCATAATTACTGCTAGTAAAATAGACATTTTTCTTTTAACCATTCTCTCTTCTTCCCCTTTCATTTATACATGTTTATTTTTTAAGTTATACGATGATACAATGCAGTCTACCCACAATTAAACCATTCCCCCTTTTTGCAGATATTATTTTCTGCATCAATCTCATCATAAAACTAAGCTAAACCAAACATTCCAAATTTATTTTACTAATTAAGTTAGAGAAAATTCTAATTCTCTCACTTTTAAATTTCACTATTTTCCCAAAACTCCAAGGCACTATAACTCTTGCTTTTATGCCTTACACTTTATTTAGCAACATTAAAGTAAAAATCCAGCATTGTTACATAAAAATACAGTGTGTAACAAAAACATCAATATTAAAGTCTACATGAAACATCAAAGATTATAAATATGGAACAGTCAAATGGATATATTGGTTGGACGTAGACATCAATAAATTTTTAATTGCTTTTAACCGTGCATTTTAAAATGCGACATCAAATAGAAGATATTTTAAAAGTAGCATTGTCCTGTGCTTACATTATTGCTTCATAATTTTAAATCTAAAGTGGAAATAGTAAAAATAGAATAGTGAATCTTCAACTTAACGCATGTAGCAATTGCACCATATATTTTATTTTCAATGTTCTGTAATATAAGTTTATAGTTCTATTTTACATTAAAACAATTAGATAATCAATAAATTTATTATAAATATACAATAGACTATCTAACTAATTAATGTAAAAATAATACACAAACCTGTATATTACAATTTATTTTTATTATAATACACATCATAATTATGTGCAAGTAATAATATTATTTTTTGATTTCTTCCATACCATTCTCTCCTGCCTCAATTGGTTTTTCCTCAGTTGTTTCTTCCTTGATTATTTCTGTCTTATTATCCTCTTCTTCAAAATTGTTTTCCTCGGCTGCTCTTTCCTCATTTACTTCTTCATTGATCGCTTCTGTCTTTTTCTCTTCTTCCTCAAATGTGTCCCCTTCAATTATTTCTTCCTCGGTTGTTTCAAAACAAACCTCAGGTATTTCCTGTTTTGCACCACACATATTACAATAAGCATCTTTACATTCAAGTTCTGCATCACATTCAGGGCAAATTTTAATGTTTTTTAACAACAAAATCTTATCCTTCATAGACTGTATGTTTTCCTTGTATTTCATTATTTCTTCACAAACTTCTTTGTATTCATTGTCTACTGTTTCTTCCGATTCATATAGATTGTATATTCTTTCCCCAATTTTAGCATAAGCCTTTTGAATCTTTTCTTCTTCCGTGTTTATGTTTAGCCCCAACTTAGTAGCTTCAACCATATTACCTGATTTCTTTGCAGCAACTTTAGCAGAATTTGACACTCTTTTAGTAATATCCTTTAAAAAAGTCATAACATTTCCCCCTCTTATTTTCAGTAAATATAATTATATATATATAATATACTATATAGATTGAAAAACCAATAGAAAAATAAATTTTTTAAACTTTTATATTAATATTTTTATCTAATAACTATCTTCTTATTAATTTGTATTATTATCTATTTAATATACCACTTATTTTTCACAAAGTTTCCAAAAGCTTTGTCAGTATTTCCAATATTTTTTATCAGTCGTTTTCATTGCATGCATCTAAAAGATCCTTTATTCTTTTAAACAATTCTTTGTGGTAATTATCTATTTTTTCTATTCCTATTTCATGACTTTTTCTCCATTTTAATAGCCATGAATAATCCTCCTTAATCATCACTTAACATTCTTCCGGTTTTGGGGTTTATGTAGACAAGCCAGTATCCAAATGCTCCATACTGGGAATCTTCTCCCTCAACCTGTGCCCACCTGCACATTTCTCCAAAAGGTTTTTCATCCACCCTATAAAGTCCTGGAATTCCACAGACAACATACCTTAAATCTTTTTTTTCATCTTCATATATTCCTGCTATGATATGTTTGTATTTAAAATGAGCCATCATTACCAGAGGATTGAAAAGTATGGGAATTCGTATATTGAGTTTGTAAAAAATATTGTTTAGGTGTACAGGACTAACTATTTGCCACCATCTGTAATCCTTTCTTTCTACCCTGAAAGGATTGATTTTTTTAAAAGACTGGTCAAAATCCGCAATTAACCTACTAAATACCTCTTTTACATCAATACCTTGAGATTTTTCACCTTCTTTTTTAATATCGGTTTCAGATTTTTTCTCTTTGCTGTCGATACTTTTATCCATAACTTTTGAACTGTTTTTTATTTCAACATTTTTATCATTTTTTTCTTTTTCAAACTTAATAGATTTTTCAACTTCTTTTTTATAAGACTTAAAATTTTTATCTGCAAAAATTTTGTTTTCACTGTCATTTTTAACTTTTTCGGAAGTTTTATTCATATTCTCACATTTATCGCATTCATTTTTTTTGTCCAAACTACCTTTTTCCAAAATGTCTTTTTCCTTTGTTACTTTTTGCCTGCTTAAAAAGTTTTTAAGTTTACCTTTCCAATCTAGCTTTTCTTTTTTATAGGCCGCTAAAGGACATATAATATCATCGTCATCTAATGATTCTGCCACCAAAGCTACAACATTGAAATACTCAATTGGTATACCTGTACCTCCAACATTAGAAGGCTCAAATTTTTTTTGCAATTCTGCTTCTCCTTCTTTTAACTGGATACAGCCAAAGCAAAATGGCACAATGTTTTGTTTATTTACTTTCATAATGTAAAGTTTGTATTTTAAATTTTCAGTTTTTAAGTTAGAAACATGACAACTAAGTCTTCCCCTGCCTTCCCTCACTTCAATTCTTACATATCCTAGTGGATCCTTTTCTTGTTTAAATTCCCTGTCTTCTTTTTTTAACATAAAGAAGGTTTTATAATATTTAATCATTTACATCCCCCCCTACACATTTATATGTCACTTTGAGGGGTACATTACTATTTTAAAAAAATTCATAAGAAAATTAAGGAGAGTTTTCAAATAATAAATTGGCTAGCATTGCAAACTGTTGAATTGAAAGAGTTTCACCTCTTGCATTTTCATCTACCTCAATAATTTTTAATAATTTTTTTATTTGCTCTTTTGACTTATTAAATTCCCCGGCATTATAAAGTGCATTTATCAAAGTCTTTCTTCTCTGTGCAAAAGAACATCTTACCGTCTTAAAAAACATAGCCTTATCTAAGAGCTCCACTGGAGGTTCTTTGTTGATAACAAGCTTTATAACTGTAGAATCCACGTCAGGCTTAGGAATAAAACAGTGGGGGGACACATCAAAAACCTTTTTTGATTTTGAATAATACTGAACAGCAACAGAAAGGGCACCATATTCCTTTCCTCCCGGACTTGCTGCTATCCTCTGTGCAACTTCCTTTTGAATCATAAATACCATCATATCTACTTTAGTATCTTCTTCTAAAAATTTCATTATAATGGATGTAGTTATATAATAAGGAAGATTTGCCACAACTTTTATATTTGAAGCTTTCTCGTCAGATATAAGTGTTTTTATATCTGTTTTCATTATATCCATATTTAAAATTTCAACATTTGAAAAACTGCTCAGGTTATCTTTTAATGCAGAAATAAGATATCTGTCAATTTCTATTGCTATTACTTTTTTAGATCTTTTAGCAAGCTCTGAAGTCATAGTACCAATCCCAGGTCCCACTTCAATTACAACATCATCTTTTGTTATATCTGCACTATCTACTATTTTCTTTACTATATTATCATCATTTAAAAAATTTTGTCCCAGTGACTTTGTTAAACGTATATTGTGCTTTTGAATTATTTCTCTTGTATTTTGCATACTTTTATCTCCAGTATAGATTTAAAACTCTTTCTACTTTATCTTATTCTAAGACTCCACCTTCTATAAGATGGAGTTGAGTCTCCACCTAAAGCCTCGACGTTTAGCTTTAGCTAAACGAGTTCACTAAGTCTTTCGTAGCTTTTTAAAACGAAACCCCACCCTTTAAAAGGTGGAGTTTTATTTTGAGTGAGTCAGTCTCTTAATATGTATACCCTGACATCTCTCACGCCCCAATTTATAACATCTTCCATCTCCTCTTTGTAAAGGTCTATTATATCACCTTTTACAGCACTTCCAATATCAGCCGCCAATGCATATCCATAATCAGGAACATCTCCAACCCCTTCAACATATAGTCTTGTTCCCAGTGGTATAACATTTGGATCCACAGCTACAATTCCAGGTCTCACCTCTATACCTGTATAAGTTATGCCAAATTGCGGGTGATCAGGTGTCTTGCCAGTGCACTGATAAGATGCAGTATATGAAGTAGCCCTCATATCAAGAACATCTGTATACCTAAATTTATCTCCTCTTGAGCTAACATAACTTGCGACAGTTCCATATTCAACAACTTTTTCCGAAGGCTCGGAAATAACGCTTTCATTCATAAGCCTTCGATATACTTCTTCACCATCTTCATATTTAACTGCATATACTTCTTCTATAATACCTTTGCTGCCCTCTTTAACTACTTTTTGCTCTCCTATTTCCATGTTGCCGCATTCTTCTTCTACAACCTCATAGGGTATTGACTTTTCTTCTGCTACCAACTTATGACTCACTCTAACAACCTTCACTTCCATATCTTCCTCTACTTCTTGACTGTATCTAGCACCTTCAATTTTGTCTCCAACGGCAAGATTGACAGGCTCTTCTTTTAATGCCTCACCAACAGTATCTTTTACAGTCATTATTGTTGTTTCTTCCCCATCCACATCAACTATTAAAGGTATAGCTTTTTTTATATCTATAACGTTGGTATTTTTCTTTTGTAATTTGCTTTCTAGAGGTAAGCTGACATAGTCATGTTCACTTATCTCTATTTCATTTTGACCCAGTACTCCTTCAACGGTAGATTTCATTGTACGAACTATAATTACGCTGTCATCATAATTAATAACCACATCTTTACTAAAATAAACACTAGTCCCAACAATCACTGACATAGATATCACAAAAGCCAAAATCATTGCCGCAATCGCTTTTAATGAAACATACCTCCTGATACTTTTACCAAGTAATGGTGACAAATTATCATCCTCCTACTTAAAATATTTTAAGGGCTAAGGGATATTCTATTTCAAATTATTTTTTTTGTCAAATCTTTCTTTCATACCAGCTCAATCCCTTTGTATATAAAGCACACCATTGATTTATTCATATTTTCCCAATTATAATTATACGCTCTTTTCTAGCATTTCAAACGTCATTCACTTAAATTTTAAAAATTTTTTAGATTACAGAAGCTTACAAAACCCAGGGTTTTTGCAAGCTTCTGTAATCTAAAAAAAGAGGGGGGGTTTGAAACCCCCCTCTTTTTATCATTATAAATTTGGCATACCTTGGTACATACCTGCATAATCAGGATTTGACATTCCCTGATGCATACCTGCATAATCAGGATTTGGCATCATCCCATACATCATCATGGGCCAATTCATCATGGGCCAATTCATCATGGGCATATATGGCATTTGAGGCATACCCGGCATACCCGACATGCCCGGCATTTGATTCATATAGGGCATTTGAGGCATACCCGACATTTGAGGCATGTAAGGCATATGCTGTTGCATATGCTGTTGCATATGATGGGGCATGTGATGAGGCATATGATTCATATTAGGCATTTGCCCCATATGTAATGGTGGAAATTGAGGCATTTGAGGATTTGGCAACATATCCGTCATTCCACCTTTTTGATTGGGACTATTTTGCTCAGGCATTCCCCCACCTTTATTAACCTTGTTTTTTTCCATAAAATAACCTCCGATACATATTCTTTTAACATATCACAGCTTTTTAGCTGTAATTAAACTTTTACTCAACTGCTATAGAGCAGCCACACTGCCTTCTCCCATTAAGAAGAACAATATATACTCATTATATGTATCAAAGATTAAATGGTTACTCTAAACCCAAAATTCCTCTAACTAAAACTCCCATGTTTAACTAAAACCGAGGAAAATTACTATATTTTAAATATTTTTTTTGCATTATCAGTTGTTTTTTGTGCAACCTCTTCTAGCTCCATACCTTTTATATCAGCAATCTTTTGTGCAACAAACTTTACATATCCTGAATAATTCCTTTTACCTCTGTAAGGTTCAGGTGCCAAATATGGACAATCTGTCTCAATCAAAAGTCTTTCTATAGGCACATATTCTGCAACTTCAACAGCCTTTCGAGCATTTTTAAAAGTTACTGTACCACCTAATGAAATATAAAAGTTATTGTCCATAACTATTTTTGCCATTTCTACACTGCCAGAAAAACAGTGAAAAACCCCGCCAACCTCTTTAGCTTTTTCATTTTTTACTATATTTAGCACATCTTCATGAGCATCTCTGTCATGTATTATTATAGGTAGCTTTATATCTTTTGCTAAGTTTATCTGCCTTTCAAATACGTTCTTTTGAATGCTTTTAGGCGAAAAATCATAGTAATAGTCAAGTCCTATCTCTCCTATTGCAACTACTTTTTTGTTTTTAGCATAATCTTCAAGAACTTCAATAAACTCCTCATCCATATCTTTTGCATCATGTGGATGAATACCTATTGCAGCATAAAAATTTTCGTATTCATCGGCTAAAGATACAGCTTTTGGTACTGATTCCCTGCTTGAAGATGCATTTAATATATAGCTTACCCCATTTTTAAAAGCCTCTTTTATAATTTCCCGTCTGTCTTCATTAAATTTTTCATCATCATAATGTGCATGTGAATCAAAAAACATAATACTCTCCTATAAACTATATTTTTATATAAACAATGTCAGGAATGGTGAATTTACTTTATTTTGGATCCACTTTCTAGCATTCCGTCCACTGTTGCAAGAACCAGCTGCTTGTCATTTGAAGCAGCAAGCACCATTCCTTGGGATTCAATTCCACGAAGCTTAACCGGCTTTAAATTAGCAACAACTATAACATATTTTCCTATAATATCTTTAGAATCATAATGTTTTGCTATGCCAGCCACTACCTGTCTGGTTTCTTCTCCCACTTCAAGCTTTAGTTTTAAGAGTTTGTCAGCCTTCTCAACCTTTTCGGCTTCAAGAACTTTCCCCACTCTAAGATCTATTTTTGCAAAATCATCTATTGATATTTGTTCTTTTTTGTTACTTTCTTCCATCTTTTTAGAAGCCTTTTCTTTTTTCTCTCTTTCCTTCTTTTCCTTCTTCTCAATTTTTTCAAGTTCCTTCATCTCTTTTTCCAAGTCTATCCTTGGAAATAATGTCTCGCCTTTATTTACAATTGCACCTTCAGGGTAGCTACCCCATTTTTTTGAACTTTCCCATGATGTTTCATCACCATCTGACAACCCAAGCTGGGTCCATATTTTTTCAGGTGTTTCAGGCATAAATGGCTCTATTAAAATTGAAATAATACGAATGCTCTCTGCAAGATTGTACATTACAGCAGCAAGCCTTTCCTTTTTTTCATCATCTTTAGCTAAAATCCAAGGCATTGTTTCATCTATATATTTATTTGTCCTTGAAACGGTCTTCCAGATTTCAGAAAGAGCCAGATTAAATTGAAGATTATCCATAAGTTCCTCAACTTTTTTTGGTGTATTTATTACCATTTCCATTAATTCATCATCAAAATCACCTGACTGTCTTTTATCCGGTATAGTTCCGTTGAAATATTTTTTTATCATTGCAACAGTTCTGCTTACCAGATTACCTAAATCATTTGCAAGGTCAGAGTTTATTCTATTAATTAAAGCTTCATTTGTAAAAACTCCATCAGAACCAAAGGGCACCTCTCTTAAAAGAAAGTACCTTATGGAATCAAGACCATACTTTTCTACAAGTATCACAGGGTCAACAACATTTCCCTTTGACTTAGACATTTTGCCGCCCTCTAAAAGCAGCCAGCCATGTCCATAAACCTGCTTCGGTAGTGGTTCACCAAGAGCCATCAGCATAGCAGGCCATATAATTGTATGAAAACGTACTATTTCCTTCCCTACCAGCTGCACATCTGCCGGCCAGTATTTTTTATAAGCCGATTCATCTTCTGACATATAACCTAACCCAGTAATGTAATTTGAAAGTGCATCAATCCATACATAAACCACGTGATCCTTATCAAATGTCACTGGCACTCCCCAATCAAAGGTTGTCCTCGATACACATAAATCTTCAAGACCTGGCTTTAAGAAGTTATTAATCATTTCATTTTGTCTTGAAACCGGCTGTATAAACTCTGGATTTTCTTCTATATGCTTTATTAACCTATCCTGATACTTGGACAGCTTGAAAAAGTAACTCTCTTCCTTTGTCAACTCAACTTCTCTTCCACAATCAGGACATTTGCCATCTTCTAACTGAGTTTTTGTCAAAAAGGACTCACATGGAGTACAATACCATCCTTCGTACTCACTTTTATAAATATCTCCATTGTCATATAATCTTTTAAATATTTTTTGAACTGCTCTCACATGATAGTCATCTGTGGTTCTTATAAATCTGTCATTTGTTATCTTCATAAGATCCCACATTTTTTTAATTCCTTCAACTATTTCATCAACATGCTCTTTTGGTGTAACACCTTTTGCTTCTGCAACTCTCTGTATTTTTTGTCCATGTTCGTCTGTTCCAGTAAGAAACATTACATCAAAGCCTCTAAGCCTTTTATATCTAGACATTGCGTCTGCAGCAACAGTTGTATAGGAATGACCTATATGTAATTTACCACTTGGATAATATATAGGTGTAGTTATATAAAATTTTTCCCTGCTCATTTTTAAAACTCCTCCTCATAATAATTAAACTAAAACAGAATAAAAATTCACGCTCTAAAAATTCCATTAATACTAATATACATATTTACAAACTTTTTTTCAAGTTATTATATTAACTTATGGTTATCTAATTTATGTGAAGAAGAAAATTCTAGAAACTAAAGTTTTGCAGTTTAGAACATGTAAATACTTCCACATTTTCATTCACTTAAATAATATGCACCGTGAACTTAGTGAACTCGTTTAGCTAAAGCTAAATTTCCCCAGTATAGAGCCTATTAAAATGCTATTTTACATATCCACACTGACACAATCACACTTGTAAAATCTGCTATTAAAGCTGCCAAAAGGGTATATCGAACTTTTTTTACTCCCACAGCACCAAAATAAACAGCAAGGGTGTAAAATATAGTTTCTGTTGACCCCATCATTGTAGATGTAACTCTTCCTATAAAAGAATCTGCTCCATATTCCTTTAATATGTCAGAAACCATTGCCAATGAGGCACTCCCTGAAATAGGACGCATAAACACGAGAGGCAGTGTTTCCGATGGAATATTAAAAAGTCCTGTAATTGGTTTTACTGCATAGATTAAAAGCTCAAGGGCTCCTGATGCTCTAAACACTCCAACGGCAACAACCAGCCCCACTAGTGGAGGAATGATTTTCAAAACAGTTGTTATGCCTTCTTTAGCACTATCAACAAATACATCATATACTTTTACATTCCTATAAAGACCTACCGATAAAATAACTACAAAAATTACAGGTACAGCATATGAAGATATTGCCTTTATAATATCCATATATTGTCCTCCTGATTTATATAATTTTAAAATTTTGTTTAGCTTTGGCTAAACGAGCTATTTCTGCATACAACTGAAAAAATCTTAACCGCCGTTACTCCTGCCACAGTAGCTAAAATAGTTGCAATCCAGATAGTCCCTATTACTTCTGTAGGATTGGCCGAGCCTGCCGCAACTCTTACTGCGACAATTGTGGCAGGTATAAATTGTACACAGCATGTGTTGAGAACTAGAAATGTACTCATAGCATCAGTTGATGTATCCTTATGCCTGTTTAGTTTTTGTAGCTCTTTCATAGCCTTAATCCCCAATGGTGTTGCTGCATTTCCCAGACCTAAAAAATTTGCAACCAAGTTCATAACTATTGCCCCTGTTGCAGGGTGATTCTTTGGTATCTCAGGAAACAAAAATTTTATTACAGGATTTAAAACTTTTGCAATTACCTTTATAATTCCACTCTTTTCTGCTACTCCCATAAGGCCGGTCCACAAGCACATAACTCCTAAAAGCCCTATACTAAGTTCAATTGCACTCTGTGATGACTCCAAAATAGCCTTTGTAACCTCATCAATTCTTCCGTTTATTATTCCAGTAATGATTCCTGCAATTAGCATACCTACCCAAATGTAATTTAGCACGTTGAACCCTCAAATACACAAAGTATGATTCTCTAAAGTAATTATATGGGCTTATATCATATTTATATTACATGTTTCTTTATATTTACTAAACTCATTTAGCTTTAGATAAATATAATTCTTCTTTAAAATTTTTAACATTATGTTGAATGTATGAACAAAATGTAAAATTTAAAAAAATTTTTGACTTTTTTAAAACTTTTAGTTGTTTTTTAGAAGAAATCATGTATAATTATCTTTATAATTGAAAAGGTTTTAAATTCCCTTTAATTAATTGTTTTATATTTTCTTTTTGTGGGAATATATAAAATTAGCATTAGTTATGTTTTAAATTGACATTAAAATTTGTAGTTGTATTTTTTTCAATTTTTTTTAAAAAAAATCTTGACTATAAATGGCATATATGGTATGATTAAAATGCAAAGTTTGTCGAATACTGTAATAATGGAGGAGGATTTATTATGAAATCTACAGGAATTGTAAGAAAAGTTGATGAGCTAGGAAGAGTGGTTTTACCAATTGAGCTGAGAAGAACTCTTGACATCGCTGAAAAGGATGCTCTTGAAATTTATGTTGACGGATCAACTATCATACTTAAGAAGTATGAGCCAGCATGTATTTTCTGCGGTAATGCAAAGGACGTAAGTGTTTATAAAGCAAAAAACATTTGTCCAGATTGTTTAAGAGAGTTGAAGAAATAATTAGACTCTGAAGAGAAAGTAAAAGAAGTTTGACTTTTTGTCAAGCTTCTTTTATTTTGCCAAAATTCCTTTATCTTATTTTGAGACTTCACCTGAATCTGCAATGTTTAGCTTTAGCTAAACTAGTTCTCTTCTTTACTTAGGAATGTCTTTAAAATAAAGCCCTATCCCAAGGACAAAGTCACTATGATTTAACAAGTTTATTATATACATCTCTTTTACTAATACCTCTGTCCTCTGCAACTTTTTTCATAGCCTCTTTTTTTTCAAAACCTTGAGAAATATATACTTGATAGTGCTCCTCTATTTCTACTGCTTCCCATTTGCTCTTTTTTCTTTGTAAAATCTCATCTTTGTCTGCTCCTTCAATTACTACAACAAACTCCCCTCTTGGCTTTTCGTCTTTATATTTTAAAGTTGCATCTTTTAAATTTAAATATATTATTTCTTCATATTTCTTTGTAAGTTCTCTGGCTAAAGCTATTTTCCTATCTCCTAAAACTTTATATACATCATTTAATGTATTAAAAAGCTTATGAGGTGCTTCGTATAACACTATAGTTCTTAATTCTTCTTTTAAAGACTCTATTTTTTCCCTTCTTATTTTTTTATTCATGGAAAGAAATCCTTCAAAAACAAAGCTCTTTGAAGAAATACCTGATAATACAAGCCCCATTATCCCCGCTACTGCTCCTGGTATCATTGTAACTTTAATTTCATTTTTGATACAAAGTTTTACAATATCTTCTCCCGGATCTGAAATCCCCGGGGTTCCCGCATCTGAAATTAATGCTATATTTTTGCCCTCTAAAATCTTTTTGATTAAAAAATCCCCTTTGATTTTTTTATTGTGTTCATAATAGCTTACGAGGGACTTTTTTATTTCAAAATGATTTAAAAGTTTCATTGCATGCCTAGTGTCTTCTGCAGCAATTAAATCAACTTCATTTAACACTCTTACAGCTCTGTATGTTATGTCTTCAAGATTTCCTATGGGAGTAGCAACCAGAAACAACATTCCCTTTGATTCAACTATCTCCATCCCCTCCCCTGCAATAAATTTTATTTATTTCATCTGAAAAAATTCCATGTTCATTATAAACGTACAAAGGCTCCATCATTTTTAATTGAGGTCTTCCATGTTTTATACCTTTAACTAAAATAAGATTTGCTTTTTTCTTTGCCGATGGATGAACAAATCTCATGTATTTAGGCTCTATAGAATACTTTCTCATTAACCATATAATATCAACCAGCCTGTCCGGTCTATGAACCATTGCCAGCTGCCCTTTAGGTTTAAGAAGTTTTTCCGATGCTTTTACAACATCTTCTAATGTACAGAAAATCTCATGTCTTGAAACGGCCTTTGTATTGCTTTCACTCAAAAGACCACCACCTGCATTCATATAGGGAGGATTTGAAACAATTACATTAAACTTAGAAGAACCTAAAATATCAACACTTTTTTTTAAATCACCACATATTATTTTTACTCTGTCGCCAATATCATTAAGTTTTATACTTCTTTTTGCCATTTCCGCCATATCTTCTTGAATTTCAATACCTAAAATGCTTTTAGCCTCAGTCTTTCCTGCAATTAGAATTGGAATGATACCTGTACCTGTACCAAGGTCTACAACAAAATCATTTTTTTTGATATCTGTAAAATTAGCAACTAAAACTGCATCAAGCCCAAAACAAAATGCATCTTCTTTTTGAATAATTTTTAATCCTTTATATTGTAAATCATCTATTCTTTCGTTTTCTTTAATTTTTACATCCATTTTTAACACCTACACCACTTAAAATTCTCTAAAACCCTATGGTTCTAATCTAACAGCTGCTTTCTAGACTAAGTTTTATGTTATTCTAAGTCTCCATCTGAAGCCTCTATGTTTAGCTCTAGCTAAACCAGTTCACTCTAATTATTAGGCACTTAAAAAGGAGTCATAAAAGAGATTTAACCCTTTGACTCCTTTTCCAACTCTTTGTATATTTTAACAAGAGTTCTCTTTTAATCAGATTACTGATGCCTAAACTCAAAAGTCCTTAAAACTATTTTCATCTTAAAAATGGAAACATAACGACCTTGAAATTTAATTTATTTTTGTTCTGGAGCATCAACAGGACAAACATTTGCACATGCTCCACAATCAATACATGCGTCAGCATCAATTACATATACGTCATCTCCTGCTGAAATACAGGAAACAGGGCACTCAGGCTCACAAGCACCACAATTAATACATGCATCATTAATTAAATATGCCATAACTAACACCTCCTATAAAGAATAGGCTATTGTTTTATACAAATAGCTCTTTCACTCATTCTTTATTTTACCACTAAATTCAGCGAAAGAAAACTATTTTTGAAAAAACCTTTTAAAATTATTATTTTGTCAGTCCTCTAACTCCTTTAATTCTTCTATATCAACATCTTCTTCTACCTCTTCTGCTTCATCATCTCTTACATCTTTTATTACTTTAACAAGACTTGCATCATATATTTTAAGATCAGTCTCATTTTCCTTATCAAGCTTTACTTTAACCAGTTCCTTCAGAAGACTTACAGAAATAACAATACCCTGACCATCAGGTGTTTCCACAATAGCTCCTTCTTTTGGAACTCTGGCAACTATTTCCTCATAAGCTTCCTGTTCATACTTTAAACAACACATGAGCCTGCCACATGCTCCTGAAATTTTTGTAGGATTTAGAGATAAACCCTGTTCTTTTGCCATTTTTATAGACACAGGCTGAAAATCTCCCAAAAATGAATAACAACAAAGAACCCGGCCACATACTCCTAGTCCTCCCATCATTTTAGCTTCATCCCTTACACCTATTTGTCTTAACTCAATTCTTGTTCTAAAAATCGAAGCAAGGTCTTTTACCAGTTCCCTAAAGTCAACTCTTCCATCAGCAGTAAAATAAAACAATACTTTATTGTTATCGAAGGTATATTCAACATCGATAAGCTTCATTTCAAGCTCATGCTCTTTTATTTTTTGAAGACAAATGTCAAAAGCTTCCTCTTCTTTTTTAGCATTTTCTTCATAGTGTTTTTTATCTTCATCTGTAGCCACTCTTATCACACCTTTTAAAGGTGTAACAATTTCTTCTTCGCTGACTTCTGTATTTGGAACTACCACATAACCAAATTCTACACCTCGGGCAGTTTCCACTATAGCATTTTGATTCAAGTCTATTTTCATATCACCTGGATCAAAATAATAAATCTTACCTGCTTTTTTAAATCTTACTCCTACCACCTTTACCATTATAATTCTTCCTCCTGAAGTTTCATAAGCATAACTTCTACAGCAAGCTGATAATTTACATTTCTTTTTATGTTATTGCGCAAATCATCAACTACTTTTATATTTTTGTAAATTCTTTCTGTAGAAAAATTATTTACATTCCTTAATATAATATCTTTTTTATCAGAGTTAATCAACATTTTTTCATTTCCAAACTTTCCAGTTACAAGTATATCCCTATAAAACACCAACATTATATCTAAAATTTCTTCAATATTTTCTTTGTTTTCTTCAAAAAAATCATATACACTAAAAATATCTTTAGCATTTGACTCATTTAATTTTAATAAAATTTCAATTGTTTTTTCACGGCACAATTTAAATTCGTCAGACTCTGAAAGTTCCTTTGCTTTGCCTATAACACCATCTGCATATGAGGCAATGAAATCTACTTCACCTAAATCTATTTTTTCATTATCAATAAGATATTTTTTTACCTCTTCAAAAGTATTTTTTTTGAAACTGTAATTTACACTTCTTGAGCGTATTGTCTCTAAAAGACCTTCATAATTTGATGTTGTCATTATAATGAGTGTGTATAACGGTGGCTCCTCTAAAGTCTTTAAAAGGCAATTTTGAGCCTGCACGGTCATTTTTTCAGCTTCCTGTATCAAATACACTTTTTTAGGTGAATAAAGTGGTCTTATCGACACATCCTTTTGCATCTTTCTTATATCCTCAACACCAATGCTATTTTTTTCTGTTTTAATACAGTAAAAATCAGGATTGGTTCCTCCCCTAAAAAGTCTGCATGGTTGACATTTTCCACAGCTCCCATCTTCACCCCTTTCTTTGCATATTGCTATTGAGGCAAAGATTTTTGCTATAGTTCTCTTACCTATACCTTTAGATCCTGAAAAAATATATGCATGTCCTATTTTATAACTTTTTATTTGTGTTTTAAGGCGATTGACAATTGTCTGCTGCCCTGTAATATCATTAAAATTCACATTAATCCCTCTGAAATTATATTAAAAGATCTAAGACCAGCCCTCTTATATCTTCAATTTTTTTTAGTATTTTAATATTATCTTCTTCACCATTTAAAATATCATTAGTAAGCTGATCTAATTCTTTGTTAATTTTTTTTACATTTGCAAAAACTTTATACCTTCCTCTTCTATCTAGAGAACTATCTTTAGAAAACTTGTGAGAATTACTTACGGCCTCATCTAAAAATTCAGATATAAGCTTTTTATAAATTTTAAGTTCTCTTAAATCTACTTTTTGTCCTAATTTTTCTCCCTGTTTTTCAATCTGACCTATTAATTGTTTGATTCTTTCTTCAAAATTGCCGCCATCAAAACTTTTTAAATGATTTCTAAAAGAGGTTTCTTTTCCATCTATCGTCTTTTTATCATCTTTACTTCCCATTCCCTGCACATTGGCTGTATTCGCCATCGCTTCCTTTATCCTCATATTTATCACTCCATATCTGGTAATTTAAATAAAGTATAATGTGCTTTTATAGTATTGTCTTGGCAAGTTTATTGTATATTGTTTCATGCACCTCATCAATTGTCCTAAGCTTTTCTCCCTTAACACAGTCAACTCTAAACCAGTGATATTTTTTTGCTATATAGAGAGAATTGTTATAAGACTCCTCTAAGTAATTATAGTTTCTCTCATGAATATCCTTCTTTTCTTCACCGGTAATCTTATTCATTCTCCTATCCATAAGAATTTTACTGTATTTAGGAGGCATATCCAAAAAGAAGACACAATCTGGAATAGGAAGTTTGTACATATTAAATTCAAAATTCCAAAGCCAGTCTAAAAAAGCATCCTTTTGAGATAAATCTTTTATTTTAGCAGCTTGGTGAACCATATTAGAGGTTGTATACCTGTCTGCTAAAATTATTTCTCCGTTCTCATAATGTTTTCCCCACTTTGTTTTATATGATGCAAATCTGTCAACAGCATAAAAGGTTGATGCAACATATGGATTGACATCACTTGGATTTTTCCCAAAATCCCCATTTAAATACATTTTCACCAAAGCAGATGAATCACTTTTATAGTCAGGAAAGGTTACCTTTTTGACTTTATGCTTTTCATCAGTAAGCCTTTCAAACAGCTTTTCAGTTTGCGTGGCTTTGCCACTTGCATCAGAACCACTTTCTATTATAATCAGCTTTCCTCTCATAAAACCCCCAAAATATTACAAAGAAGTTAAAACCTGTACTTCTAATCCATCATACACACCATTTACATTACCACCGAATTTTAAAATATCATTTATGTATTCTATAGCACCTTCTGTTATGACTTCCCCAGGACACACAACAGGTACACCGGGTGGATATGGTGTTATCATCCCCCGACTTATCATTCCATTAGCACTGGTCAGCTTCATTCTCTTAAAGCTTTTGTGCATCAATTGGTCTAACTGAACTTTCTGCTCCGGTATATCCATCTTCTCAATACATATATCGGCTAATGGGGGGGAATTCTTAAAATTCATGTCAATATCACAAAAGGCATCTTCAAGCTTTTTTAAATCTTCCCCTTTGTTAGCACCGGTAGTTATGCAAACAATATTATATAAATCAGACATTTCCACCTGTATATTGTACTTGTTTCTTAAGATATTTTCAATCTTAAATGCTGACAATCCATAGTTTTTTGTGTTTATAACCAATCTTGTACCGTCTGTTTCCCCTATATTTAGCTTCTTTTTTGAAAGCACATTAAAATGTGTATTGTCATCTATATTTTTATGAAACTTTTTAATATCCTCAAGTAACCACTCTATAATTTGTTCTCCATCCTTCTCCATAACAGCTCTTGATATATCTAAAAAAGCCATCACCAAATAAGGGGGGCTTGAAGTCTGTAAAATATCAAGATTATATCTAATCTTTTCTACATCCACCTTCGAGCCCTTTACATGAAGATATGCACCTGGCGTAAGTGCTGGAAGAGTCTTGTGTGCACTCTGAATACAAATATCACTGCCATGCTCAAGGGCACTACATGGAAGTTTGTCAGAAAACTTCAGATGTGCCCCATGAGCTTCATCAACTATAAGTACTTTGCCATAAGAATGAACCAGCCTGCATATTTCTTTAATATCAGAACATATTCCATAATAATTAGGTCTTGTTATATAAACTCCAGCTGCATCTTGGTTCTCCATCAATGCTTTTTCAATATCACTAATTTTTAAGACTGACGATATCTTAAAATTATCTTCATACTCTGGTTTTATATACACAGGCTCAGCTCCTGCAAGCATCATCCCACTTACAGCTGCCCTGTGACAATCCCTTCCCACTATAAGTCTGTCTCCTTTTTTACACAACGACATAATAGCAGCCTGTATTCCACAAGTAGAGCCATTAACCAAAAAAAATGTCTGGTCAGCTCCAAAGGCTTTTGCCGCAAGTTCTTGAGCTTCCTTTATTATTCCCTCTGGTTGATGCAGGTTATCCAAACCTGGAATTTCAGTAACATCCATTAAATACAATTCATTGGCATTCGGAATATTACTGTCTTTCCCCTCTTTATGTCCCGGCATGTGAAATGAAACAGGACTTCTATTGGAATACTTCATTAAGGCATTGTATATTGGAATATTCAGATTAATGCTGACAGCTCCCCTCATTTTATTAACAGGACATTTTTACTTTTCTACCAGCCATACAGAGGTCACTCTGTGTCCTGGAAACATCTCCCGAGCTTTTTCTTTTGCTTCTTTGACATTTGACGCATTTACCTTATCAACCTCTTTTTCGTCAAATTTCGAGCAGCTCTTTTTATCGGTGTGCCAAACTCTGTACAACCTTGATCTCTTTCTTTCTTTCATAATACATACCCCTAACATATTTTTTTAATTCTATCTCTATTAAAACATTATACCATTAATTTCTTGAAGAAAAAAGTCACTAAAAAAAACTACCTAGTGAACTCGTTTAGCTAAAGCTAAACATCGAGACTTCACGTAGAGACTAAACTCTACCTAAAGATTTATAAAAGCAACTCCACCTTATAGAAGGTGGAGTCTTAGAATAAGATAAGCTGGGTTTTTGTTGTTTTTTTACTTTATATTCTTGCTACACCTGACTTTTTCGCCGCTTCTGCAACCTCTTTTGCAACCTCTTGTCCCACCTTTGGATCAAAAGGTTCTGGTATGACATAATCTTCATTTAACTCTTCCTCTGTTATCAAAGATGCTATTGCCTCTGCTGCAGCTATTTTCATCTGATCATTAATATCACTGGCTCTCACATCAAGAGCACCTCTAAATATCCCTGGAAAAGCCAAAACATTGTTTATTTGATTTGGAAAATCAGATCTTCCTGTACCTATAACTTTTGCCCCTGCTTCTTTTGCCTCATCAGGCATTATTTCAGGAACTGGATTGGCCATGGCAAAAATTACTGGATCTTTTGCCATAGTTTTTACCATTTCCTTTGTTAAAGTTCCTGGTGCTGAAAGACCAATAAATACATCTGCTCCCTCTAATACTTCCTCTATTGACCCTTTTTTCATTTGTAAATTTGAAATAGCAGCCATTTCCTCTTTTTCTTTGTTTAAATTGTCTCTTCCCTTATAAATTGCTCCTTTTCTGTCACATAAAATAACTTTTTTAAGTCCCATACTCATTAAAAGCTTTGTTACCGCTATCCCTGCTGCTCCAGAACCATTTACAACTACAGAAATATCGTTTATATCTTTTTTCACTATCTTTAATGCATTAATCATGGCAGCTAAAGTTACAACTGCTGTGCCGTGCTGATCATCATGAAATATAGGTATATCACACTGTTCTTTAAGCTTTTTTTCAATCTCAAAACATCTTGGAGCTGAAATATCTTCAATATTTATCCCTCCAAAGCTTCCCTGCAAAAGCCTTATTGTATTAACTATTTCATCAACATCCTTAGAATTTATACACAAAGGAAATGCATCAACATTTGCAAAATTCTTAAACAGTACACATTTACCTTCCATAACAGGCATTCCTGCTTCAGGTCCTATGTCACCAAGTCCTAAAACTGCACTTCCGTCAGTAACAACAGCAACTAAATTCCATCTTCTTGTATAAGTATATGATAAATTTATATCTTTTTGAATTTCAAGACAGGGTTCTGCAACTCCTGGAGTATATGCTAAAGATAAATCTTTTTTACTATTTGCAGCCACTTTACTGATTACTTCAATTTTGCCCTTCCATTCTTTATGTAACTTTATTGCCTCTTCATTATTTGTCATAAAATACCTCCAAATTCAATATTAAGTTTTTAACTTTCTTTATTCATATCATATATTATTCTCAAGCCTTCTATAGTAATAAGGCCATTTATTTCATCAATTGTCTCTGACTCACTGGCTATCAATCTAGCCAATCCACCTGTAGCAATTACTTTTATATTGTGCTCTTTCATTTCTTTTTTAATTCGTCTAACTATATAGTCTACCTTTCCAACATAACCATACACCATCCCGGACTGCATACTTGCTACCATGTTTTTACCTAAAACATTATCCGGTTTTACAAGCTCTATTCGTGGAAGTTTTGCTGTCCTTTGAAATAATGCTTCTGCTGAAATCTTAATACCAGGGCAAATTACTCCACCAAGATATTCATTTTTAGAAGATATGGCACAAAAGGTAGTGGCTGTTCCAAAATCAACAATTATTACAGGTCCTCCATATATACCACATGCAGCTACTGCATTTACAATCCTGTCTGCTCCAACTTCTTTTGGATTGTCATATTTAATATTAATCCCAGTTTTAACACCTAGTCCCACAATTATAGGTTCCAATTTAAAGTATTTTCTCAGTGCATGTTCTAAAGAATACATTATAGGAGGTACGACAGATGCCATAATTATTGCTTCAATATCAGAAATTTTAATGTTTTCATACCTAAATAAATCCAGAATAAACATCCCAAACTCATCTGATGACTTTTCTCTGTCAGTACTCATTCTCCAGTAATTAATAAGTTTTTTTCCTTTATATACTCCCAATGTTATATTTGTATTTCCCACATCCAAAACAAATATCATTTTTATACCTTCTTTACTGTATTCATTAAGCTTTAAACTAAACGCCAAGTTTTAAACTTCTAATCTCTTTTATCTCAAGTTTTATTTCTTTTTCTATTCTTTCAATATCCAGCTTTATATCTGCAACCGTTTCAACTTCTCTCATCTTTCCTGAATCTCTATAAAAGGATTTTCTGTTTTTATAATTTTGTTTTGAATTACCATAATCTTTTTTATTGTTATTCCCACCTCTGTAAGAATTACCATCTCTATAATTATTGTTTTTAGAATTATTATCCTTGTTGTAATTATTTTTTTTATTTCTATTTTGAAACTTAGACTTATTGTTACCTTTAAATGATGAAAAATCATTATACTTTTTTCGCTGATAGTCTTTTTTTCTATTGTTGCTATTACTACTACTATTATTATTATTGTTATTATTATTGTTATTGTTATTGTTGTTTTTATTATAATTGTTATTATTGTTGTTGCTCTTAGTGTTTTTATAGTTATTACTTTTGTTGTTATTAGGTCTACTGTTATTTTTATTAACAGCAGTATTTACATTATTATTTTTATTATTAATCTTTAAAACCCCCTTTTGGATATATCATCCAATGTTTTGATTTGTTAATACAAATTTTGTCTACTCATAAAGTAGAACCTTTGCCTTGCCTGCTTAAACCCCGTCAATAACCTAAGAGTCCTCTAACAGAAATCTCACCTGATAACACTTCCTTTCTTGTTCCATCAACACATTTAACAATAAGTTTACCTTGGTTTGTTATATCTTGAGCAATACCTTTATGCTGTTCTCCTTTAATTAAAATGCTGACTTCTTTTCCTAAAGTAACAGAATGTTTTTTCCAAAGCTGTATTATTGAGTCTAAACATCCTCTGTTAATCTCATCATATACCTTCTCTAATTTAATTAAAATCGCTTTAATTAATTCACTTCTTCTTATAATTATATCACTTTTTTGTCCCATGTAAATTGATAATGATGTGGCTTTTTCCTTTAACTCATCTAAAAAATCTTCTTTTTTGTGCCAAACATTTAGACCAATGCCTAAAACTACAAAATTCACCCTGTCCATTTCCATACTGGCTTCAGTTAAAATACCACAAATTTTTTTTCCATCTAATATTATATCATTTGGCCACTTCACACCAAAGTCAATACCTGTTAATTCTTTTATGGCTTCAACCACTGCAACAGATGCTGCCAGTGTAATAATCTGCAATTCTTCCATGGCTACTTTAGGTTTTAGAACAACAGACATTAAAATACCTTTTTTATCTGTTGAACTCCACTCTCTTCCCATCCTACCCCTTCCAGCTGTTTGAGAATCAGCTATAACAACTGTGCCTTCCTCACAACCTTCTTGGGCTATTTTTTTTGCATAATTATTTGTCGATTCAATTTGCGGAAAGTATATTGCATTTTTTCCCAATAACCCATTCTTTCTATACTGCATTATTTCCCAAGCGTTAATAATATCTGGGGTATATGTAAGTTTATACCCTTTCTTAGAAGAAGACTTTATAATATATCCTTCTTCTCTAAGTTCCTTAATGCATTTCCATATGTAGGTTCTTGAAACATTTAAGGACTCACTTAGCTGCTCTCCAGAGATATACCCTTCCTTTGACTGTTTTAATCTTTCTAAAACTCTATTCTTCACATCTTACCTCTCTTAAATGTAAACTCTATTTAGATGGTTGGTTTTTTTATGACAAAAGGTCTTTCAATCTCTTCGTCAAGAAAAATTACCGTTTTATCATCTTCATATCTTTTAAGTTCTTTTCTTTCCACTAAGTGGGAATAATAATGATACAGCAGGGTATCATTAAAACTTGAATCCTCATCTCTATAGTCCTCAATTATATTATTTGTATACAACTCTTCAGAATTATCAAACAAAACAGGCGAATCCAACCTCTTATCTAAAATACTAATCTGATCGCCAATAATCGTGCTTGTAATAAGGCATTCAGGAAACCGATATAAACCAAAAGTGTAGTTTTCTATAGGCATAATAGAGTCTAAATATAATTTCATAATATCACTGTGAACAAGTCCTACATCATATAAATATCTGTCTGCCACATAACAATATCTCTGATACAACTCAAACTTAAGGCATTTAAATTTATCCGAGTTATACTTTTCAATGTCATCTTTAGGATTTAAAAGTGCCGATATACATTTAGTTTTATCAATACCAATAGATACTTCCTTGTCATGCCATTTTGAAAGCTTCAATCCACACTCTACAGCATTTTCAAACTCCTCAACTGGAACATAATAATACACTTCTACCATAGAAACACCCCCGCGACCCTCTTGTTATAATATTTTTTCATTAATGCCTTAATATTTATTTTATCCTAAAAACTCAAATTTTTTATAATATTTTATACCTTCTTTATCATCACAATTATTTATCACTTTTTCAATGTCTATTCCAAACACTTCATTTCCATGGTATATTTCCCTTAACGGTATTAAAACAAAAGCTCTTTCAAACATTAAAGGATGTGGTATTTTAAGATGTTCCAAATTAAGCCTTACTAAATCAAAAAGCAGTATATCAATATCTATTGTTCTAGGCCCCCACTTAACAATCCTTTTTCTATCTAAAAAGTTCTCTATTCTTTGCAATTGCCCTAAAAGAGTTTCAGCATTAAGTTCAGTATAGATTGACACCGCCATATTTAAAAAACATTCTTGGTCAGTATATCCAACAGGTTCGGTTTCATAAATGTTAGATGCCTTATCCACTTTCACATTGTCTAGATGGGAAATCTCTCTAATTGCTTCTTTCAAATACCTCTCTCTATTTCCCATATTAGACCCAAGGGATAAAAACACATTATGCTTCATCTCTTGACCTCTTTATTTCTATGCCCACCCATTTAAACTTTCCCTTAATAGGTGCAGAAGGTTTTTTTATAACCACTGATATTTCCTGTATTTCTTTAAATGTCGACATTATTTCCTGGGAAATTACATGGGCAAACCTTTCTACAAGTCGAAATTTGTTATTTTCATTAATTCTTTTAACAATATCATAAACTTTTGAATAATCTACAGTATCATCAAGGTTATCACTTTCTCCTGCTTTTTTCAAATCTAAAAACAACTCTATATCTATTTTAAAATATTGCCCACTTTCTCGCTCCTTAGAAAGCACCCCATGATATCCATACAACTTAATATTTTTTAAGATTATACTATCCATAAAAGTCATCCTTTAACTTTATCTTATTCTAAGACTTCATTCTATAAGGTGGAGTTGAGTCTCCACCTTAAGCCTCGATGTTTAGCTTTAGCTAAACTAGTTCACTTTTGTGTCACCTATAGCATTATATTCTAACCATAGCATCAGTCATTCTAGCTGCCCTAACAATTTCCTTTACATCATGAACTCTAACCATATCTGCGCCATTTGCAATTCCCAATGTAACTGTGGCTGCAGTACCTTCAAGCCTCTCATTTACAGGAAGTTCTAAAACATTGCCAATAAGTGACTTTCTTGATGTTCCGATTAGCACCGGAGCATTTAAAGAATTTAACTCTTTTAATCTTCTCATTACGTCCAAATTGTGTTGTAACGTCTTGCCAAATCCTATTCCAGGATCTATAACAATACTCTCTCTACGAACTCCTGCATTTTCTGCTATTTCGATACTTTCTCTTAAAAATCTTATTATATCTCCCATTAAGTCTTTATATTCCTTTTTATCACTATTATGCATCATTACAACACCTGAACCTGTTTTTGAAATAACTTCAGCCATGTTTTTATCTTTTTGCAATCCCCAAACATCATTTACTATACTTGCACCAGCTTCAATTGCTTTTTCTGCCACCAAGGCTTTTGATGTGTCAACAGAAACAGGAACATTTATTTCCTTGACTATCTTTTCAATAACAGGAGCAACTCTGTTTATCTCAGCTAAAGGGTCAACAGGCTCGTATCCTGGTCTTGTAGATTCGCCTCCCACATCAATTATATCCGCTCCATTTTTCACCATATCTATAGCCCTTCTCACAGCACCGTCTAAATTTGAATATTCTCCTCCATCAGAAAAAGAGTCCGGTGTAACATTTAATATTCCCATTACATATGTTTTCTCTCCGATTGGAAGTTTGTATTTCCCACATTCAAAAAACTTTGGTTTTCCAATATCTAATACCTCAATTACCCTTTGTACTTCATCGGCTATCTCTGTAAAAACCCCTCGATGGACACCAAGTTTATAAACAAGTCTGCTATATTGTCCATATGTACCCATTAAAAGCACATCAGATTTTTTTATACTACAGTCTAAAGTTCCTCTGTTTATAGCTGCATCTCCCCCCTTTCCAAGCATCTCCTGCTTTATAATGTTTGCAGCATATGAACTTATGTTCTCTATTTTCATCACAATAAAAAGTGCCTTGGCTGCAAGACATGGTATTGATGCAGCATCTACTCCCACCTTGCGAATTTCCTCTTTGGAAACATGCATATTATCTATCTGAACAATTCTTGCGTTAATCATGTAGCTTTCCTCCTTTAAACTGTAACTTCTTTTTTATAAGTCCTACTCAAAAAGATTCACTCTAGATTATGAATTTTCTTGTTTGGCATGTTAGGTATTCTCATTAAACTCAATATAAATATTATAATAAAAAACCACAAATTATTAAAGTGTTTTTAGCATGATAAACCAAAGATGATTTAAATTACTTTTTGTGGTATAATTACATTATTGCAAATTAAGCTTTCTATATTAATATTATAATACAATTAGAAATGTGGGATTATACATGCCAAAAAAAATAGGAATAATAGATTTAGGATCAAATTCAGTGCGACTTGTAATTTTTGAGGTCAAAAAAAATGGTGCCTTTAGATTGATTGATGACATTAACGATCCAATAAGGCTTATGGAAAATATGATTTATAATAAATTCTTAAATGACCTAGCTATGCATAGAGCGATAAAAACAATTAAACTCTACAAAAAGCTTTGCAATGCCTACGAAATTAATTCAAACAGGATAATAGGAGTTGCTACTGCAGCTGTTCGAACTGCCGAAAACCAAGAACACTTTTTGCGACTTCTTGCAAATTCCACTGGTATAAATTTCAAAGTGCTTTCAGGCAAAGAAGAATCGCTTTATGTTCATAAAGCAATTTCTAACTCTATAGACATAAACCAAGGTATAATTGTTGATATTGGTGGGGGAAGTACTGAAATAATAAAGTTCAAAGACAAGAGCATAAAAAATTACGCCTGCCTTCCTATAGGTTCTGTTTTTGCCACAGAAAAGTTTCTAGATAAAAATATAATTCCTCCTCATAAACTCAATGACCTAGATAAATACATAAATAAGTTGTTGTCCGCATCAGACTGGCTTTTTGAGGAAACAAATCCTGTTTTAATAGGAATAGGAGGGGTGATTAGAAATCTTGGTAAAATTCATAGAAAGCACGTAGATTATCCAATTAATCAAACTCATAACTATCAAATGAGTATAGAGAACTTTCACTGTGTATACAATACTTTAAAAGGTACAGACTTAGAAACTCGAAAGAATATTGAAGGGCTTTCTAAAAATAGAGCTGATATAATAGTTGGAGGTCTTTCTATTTTAAGCTCAATAATATCTGCTATTTCACCAAAGAAACTTATAATAAGCGGTTTTGGTCTAAGAGAAGGAATTCTTTATAATCATCTTTTTTCAAATACAAAGCTAAATCCTCAAGAAGATGTGCTTTCATTGAGCCTTTATAGTTTTATGAACCTTTACGGTGTAAGACAAAATCATGCTGAACAGGTATGTTTTCTCTCATTATCTCTGTTTGACCAATTAAAGCCTCTTCATAAATTTAGCGACTCAGAAAGAAGACTTATTAAAGTTGCCTCTCTACTGCATGATATTGGTATATCAATAAGCTATTATGAACACCACAAACACTCATTTTATATTATACTAAATTCCAGATTAAACGGTCTTTCTCATAGAGAAATTGTACTTATTGCTGCAATAGCTGCTTCCCATTCAGATAAGCCCTTTAATGCAGAATGGAAAAGTAAATACTCTTCCATTCTACTGCCTGGAGATGTTGAAATTTGTGAAAAACTTTCAATTTTCTTAAAATTATCTGAGTGCCTTGACAGAAGTGAAATGGGAATAATAAAATCTATAGAGTGCCAGATTTCAGATGCATCGGTTAAAATTCAAACCATTAAAGATGGTGATGCCGAACTGGAATTAAGTCTTTCTAACGAGTACAGTGATTTATTTAAAAAATATTTTGGGAAAACACTTAATATACTGTGACAAAAGTGAACTCGTTTAGCTAAAGCTAAAAATCGAGGCTTCAGGTGGATACTCAACTACACCTGAAGATTTATAAGAGCAACTCCACCTAATAGAAGGTGTAGTCTTAGAATATGATAACGTAAGGGAGATTATATATGGGAACTGAAATTGAAAGAAAATTTATTATAAATAAAAATAAACTTATTGATTTGCCAAATGGTATTTTATACAGACAAGGTTATTTAAGCACTTCAAAGGAAAGAACTGTCAGGATACGAGTTTTTTCAAAAAAAGCTTATATAACCATAAAGGGTTTATCACAGGGTGCATCTCGCTTGGAATATGAATATGAAATTCCTTTTAAAGATGGAAATGAAATGTTAGATAAATTGTGTAAAAAGCCTGTAATCGAAAAAATCAGACACAAATATTTATATGAAGATTTTATATGGGAAATAGATGTTTTTTTAGGTGAAAATAAAGGTTTGATATTGGCAGAGATAGAGCTTGAAAAAGAAGATGCCTTTTTTAAAAAACCCTCGTGGATTGGCAACGAGGTAACTGGAGACCCTAAATATTATAATTCCAGCTTGATTAAAAACCCATATAAAAACTGGTAGTTTATTGATAGAAAAAGGGGGGCAATTTGCCCCCCTTTATTTTTGATTATTTTAATTATTTAAATGCATCTGCAACAGCAAAGTATGCAGGTTTTGGCATATAATCTCTGTCAAAAATCAATGCATGATCCTCACCTTGGAAGTGATTTGGTATCCATGAATATTCATCAGTGAATCCCCATATTACAAATGTATTTACATTTGGATTATCCACTGCAATAGATGTTACATCACCATAATTTGAAGCCTGAACTTCATAATCATGATCACTTGCATGTTCATTCATTCTAATATCAACCTCTGTAAATGCAACTTCCATGTCTATATCTGCGTAACGTTTTACATTTCTGTCAATGTTTTCTATAAAGCTTGGATGCATATTATTTATATAGTGTCCCTGGAATCCAACTGCATCAATTGGTACTCCTCTATCAAGTAGTCCCTGTACAAGTTCAAAACAAGCATCGGCTTTTCCACCGCCCATGTCTGATATATTATAGTCATTGTAGAATAGTTTTGCATCTGGATCTGCTTCTCTTGCAAATTGGAATGCATAATCAATATAGTCTTCTCCAATAACTCTCATCCAGACTGAGTCGTCTGTTCTCAATGGATGTCCTCCATCATCTGAAATCGCCTCATTTACAACATCCCAGTGTGTAACCTTACCTTTGTAATGAGTCATTACAGTATTAATATGATCTTCCATAATATCTAGAAGCTCATCACGTGTCCAGTCTCCATTTTCAAGCCATCCTGGTGTTTGAGCATGCCATATTAATGCATGTCCACGAACTTCCATGTCATGTTCCTCTGCAAATTCAACCAATCTGTCACCTGCACTAAAGTTATACTCACCTTGTGCCGGTTGTACAGTGTCAAATTTCATTTCGTTTTCTGCTACAATCATATTGAATTCTCTCTGTAGAACTTCATTGTACATTAAGTCAGACCCTTGATGGAATACACTTCCAACCGCTGCACCTATATGCATATCTCTACTTTCTGCAAGTTCACGCAAAGTAGTTCCATTAATAGGTGTTGTAGGAGCTACCGGAGTTGGTGCTGGTGTTGGAGTTGCCGTAGCTGCTGAGAATTCAAACCATTCAACATTAACCGAATCTGTAAATGTAAGGTATAAATCATATACACCGTCTATTGTCTGTAAGTTTGAAAATGCTTCTACATAGAAATTCCAACCTGCTGTATCAGTAACTGTAAGTATTCCTACTGGAGGACCTTCTGCAGTGTCAAGTCTTACTTCAATGTCTACACCTTCATTTTCAGTTGCAAAATAACCTCTGATTGAATTAGCACCTGGGCTAAAGTTCATATCTCTGTATACAACATAATCTCCAGGTTCAATCCATCCTATTGCATTTCCACCTTCACCTGTTCCAACAACTTCAATTGTAGTTGAGTTAGTGTCATCATAGTCTTCAGCCTCAAATCTTGTTAAGGCATCTTTTGTGTTCGGGCCTGGTGTCTTGTCTGATGGTGGCGGTGATATCAAATCTTCATCACCATAGTCATCATCATCATCATCTTGCTCTGATTCAACAGGAAACTCGTCAATAATTTCAAGTATGTACCTGCTTAGAAGTGTAGCATCAGAAGAATCTACCCTTCCATCACCATTTAAGTCTGCCGCTTCTTCTGGTACTGGTAATGAATCAGTTATTTCCAATATGTACCTTCCCATTAAAGCCAAATCTGAAGTGTCAATTTCTCCGTCATCATTTAAGTCTCCATAGGTAAACCCTGTGTTAGCTGAAACTTCATTTTTCAATGATCCAATGTCAAGTGAAAAAGCCATAGTCATAACAACTGCCATAACCACAACTAAAATTCCAGCCCTTTTTACTGCTCTTTTCATTAAATCTCCCCCTATTTATTTATTTTGACTGCCATAATGGCTTAGTCTCCAATTAAAATCCCTAATATAAGATTCGCAAACCTTACTTTTTTGATGTACTTTTCTTATTTTTATTATAACCAAAAACACTGCCCTTGACAAGTTAAACCAATCCATTTGAGTACATTTAATAAGCACAAGGAATGATATTCCACCAACTAATGTTTCTTCCACGTTTCATTTACATAAATAGCATTTGCCACATCCATTGATAAATATGAACAAAATTTAACTATTTCAATATATTTTTATAAAATCAACAACACTACTCTGAATATAATCGGCTGCTTGGAACAATATCTCTGGACATACTTGGACTACTCCATTCAAGTCGCATTATTCCATTACCCATATTTTTATAGTACTCTAACTTAATATCATATTTTTTACCTGCCTCAAGGTGAATTTCGCCCTTGTTTGTCACATTCCACATATCATTCCACTCATCAATTACTAGTTCACCGTCAATCCACAACCTTGCACCATTATCACGTGTAACATAAAATGTATGTTCTTCACTATGTACTGGCTCAATCTGACCTGTCCACCTAACGCTAAATTCTCCATCATTAATCATAGTTTTATGTGGAGGAGTTAGTCCCCAATTAAAATCAATAACAGAATCTACAACTTTTACTTCAAGGTCTGTCAAATCCATATTGTTATAGTATTCACCCTTTAATCCATCTCCATTCCCTTCTAATATCTCAGCCGGATTTGAGGTCTTTTCAGATGGAAAAAGTACACTTTGCGGAACTATCTCTTTAGGTAATCTCATGCTGCTCCACTCTAATCTAATACTTCCATAACTGTTATTTTTGTAATACTCAAGCTTTATATCGTGCTTTTGACCACTTTCAAGAAAGACATGTCCTATACTTTCTTTGGTCCACATATTACCACTCCACTCGTTTATTACCATCATTCCGTTTACCCATAACCTTACACCACTGCTGCGATTAATATGAAAGGTATACATATCACTGTTTTCTGGTTTTATCTGTCCTTCCCAGCGAACACTGTATGAACTTCCTAAGTCAGGGCGTGGTGATGTTGTACTCCAGTCAAAATCTATTTCTGAATCTATGCGAACTCCAGCTAAATTTGTAAAATCTGTATTAGAATAATACTCTCCTCTAAGCCCTTTACCCTCTGACTGTTCATCTATTGGTGCTGGTGTTATTTGTGGAGTTGGTAATGGGCTAACTGTCTCATCAGGCTTAATAATCGGCCTTGGAGTTGGTGTTATTCTTGGCGTAGATTGTGGCCTTTCAGTAGGTGTAGGTCTCGCCGTCCTTTCAGGTGTTGGCATAATGTTTGGGGTAGGCTCAGGCGTAGCACTTGGTGTAGCTGCTGGTGAAGGAGTCGGTGTAGAATCCAACTCAACTTCCGGCGTGCTCTCCGGTGTAGGCTCTGGCGTGCTTTCAGGTGTATTGTCTGGTACGTTCTCCGGCGTACTCTTTGGTGTGTTCGATGTATTTTCTGTTGTATTCTCTGGTGTATTTTCAGGTGTACTCTCTGGTGTATTCTCTGGCGTGCTCTCTGGTGTATTTTCAGGTGTACTCTCTGGTGTGTTCTCTGGCTCAACTTCAACATCTGAAGCTGATTCACTCATATCACTTTGATCTAAGTGGTTCTTTGAAATCTCCATATATTCTTCAATTATATCCTTTAGCGACATATTTTTGTATTCTTCGATTGAAATATCCTCTTTATGTTCATTAATCTCAGTAAATATAGTATATTTACCCATGGATATATCGTTTTTAGTTGCTAGTTCTCTATGTTCACTACTTGACTTTGCAACCACCATATTTATTCTCTCAAACTCTATTTCAATTCTGTTTTTACTATCTTTCAAGCTTTTTACTATTTCTTCCTCAAATGTTTTATTTTTATTATTAATTGCTCCTGCGAGCAAAACATAATTTTCCTCTACATCACTTAATACATTTATTTCATTATAGTGTTCCATTACCTTGTACAGACCTTCAGTTACTTTCATCCCTTCTAAGGAAATTTCTTTCTCTGAATCATCTGTCAAGCTTAAAGACAATACATTCAATATTTTTTGTTCTTCATCTATTTTAAACTCAACACTTGGATTTACATCAAGACTTACATATCCAAAAACATCAGAATCACCAGTATTCCAAACTGGAATATTATCACTAAACATCATTCCAGTTAAAATTAATAGCAAACAAGCTGCTACTGTTGATAACCTTTTAATATAGTAAGCCACATTTATAATATCCGATTTTCTAAATTCCACTTCCTGAGTTTTAAACATAGCAGGTCTTCTTTTCAATTTATAAAATTCATTGTCTTTAGTTAAGACTGTAACTGTATGCTGACCTATGTCCATAATTAAGCCTCTAAACCTCATTTAACCACCTCTCTACTTAACTGGGTTCCCCAAATAAGACTTTAAATGCTCATAATCATTTCCATATATGAGACAAATGGAAATAATATAATTTCTATTTCTTTGCAAAGTCCTGGGGTGAAAATCTACTATTTTTGTCAATTCCTTTATAGGAAGATATTTTTTATTAATTAACTTATGATATATTTCTTTATTTTGAACAATTTTACGTGCTATATCAACACACATTTTTCTTGAATCTCTATGTTTAGGCATATATTTAGGCATATCACTAATTTTCATTCCAAAAGCTTCTAATTTTCTATTATAATGCTTTATTTCCTGAAATAATTCAATTCTATCAAACTTTGACCCTGTCTCATCCTTTAAGTACTTTTCTTCATAACTTCTTTCGTCATTTTCTAGATACGAGAATGGAAGTTCATACCTGCTTTTAGATTTGAATCTAAAGTAATCAATTATTCTTCTTTTGATTACCTGTTCAGCAAAACTAAAAAAATTAAATCCTGTAGAACATTTTCTCGAATCATATTTTTCAATAGCTTCATTAAATGCAATTAGCCCTATACTATACTCATCACAATTCTTTATATTAGAGGTTTCAGGAATATCCTTTGAAAGAACCTTTAAAATAAACGGTATGTAGTCTTTAATAAAATTCTCTCTAACCTCTTTATCTCCGTCTTTTATTTTTTCAATAATTTGCGCAACAGATTCTCCGTCCGAATTGTAGACAGTAAAAACGATAATCACCATACCACCTCTTCTAGAAAAATACATATACCAATATAAAATAAACCCCATATGGGTACAATAAACCCTTTTATATCTCTTTTTTTATTTAAAAAATCTATATAATTATATTCTAACACTTAAATTAAATTTATTCCATAGATATATATATATGTTTGCAAAAAGTTCACCTAAATTCAGTGAACTCGTTTAGCTAAAGCTAAACATCGAGGCTTCAGGTGGAGACTCAACTCCACCTGAAGATTTATAAGAGCAACGCCACCTTATAGAAGGTGGCGTCTTAGAATAAAATAAAAAACCTCCCATAAGGTATTTAGCCTTTTAAAGAGGTCTATTACAGTCTTGCTATTTAAATCTATAATCTATTTATAAGTGACATTACCTCTGACCTAGTTCTTGCATCAGTTTTTATTATTCCCCTTAAAGCTGAAGTTACAGTTTTTGAACCTGGCTTTTTTATTCCTCTCATTGTCATGCATAAATGCTCCGCCTCAACAACTACAGCTACTCCTAACGGATTTATAATATCCATAACTATATCTGCTACCTCACTGGTCAATCGTTCCTGTAATTGAGGTTTTTTGGCAATAACATCTACAATTCTAGCCAGCTTGCTAAGTCCCATTATCGTTCCCTTTTTAGGTATATAAACTACATGAGCAATCCCAATAAAAGGAAGTAAGTGGTGTTCGCATACCGAATAAAGAGGAATATCTTTTACAAGAATCATTTCTTCATGACTATCTTCCTGAAACACTTTAACAGAGTCTTTAGGGTCAGTATACATCCCTGCAAATATTTCTTCATACATCCTTGCCACCCTGTCAGGTGTTTCTACCAGCCCTTCTCTGTCAGGATTATCTCCTATCGCTATAAGTATTTCTCTCACTGCTTCCCTCACACGCTGCTTATCAATCATTATTACTACCTCTTTCTAAAATTAAAATCATCTTTTATGCACACCAATTATTATACTGTATATATAGAAAAATAACAATAATTCTGTAAATAGCGTGTGTACTAATACTATTTTTATATTTTATGTTAAATTCATGAAGTTGATTACATAATCTGCAATTTTTTCACTAAATACCAATCCAATTCCCATCAGAATTATATTTGCTACTATAACAGACAACCCTGCCCTGCTACCATTTTTAGTTGTCAATATACCCATAATAACGCCTATAACTCCAAAAATAAATGAATATCCTAATAATGAAATAAACGCAAAAATCCATCCAATCGTAACTAAAACAACTAAAGCAGCAGTAGTTGTTTTTTGGTTATTAATGTTTTCCATATTCATCACCCTGTTTAAGTATTTCCAACTTTTTATATTGATATTCATTTTTCTTGTAAAATCTTTTCACTAAACACTGTACAAAATATAATTAATAGGTTATAATAGTATTATGTACTTGTATTTTTATTTGTAAAATTTCTAATTTTATTCTTTGCAAGAGATCTAGCAATATAGAAAGTATCCAGTTTTGTTATGCAAAAAAGGTGTCCATTTTAGGGTTTCATTATGTTCACACAATTGTTAATAATTAGATTTGAAAACCTATTTGCTTTTTGCTAAACTAATATCTAGCATGTTACGCATTATGTAAATCTACCAAAAGTACTTTATAAACTAAATTAATAAATAAAGGATGGTTAAAGTGTCTGTGGATTTTAATTTCTTAACTTCTAAACAAAAAAAGGTCTATACTGCAATTGAGTCATTCATTAAAGAAAATGGAATGCCTCCAACTGTAAGAGAGATAGGCGAATTAATTGGCGAAAAAACGCCTGGTGCAGTTCAAGGTATATTGAACAGACTTGAAGAAAAAGGCGTAATAAAAAGACAGGCAAGAGTAGCAAGGTCTATTCAGCTTGTACAGGAGGATTCAAACTATGCTGATCATGCATACCTCCCACTAATTAAAAAAGTAACCGAACGTAACGTAGATGATTTACTTAACATGTATAACATTGTTAAGTATTATCCTGTACCTTCTCATTTATTTGAGAATATTGAAGACTCCTTTATAATTAAGTGCCCTGACAATAGTCTTTTAGACAGCGGCATCAGCTATGAAGACACTTTAGTAATCGACATGAAAACAGAGCTTGGTAACGGGGACATAATACTTCTTATGTACGAAAACCTTGTTATCTTAAGGTATTATAGCTCTCACGAAGATTCAAACAAAGTCGTTTTAAAAGCCGACAGTGACTTGATTGGTAAAGAAGTTTTTGATAAAGGTGAAATAAAAATAATAGGTAAACTTATTGCAAAATATTCTAAATACTAGTCAATTTTTTAGTCATAATAGTATTTAAAATATTAAACTATTCGCCATTTTATCTAAGCTTTTAAAAAAACAGAAGGGTTTAGTTTAAAAACTAAACCCTTGTTTTTTAAGCTCATTATCGAAACCGATAAATTCACTGCTACGTTGTAAAAAAGTAAAATATGTTTTACCTTGTATTTTGCAGATTAAGGTTTTCTTATCTTATAAATAACTTACAATAAGATCTCCTACTTCTTTAGTTCCATAACCCATTCTACCAGCACCTAGGTTTTTAATATCGTCTTTAACAGCTTTCTTAATTGCATTTTCAATATCTTCTGCTGCTTTAACTTCTCCTAACTGCTCCAACATCATCTGCCCTGACGCTATTGCTGCAAGAGGATTTATAACATTTTTTCCTGTGTATTTAGGAGCTGAACCTCCTATTGGCTCATACATTGATACTCCTTCAGGGTTTATATTTCCACCAGCTGCGATTCCCATTCCTCCTTGAATAACAGCTCCAAGATCAGTTATAATGTCACCAAACATATTGTCTGTTACAATAACATCAAAGAATTCCGGGTTCTTAACCATCCACATACATGTAGCATCAACATGGCAGTAATCTGTTTCAATATCAGGATACTCTTTTGCCACTTCGTAAAATGTTCTTTCCCACAAATCAAAAGCAAATGTTAAAACATTAGTTTTGCCGCAAAGAGTTAATTTTTTTCCTTTGTTTCTCTTTCTCGTATATTCAAATGCAAATCTTATACATCTTTCAACACCTTTACGAGTGTTTATTGATTCCTGAATAGCAATTTCATCAGGCGTGCCTTGCTTTAAAAAACCTCCGCCGCCTGCATACAAACCTTCTGTATTTTCTCTTACAACAACAAAATCAATTTCTTTTGCTCCTTTATCCTTTAAAGGAGTATCAACTCCATCATAAAGCACAACTGGTCTTAAGTTAATGTATTGGTCAAGAGCAAAGCGAAGCTTTAAAAGAATACCTTTTTCTAAAATACCAGGAGCAACATCTGGATGCCCTATTGCACCAAGTAAAACAGCCTCTCTTGTCTTTAGCTTTTCAACATCACTGTCAGACAATACTTTTCCAGTTTTTAAATATCTGTCTCCCCCAAAATCATAATACTCTAAGTCCATATCAAAATTATACTTTTTGCTAACAGCTTTTAAAACTTTAATACTTTCTTCAACAACTTCAGGTCCTGTCCCATCTCCAGGTAAAACCCCAATATTATACTTTTTCATATTTAAAATCCTCCTTTTATAATTTTCAAATCTTTTTATAAGCTTTTATTATCTTGATTATTAAGTCCAAGTTTCATTAATCAAAAGCTAATATTAAAACATTATAATACTAATTATAAATCTTAAAACTAATTTATTCTTCCTGTTATTTATCTTTATTATGCTATTTTTTTTAATGTTTTTTGACATGCAGTGGTAATAAAAATTAGCTCTTCGCTATTTTGTGATGAGGCAGAAGATATAAAATTTTCAACATCAATTTTCTTAATCACAGAGCTATTAAAAAAGCTCTTACATGAAAGCCCTGTGATAAGTGAAGATTTAATGAACCAGATACTTGAATCCTTCATAAGCCAATTACCGCTTGTTTGGAAGAAAAAACTACAGCTTAGTGCTTGAATGTATTAATTTATCAAAGAACATCCAATATTTGTGTGGGAAAGTTGAGTTATGATAGTTAATTAAGTTTTTTACCAAATAACTCTGTCCTAAAACAAATATCTTTCATAACTGAACACCCAATATGTTCAGCTATAATATCAGCTAGTTTGCATAAAACATCATAATGTACTTTTTTATTTATAATCTTTTTGGATCCATCTTTTAAAACAATAACTAATTCATTTTCTTCCACCGAATCTACTTCCATATATGTATCTATTTGAAGTCTCTCAACATCCTTAATATTACATAGCTTTTTATTAATTAATATAATTGAATTATTATCTATTTTTATTAAAGTAGTTTTGTTAAAATAATTTTTAAATTTTTTATATATTATAAAGCTAGAAAACACAGGTATAAATGTTAATATAGTTATGTCTAAGTACCTACCTAGTGATATTGCATTAATAAAGAAAGTTTCTGAAACTAAACTATATATAAATAAAAAAACTATAGTAATAATTATGTGATTTATCCTTGAAATAGATATTAACTCTATTTTTATTTTTTTAGGAGAATCATAGTATATATTTACGTCTTCAGTTATTATATGACCAATAAGACTAAATCTTTTTTTCAAACCAACACCTCTTTTTTTGTTAAAAAACTCCACCTTAAAACCAATTTTAGCTGAAACTAAACAAATTCACTTCTAATGGAATAGATTCTAGCCTTTCTAATTCTTTGTCATTGGAACTTTTATAAATTCACTAATAACCTTTGAAAACTTGTATATTTCATTAAAATCTTCACTTTTATCAACAAGTATTCTTTTTTGATTATTTAGTATAAGATAAAGTATATATATATCATCTCCTTTTATTGCATGTAAAATTCTAATATGAGCTCTTTTAACTTTACTTAATTTACACTCTTTGATTCCATTTATTTTAACTAAATCTTCTCTTTTGTCAAACAAAACAGCATATCCATTAATTACACTTTTATATAATTCTGGCAAACTTGCAGTTAGTGGAAGAATACCAATAATAAAAATACTGCCAAAAAAAATTTTTTTCAGCAACTCAAATATATTTAATTTCTCTAAAATAACTTGGTTTTTTATTTCTATCAAAATACTAATAACAGGAAAAATTGTAAACACCAAAACCACAATTAGTACTATGATAAATGTGCACAATGGCTTGTTTTTGCTTTTTATGTAACTTATCGAATCTTCTCTTAGTACCAATTCGTTTTCATATTTCATATTATATTTATCCTCTCAACATTTTTATATATGAACCAAATTATTTAATCTTGATTAATTTTATAAGTTATCCAAACAATAATTACAATCAAATTAGTAAGCTCTACTTTATTAAAATGAAAATATTTATTTTCTCAAAAAGCATATTATAAAACTAACACTATACGACCTTTAGCACAAATAAGTGATGCAAAAACATACTTTTTGAGAAAATTCCTAATTTGGATTTATTTAATTAAATTATACTTTGTATTTACAATTCAATTTCTATTAAGCCATTTCTTCAGAGGTTGATGGTATAAAATCTCCAATAGGAACCCTTGGGGATCTTATTGTAAACCCCATATTCCCAATTACATTCATTTGAAAATTAAAACCAACTTTAATAGAATTTGCTTTTAGTTCTGTTATAGCTGTAATTCTATAAAATGGCCTTCTAAAAATTGGCATCGAAAACTCTGCACTAACATTATTTGTCAAATTTAAAGATATATCACCTGATTCATTACGAAATGGATTTCTTAAATCAATGTCATATCTGAAACTAGTATCAGCCCCTCTATACTTCTTACCTTGTGCCTTTATTCTTAATTGTTCTGGTTTTCCCTGACCATATCTAAGTTCAATACTTATATCAGTATTTATTTTTGAATAATTCATTCAACTTTCTCTCCAGTAGGATCCATTATGCACGAAATAAGTAGTATCAAACCAAGTATTATTGCAAAAGAATCCCAAAACCATTTACCAGAAAAATCTTGTATATATGCTTTTGAAGGATTATTTCTTTTATATTTAACAGGTAATCTCTCTCCTCTTCTATATCCTGTTGATGATTTAATAGTATACTCTTTCCCATCTTCATCCGAAAAACTTATTGTTGATGTAGACGCTTCGCCACTTGAATCATTAATTACTTCTATAACAATTCCATATGTGGATATCACGTCTCTACTTATATCCCACTTATCCCAAAAACCTTTAATTCCTTGCAGCAGCACCAATATTCCAATTATTAATAGAACTATTAGCTTAATTTGTTTGATATTTTTTTGCATTTTATCATTCTCCTACTAAAATGATTATTAAAGGTTTTAAAATTTCTAAACAATAATCTGTATTTTTATCTACAGTATATCTGCTAAATTTTGTACCGTCAATTATTTTAAATTTATAAATATGAAAATCTTTTCACTCACAGTATTTTCTGTTAAAATATTGTTAAAGATATTTAAGTTTTTTATAAATATGTTGTGGAGGTAAATTGTTTTGTTTTTTAATAGAAATAACGAAGCTTTAAATAAAAGTTCAATTGACCTGACAATAAAAAAAATTACATCAGATGATGATAAGTCTCTAAGAGAAAAACTCATATGTGAATTCACTCCATTTATAAAAAAAGAAGTAACTTCATTTACAAAAAAACTTTTTAGAATAGAAAATACTTATGAATTTAGCGTTGCTCTTTTAGCATTTAATGAGTCTATTGATTATTACAGTGAAACTAAAAATATCAGCTTTTTAGACTTTTCTTCTTTATTGATTAAAAAACGTCTTTTAGATTATGTAAAATTTAACGATACTAAAAAAGTATCTTTTATTTCTAATTTTGAACAAAAATACTCAGATTTATTTAATCAGCTATACTTACCAGAACAAAGCAAGTATAATAAAGAATATGCTGTATTGTACGAATTAAGTAAATTAAAAAAAATGCTTAAACCTTTTGAAACAACAATGCAAGATCTTCTTTTGTATACACCAACTTTAGATGAAACCAAACAATTATGTATACAAGTAGCAAAAGTAATCGTAGCAGATACTACTTTATTTAATAATCTTTGCAATAAAAAATCTTTTCCCGTTTCTCAGCTTCACAAAATAACAAAAGTCAAAAAAAGCACCTTGCGCATTTATAAATGTATTATTGTTGCAATAGCTTTTATCTTAGGTGCTGGACTGGATAACATTAAAGGTTATATTGATTTTGATATTTAGATATTGGAGGAAATAATATGCTTAAAAAAACAGGAATAGTTATTGATTTAAAGAAAAAAACTGCAATAGTAATGCTAAAAAATTTTGATTTTTACGAAGTAAAAAGAAAACCTTCTATGTTAGTAGGACAAACAATCATTTTTAGTAGTGGTAGGTTTTACAATTATAATGGTAAACGCGAAAGCAAAGTTTTAAAAGTCATAGGTTTTACTGCAACTTTCCTTATAATTATTCTTTTTATAATATATTTTTATTTAGAATATAAATACTTTTAAAATAGTTTTATGTGCTTGTTTCTTTATAAGCTTAACATTAAAAATAGTTTTTGAGATAGATATTCTCCTAAGTGAACTCGCTTAATTGTTTTTACTTTCTATAATAAAGTCTACACTTTACACTTTTACCATTGTCATAATTTTTTCTAATCCTTTAATTACACTAAACTCATCATAATTTAAGTATTTAATGCTATATTTATCAATTTTTTCACCAAACCTTTTTTTTAACTCTTCTGGTACAGAAAAATAAGAAGTTTTTCCAAAAGGTTTTGCCCATTCTTTAGTCATTTTTTCTATTTGCTCATCAGTGTAGAGTTCTCTATCCTTAAACATTTGCGGAATATCTTCAGAAATGAAATTTGCTAATTTCTCCATTTCTTTTTTGATATCAGAAGATGTTAATTCTTTATATTTATCTTTTATATAAACAGCATCGACAACACGTCCTGTAAAAGTATACCCTAAATAAAATCCTTTGTTAATTGAAAAAAGAAACCATGATTTTTTATAATCCTTCTCTTCATTTGTATCAACTAATCCATAATACCAACAAATACACTGTAAATCATTAAATGTACCTATAGCTCTACATAAATTTGTTTTTTTTGTTTTTAAAAATGCTTTATCTCTTTTTTCATAAATAGAATCAAAATTTTTATAAGGAAGAACTGTAAACAAATAGTAATGCTCAGAATTTAATTTAGCTTTTTTCATCCAATAACCCATTAAGTAATTTAGAACATCCGGATTCCGCCAGTAATCATCAGACAAAATGCCTTTTTTTAATTTTTTATATCTTTTCTTATCAGGAATTTCAACAAATATTTCATCAATGGTTTTTTTAATAAAAATACCTTTTCCAGATTCAACAGCTATTAATCTTCTGTTAAATAAATCAACTCCTATACGTCTTTTTTTGAAATGTTTTGAAATGTTTAAATTTTTGAGCCAATTAATCATAAAATCAAACTCCTTTTTTTAACAGCACAGATGAACCCCATTTCTACCTGTGCTGTTTTATAACAACACCCACTACCTATAAATGTAAAAAACCTTTTTTAGCTCTTCTATAATTTTTACTTTTATTAAAACTAATCAAATTCATAGCCTCTTTTTTTAAATTCGTTTTTACCTAATTCATCCCATTTATCAAAAAAGATTTAACCCTATATAATTAGTTTTGAATTGGCTAAAATATTAAAAAGAGGAGTAGTTTTTATGACAGTTTAAGTTATTATATTGAAATAATTTGCTTTATTTTAAGAATTCTAAAATTTATATTAATTTCTGTATATATTATTCTTTTTTTGATATGGGTATATAGGTCACACAACAATCTAGTTTTGTCATATTAGCCTCCGGTTCTATCCCCATCATGACACAACATATCAATAGCTATTGCAATAGCTATTGATTCTTCTATATACTTTTTGTTTACAATTTCTATATTATAATATCTTTTAAATAATTTTTTTGAACATTTGTACATTAAATTATCACTATAATAAACTTTGTAATTATGAAATAACCAATCAGGGTTTTCAATTCTTAAATGAGGATTAGTTATTTCAAATTCAGGATTCCCTAGAGTCTGCGCTCTGATAATAAATTCAACAAACGGCGAACAATTCACTAATATTTGAATATAACGCTCAGGAAAATATGTATGTTCTATAATACTATTATCGTTTATTTTAAAATTTCGAGTATTCACATGTCCATCAAAGAAAAAGAAAATCTTTGTTTTTTTTTGTATTCTTTCTATTTCAACATAAATATCCTCATCTTTTAGAGTCACTTTTCCAAAAAGATTATCAATAACATTATGTCTTAATCTAATCATATCAAATCACCTCTTGTTCGATTTCAACCCCCACCTTTTTTTAGTGGGGGTTGATTCTTTAGTATATAAATAATAATAATTTGAAATTCAGTCAAAGATTCCACCTGCAAATCGTCTATTATATACATCAAATCTTGGCGTTCTTACAGTATAACCAAGATCATGTTTTAAATTTATTTCATCGATAACACTGCTGGTTAATGTAAAATTAAATCCAAATCTAATAGGTGAACTAACAATTGAATTCTTATCTACATCTAAAAATGGATTATACGCTCCTGTCTCAATAATAAAATCACACTTAATTCTAACTCCATAACTAAGATCAGATTTATACGCATTAAGCTTATATTGTCCACTGAATCCAGGAGAAACACTTGGATTTTCAAAATTAAATCCTGTTCTTAATGTGAAATTTCCTTTTTCAATATTTATTCTAACTTCAGTTGGCCTGTGTCTCCCTGCTTTCATATCACCATATAAAAACTGCAATCCAATATCTGGTTTGCCAGGACTTATCTGAGAAAGCTTATATTTATATTGTACCGAATTTCTATGTTTATAAGGAAACATAGTTCCTATTATAATCATATTTACAGCTAGTGCCATTTTTATTTTTTGAACTGTTTGATTTGCTTTCCATAAAGTATTATATGCAGTTCTCACAGGCAATGTTTTAGCCCAAGCCCATTTACCAAAACCAGCGAGAGCACTTAAGATAGTAACTTCACCTGATGGATCAATATTCATTACAGGGTTTGCATGGGCATATAGGTACTTGTGTAAGCTGTAGGGGTCTTGTACAAATCCTTCAAATGGATCCATTGTGGCAAATCTACCTATGGATGGATTCATATATCTTGCCCTTAAGTAGTAGAATCCTATGTTAGCATCATACTGCTCTCCTGTGTATAAAAACTCATTTACTGTATTGCCTGTCTTTTCAATTAGATTTCCAAAAGCATCATATATGTACGTATCTGTTACCTCTCCACTACTGTTAGTCAATGCCCTTGTGCTTCCTAATCCATCATAGTGATAATAGCTTGTTACATCTCCTCTTTTTTGACTTATAAGGTCATCTCCATGTACATAACTTACAACTAGCTCACCATTTTCATCTCTTTCTTCTAAAACTTTTGCATAATCTGTATTTTTATCTACAGTATATCTGCTAAATTTTGTACCGTCAACTATTTTTCCAACTCTTATTCCATACACATCGTAAATATATTTAACAGCTGATGTGCCTGTTTGGTTTGTCGTAACAACACCTATAAGTCTATTATTATATCCATAAGTATATGATATTGTCTCTACTTCATTTTTCTTCGAAAGAGTGTTTCCGTTTTTGTCATAAGTATAAGTATTTTCACCTTCTGAAATAAGTCTGTTATTTTCATCATAAGTATAATCTATGGTATATTCACCATCTGTCTTAGTTAGCCTGTTTCCCACAGCATCATAAGTATAGCTTATTTCATGTGTATCTTTGTCTGGATGATTTATAGTTTCTTTTAACAGCTTATAAGTATTGTCATACTCATATTCTACAACTCTTCCACTATCTTCTTCAACTTTTATTCTATTACCAGCAGTTCCTAATGTATACGTATAAGATGAAATTATTTCTCCATCAGCATCTTGGTTTACAAGCTCTGTCAACCTGTTAAGTTTGTCATAGGTATACTGTGTCTTTGTTCCATTAGGATACGCAACACTTGTTCTGCTGCCCACCTCATTATATGTGTATGTTGTTGCTCCTCCATCAGAATCTGTCACTGTAGAAAGCCTGCTTAAATCATCATAAGCATAGGTTGTTGTTCCAGATGGAACTTTGACACTTGTCCTGTTTCCAGCTGCATCATAAGTATATTCTATACTTATGCCATCAGGATTAGTCTCTTTTATAAGTCTTCCCATAACATCATATTCAAATGTTGTAGTTCCTCTGCTGTCTGTTACTGTTTCTCTTTGACCTAAAACAGTATATGTATATGTTTCTTCTGAACCATCAGAAAAAATCTTTTTGATTAATCTGTCATTTATGTCATATTCAAATGTTGTGGTGTCTCCATTAAAATCAGTTATACTCTCTATGTTTCCAGCCTCATCATAAGTGTAAGTTTCAGACATTCCAAGAGGTAGAGTGCGTTTTATTCTTCTGCCAAGCTTATCATATTCAAAAGTAGTTGTATTACCATTTGCATCTGTTTGAGATATCATATTTCCAAGGTCATCATATTCATAAATAGTTGAGTTCTCAAGCACATCTGTAACTTTTATAAGCCTTCCCATTTCATCGTAATCAAACTTTGTAGTGTTTCCCTCTAAATCTGTTTCTGAAATCTTCATACCCTTCTTATCATATTCTGCTAATGTATAATTCCCTTCTGCATTAATACTTTCTGTTCTAGCTCCTCTTTCATCATACTTATAATTTACTTCGTTGCCTCTTGCATCAATTATTTTAGTCATGTTTCCATTGCTGTCATACTCATATACTGTGGTATTTTCCAATGCATCTGTAACAGAAGTATTGTTTCCTGCTTTATCATATGTATAACTCGTAACAATATCAAACACGTCTGCACTATCAGCACCAAAAGCACCAATACCTGACTCATCTAATTTAACAGGTTAGTTATTAGATGAGTCAGGTATAAATTCTACTTATACTCTATTTTTTAAAATTTATAAATAATTTACTTTTGAATAATTCATTCAACTTTCTCTCCAGTAGGATCCATTATGCACGAAATAAGTAGTATCAAACCAAGTATTATTGCAAAAGAATCCCAAAACCATTTACCAGAAAAATCTTGTATATATGCTTTTGAAGGATTATTTCTTTTATATTTAACAGGTAATTTCTCTCCTCTTCTATATCCTGTTGATGATTTAATAGTATTCTCTTTCCCATCTTCATTCGAAAAACTTATTGTTGATGTAGACGCTTCACCACTTGAATCATTAATTACTTCTATAACAATTCCATATGTTGATACACCATCTCTACTTATATTCCACTTATCCCAAAAACCTTTAATTCCAAAAAATATCATTAATATTGCAATTATTAATAGAACTATTAGCTTAATTTGTTTGATATTCTTTTGCATTTTATCATTCTCCTACTAAAATGATTATTAAAGGTTTTAAAATTTCTAAACAATAATCTGTATTTTTATCTACAGTATATCTGTTAAATTTTGTACCGTCAATTATTTTAAATTTATAAATCTAAAAACCTTTTCACTAGTAGTATTCTCTGTTAAAATATTATTAGGGAAAAAATTTTTCTTAATATGCCATGGAGGTAAAGTGTTTTGTTTTTTAATAGAAATAACAAATCTTTCAATGGAAGTTCAATTGACCTGACAATAAAAAAAATTACATCAGATGATGATAACTCTCTAAGAGAAAAACTCATATGTGAATTCACCCCATTTATCAAAAAAGAAGCAACTCAATTTACAAAAAAACTTTTTAGAATAGAAAATGCTTATGAATTTAGTGTTGCTCTTTTAGCATTTAATGAGTCTATTGATTATTACTGTGAAAATAAAAATATCAGCTTTTTAGACTTTTCTTCTTTATTGATTAAAAAACGTCTTTTAGATTATGTAAAATTTAACGATACTAAAAAAGCATCTTTTATTTCTAATTTTGAACAAAAATACTCCGATTTATTTAATCAACTCTACTTACCAGAACAAAGCAAGTATAATAAAGAATATGCTGTATTGTACGAATTAAGTAAATTAAAAAAAATGCTTAAACCTTTTAATATAACTACTGATAATCTTCTAATATACTCACCTAGAAATGATGAATTGAAACGTTCATGTTTTGAAGTAGCAGAAGCAATTTTAAAGGATAACTATCTGAGCAAAGACTTTTTAAATAAAGGAATATACCCTGTATCAAAATTACATAAAATCACAAACATCAAAAAACATATTATTAGACTTTACAAAGGATTTATTATTTCTATCGTTTTAATTTTTTCTTCAAAACTAGATAAATTAAAAGAATATATTAATAATTTACTAGATAACAACATGTTTGAAATGTCTGGAATTGTAATAGAATTAAGACAAACAACTGCAATAGTATTTACTAAAGAATATCTTTATTTTACAATTTCAAGAACAGCTAATATGTCTGTTGGTCAAACTGTAGTATTTAAAGAACTTGGCCTCTACCCCGAAGCAATCATTAATGCTACTAAATTTGTAAAATTTTTAATTATTTCTGCTGTCACTTTGGCAGTTTTAGCTATTGGGGCTAATTTTCTTTTATTTTCCAAGTGAATACTAACCCTATTTAAATTGAAATTTGTCTCTAAATTTTATATAAAAAACAAAATGTTAAAAACCATACTAATCGCCAATTCTTTTCATAAGTATCAATTACCAAAATAATGTTTGTTCTGAATTCTTTTATGCAACTTTAAAAACTGAGCTAATTTACCTACTAATTTTTTGGTTTATCAACATATATGAAAAGTTTCTTTACTTATCTTTCTTTCTATCCACAATATTTTTTCCATTCCTAAAGTAATTTCTTTTTCATTGTATTTAAAAAATTTGAAATCATATCCATCAATATCAAAATCTTTATCAAAATCTTTGTCTTTAAAAAAATATATTGTTTTTTGAAATGGATTTTCCCAATCACTAATAATCTTTTCTAGTTCTTTTTTCTTATTTTTTTCTTTGCTAAATTCTTCAGGTATTTGCTTAGTGGATTTTTTTGATATTTTTTGTATCTCAAACAAAATATCTTCCGATGACAAATCTTCAATTTTTTTTTCTAAAGGTTTAATATTAAAAATATACCCTACAAAAGCAAAACCTAAATATACAACATCTTTATATATAAAAAACACCAAATTCTTTACATAACTCTCTTTATTGTCCTGAATTTGTATATCAAAAGAGTTATATACGCACGTTAAATTATCTATATATGTAATTTCAATATACTCGTATTTTAGTTTTGTATTAGGTAAAACCTTAACGAACCACTCTTCAATAAAGTCAATTTTTTCATATGGAAAAACAATTATAAGTTTATATCCTTTTACGTAAAATTTAATCCCTTTCATTAGTAGCTTTGAGAAGTAGTTTATAACATGTGTAAAATTATAATATTTTTCATATAAAAGCTCTTCTCTAATTTTAGTGTGTTTTTTATTTTTAGGCAATTTATCTCTTATTTCTTCAATAGACCGGTCAATGCAAATACCCTTATCAAGTTCGACAGCTTTTAATCTTCCTTGAAAAAAGTCAACACAAATATATTTTGTTTTAAAACATCGTATAATATTTTTAAAAATATTTACAAACATAAAATCATCTCCTTCATCACTAGTACTACTTTTTATATACGTTTATTTCTTAAACTTTGTATAAACATTAGATAAAACCATAGCTTTAACTAATGTTTATACATTTACATTTATGCCAATGATTGGTATTTAGTAGCCAAGAGGCAAAATAGTTTTCTTTCAAATACTTAGCCAATTCAATTTTCTAGATTTAGAAGTGAACTACTAGTGCAAGACACAGTAATTATGTGAGCATATTTTAATGCTCAAAACAATCATAAAACTTGGATTAAGTATGCTTATGAATTTACGAAGCTTTGCACTAGTGGTATATCTACTGATTACCGTTTTATGAATACCTGCAGTTCATCGCTATATGCTTATATATATCTTGTGATTATATTACCTATCTACTCAACCTCCCATCCAAGCCATTCTTCTACTTGCTCTCTAAATCTACTTCTTAGTATTCCAGCAAAATATCTGCTACTTACAGCGGAAGTAGTCCCTAATGCTGAATCATAAGGATTAGTTTGCACACTACCTTTTGACATATGCCATGATTTAGTTTCCCCAATTCTATAAGTAGATTTAGTGAAATTAGCATCAACCATAGTGAAAACTGCTCCAAAAAATACTCCGCTAAAAGATGCATATATTAATCTATTGCCTAGCTTACCAATTTCAATAGTCTCACCAGTAATTGCCCAATGTAGAAAAGCATCATATGCATTGCCCCTGAGAATCTCATCTGTTAGCGAAACATAAAATGAACTTACACCTCCTGTAAACATTCCTTTTAACACAGTTCCTCCAGTACCTAGAGGTATATTTCCCCCATGAAACCACTTCAAAAATATTGGACCTGCTTTAAATCCTACTAATCCTCCTACAATACCTCTCGCTATTGAAATTCCATACTCTTTCGCTAGCTCTCCAGGAGTATAAAACTTATTATTAAATATTCCCTGATAAAATATATTAACCGTTGTAAATATAGTACTCAAACTAACACTTACTGCTAATGCATTAATTAAAGTAATCTTACCTGATGGATCAATATTCATTACAGGGTTTGCATGGGCATATAGGTACTTGTGTAAGCTGTAGGGGTCTTGTACAAATCCTTCAAATGGATCCATTGTGGCAAATCTACCTATGGATGGATTCATATATCTTGCCCTTAAGTAGTAGAATCCTATGTTAGCATCATACTGCTCTCCTGTGTACAAAAACTCATTTACTGTATTGCCTGTCTTTTCAATTAGATTTCCAAAAGCATCATATATGTACGTATCTGTTACCTCTCCACTACTATTAGTCAATGCCCTTGTGCTTCCTAATCCATCATAGTGATAATAGCTCTTATCATCTCCTCTTTTTTGACTTATAAGGTCATTTCCATGTACATAACTTACTACTAACTCACCATTTTCGTCTCTTTCTTCTAAAACTTTTGCATAATCTGTATTTTTATCTACAGTATATCTGCTAAATTTTGTACCGTCAACTATTTTTCCAACTCTTATTCCATCCACATCGTAGATATATTTAACAGCTGATGTGCCTGTTTGGTTTGTCGTAACAACACCTATAAGTCTATTATTGTATCCATAAGTATATGATATTGTCTCTACTTCATTTTTCTTCGAAAGAGTGTTTCCGTTTTTGTCATAAGTATAAGTATTTTCACCTTCTGAAATAAGTCTGTTATTTTCATCATAAGTATAATCTATGGTATATTCACCATCTGTCTTAGTTAGCCTGTTTCCTACTGAGTCATAAGTATAGCTTATTTCATGTGTATCTTTGTCTGGATGATTTATAGTTTCTTTTAACAGCTTATAAGTATTGTCATACTCATATTCTACAACTCTTCCACTATCTTCTTCAACTTTTATTCTATTACCAGCAGTTCCTAATGTATACGTATAAGATGAAATTATTTCTCCATCAGCATCTTGGTTTACAAGCTCTGTCAACCTGTTAAGTTTGTCATAGGTATATTGTGTCTTTGTCCCATTAGGATACGCAACACTTGTTCTGCTGCCCACCTCATTATATGTGTATGTTGTTACTCCTCCATCAGAGTCTGTCACTGTAGAAAGCCTGTTTAAATCATCATAAGCATAGGTTGTTGTTCCAGATGGAACTTTGACACTTGTCCTGTTTCCAGCTGCATCATAAGTATATTCTATACTTATGCCATCAGGATTAGTCTCTTTTATAAGTCTTCCCATAACATCATATTCAAATGTTGTGGTTCCTCTGCTGTCTGTTACTGTTTCTCTTTGACCTAAAACAGTATATGTATATGTTTCTTCTGAATCATCAGAAAAAATCTTTTTGATTAATCTGTCATTTATGTCATATTCAAATGTTGTGGTGTCTCCATTAAAATCAGTTATACTCTCTATGTTTCCAGCCTCATCATAAGTGTAAGTTTCAGACATTCCAAGAGGTAGAGTGCGTTTTATTCTTCTGCCAAGCTTATCATATTCAAAAGTAGTTGTATTACCATTTGCATCTGTTTGAGATATCATATTTCCAAGGTCATCATATTCATAAATAGTTGAGTTCTCAAGCGCATCTGTAACTTTTATAAGCCTTCCCATTTCATCGTAATCAAACTTTGTAGTGTTTCCCTCTAAATCTGTTTCTGAAATCTTCATACCCTTCTTATCATATTCTGCTAATGTATAATTCCCTTCTGCATTAATACTTTCTGTTCTAGCTCCTCTTTCATCATACTTATAATTTACTTCGTTGCCTCTTGCATCAATTATTTTAGTCATGTTTCCATTGCTGTCATACTCATATACTGTGGTATTTTCCAATGCATCTGTAACAGAAGTATTGTTTCCTGCTTTATCATATGTATAACTCGTAACATTACCAAGTTCGTCAGTTTCCTTGATTATCTGTCCATTAGCATCATGTTCTGTCTCTGTAAAACTTCCATCAGGATAAGTTGTTTTAATTAACCTTCCAAGTCTGTCATAAGAATATTTAGTAACATTTCCTGCTCTATCAGTATAAGTAAGTCTGTTACCCTCTTTATCATAAGTGTGTCTTTCTTCTGTTCCATCAGGATAAATAGTTCTTTCTAAATTACCAAAAATATCATATATGTATTCTGTACGTCTTCCCAAATTATCTGTTACAGCAGATTGTTCTCCAATAGCATTATATTCTATAACTGTAGAATTTCCATATGTGTCAATTATCTTTGTAACCTGTCCCCTTTTATCATATTCATAAGTTGTAGTTATTTCTTTTTCTCCTGCCTTTATAGTTTCTGTCAGGCAATTTCCCATGGCATCATAAGTGTAAGTTGTTATAATCCCATCTGCACTTATTCTTTTTATGATATTTCCACTGGAATTATAAGTATAACTTGTGGTATTTCCTTGAGGGTCTGTCATTTTTGCCAGATTCCCTCTTGAATCATAATCAAAAGAGGTTATATTTCCAGTAGAATCTGTTATGCTCATTAAATTTCCTTTTGAGTCATATTCATTTGTTCTAGTGTTTTCCATTGCATCTGTTTGTGTCAGTACCTGACCTCTGTTATTATAAGTATACTCTGTTCTATTACCCAATGCATCTGTAGAGCTTAACATATTATCATTTTCATCATATGTAAATGTTACTATATTTCCAAGAGCATCAGTATGTGTAAGCATATTACCATTATCATCATATGTATAAGATGTAGTATTTTCCATAGAATCTATCTCTTCTAATACATTGCCTCTCTCATCATATGAAAATACCGTCTGATTACTCATTCTATCTGTTACTATTTCCTGCCTTACACCAATATCTCTAGAATACTCAATTCTATTGCCCTCAGCATCAATATGTGCAATTAGTCTTCCATCATCATCATATTCATTACGTGCAGCTTTAACCCCTCTTGAATCAATAATATCTATCAAACCGTGATTTGAATTATATGTAAATCTTGTAGTATTGCCTTCCTGATCTGTTACTTTTACTAAATCTCCATAATAATCGTATTCATATTTTATGCTATTTCCCTTAGGGTCTGTTATCTTTGTTATTCTGCCCTCATCATCTCTTTTAAAATCTACACTCTTTCCTGCTGAGTGATTAATTCCATCTTGTGTATATGTAACAGTGTTACCATTAATGTCTGTAATGCTTTCTAAACCACTATTCATATTTAATATTAAAACAGTGCCTTCTCTTGTTGTAAGTTTATACTTTTGAGGATTATAGCATTGCATGTCAAAATTTCGTAATTCATTGTTTACTACATAAGCAACATTATTTTCATCCAAAGCTTCAAGTTTTGAAAAAGTTCCCTGCTCTGGAGTAAATGATACAGTTACTTCTTGTATAGGAGCAAATTGCTGCATACTTGGTGAAACAGTTACTCCAAACTGGTCAACCCTTCCATCAGGATAAGTTACAGTTATGCTATGAGGCTCTGTCTCATACAAATTATAAGTTGTGTTAAATCCTGTTCCACTTTCTTCATGTCTCCAGTTCTCTCCAGGTTTCATGTTTTGCTCAATACTTATATCTTCATATTCTAGTGACCACCCCACACCAAAATCACCTTTGGTTTTATTTCGACTGTCATAATTTCTTGCAATTGTTATTGGCATCCCTGCCATTGGAACTGTTAAGTCTTCAAATCCTATTGTAAAGTTTCCAACTTTCATTTCTCCTGCAACCATATATGAAATATCATAAATAGATACATAACCACCTGAATCATATACAGATAGTCTTATATCGTATTGTCCATTTCTCATCATTGTTGAATCAAAAGTTCCAAGCACGTCATCCTTAACACTTTTGGTGCCTTCTGCAAATTTTACATATTGATTTTCACCTGACTGAGAATATTCAAGAGTATATTTTACAAGGTTTTCATCATAAGCAGTTCCTATAATTTCTACAGGCTCATATATTTTTGTATATTCTAAAGGACTTTCTATAATAGCCTCAGGCGGTTCCCCGTCGCTTTCTTCCTTTACAAAAAGCTCTTTACTTGCATACCCTTCATTTCCAGCCATATCATATGCCGTTGCAACAATATCAAATAACCCTGCACTGTCAGCAACAAAAGTACCAGTACCTGACTCATTTAATTCAACAGATTCATTATTGAATTCTGCATTAATAGATTCTACACCTACATTGTCTGTAGCTGTAACTTCTATTGTTACTGTAGTTCCTATGTCTACAGGACTTGGACTGGTTTTAAGTGAAACCACTGGCCTCTCATAGTCTGGTTCCAGTGTTGGTTCAGGCGTCGTTTCTGGTGTTGGTTCTGGCGTCGGTTCTGGCGTTGGTTCTGGTGTCGGTTCTGGCGTTGGTTCCGGCGTCGTTTCTGGTGTTGGTTCTGGCGTTGGTTCTGGCGTTGGTTCTGGTGTTGGTTCTGGTGTCGGTTCTGGTGTTGGTTCCGGCGTCGGTTCCGGTGTCGGTTCTGGTGTTGGTTCCGGCGTCGGTATTTCAAATCCTTTTGACCCTATTGTTAGGTCTAATAATTCAGGGCTAAAACCGTCACTTGAAATCTCAAATTCAACTAAAGCCTTTATATACCTTCCTTCTTCTATATCAAAAGTACTATAATTTGACACTTCCAAAGGCTCGCAATAATCTTCTCCATCACTACTTGTTGAGACTTCTACACTTATTTTATCATCACTATATATTTTGTCATTCCAATAAATACTTCCCCATTGTGTATTTGATCTTTTACTGTCAAATACAACACTCCATGTTCCATATCCTACATACTCACTAACTGGAAGTGACACATCATCTACCTCTATAATAATCCTATTATTATTTCTATCAGTGTACTCAAGTGTTGTATTCTCTAAAATGGTCTTGTTTGTGCTATGCACAAGATCTTCAAAATCAAAAGATAATAATATATCCTTCTCTTCTTCCATTTTAACTCTGTCGTACTCCCATTTATATGTCCAACTTCCACCTTCATTTTCAATTGTGTTTGAAGGTTCAGGCAACATTTCTAAATCTACAACATTATCCTCTAATAGTGTTGTTTCTAAAACAACATTTCTTCCTGACGTATCAAATACTTGCTCAGCAATATACTCCATCATTGCTTCTAATTCTTCTGATGTTGGACTAAATTTATATATTCCACCTGCAATATTTGCAAGTTCTTTTAAGAGCTCTTCATCAACTCCTGAATCAAGTCCAACTGAATGTATCATTATATTTTTTTCATTGGCTATTTCGGCTTGTTGTATTGCAGGTGCATTGCTTGCTCTGCCATCTGACAACAATATAATTGCTTTATCTCTTTCATCTGTACTCTCTTCACTAAATGTTTCTATTGCTTTTTCTAAACCTCTTCCAATATTTGTTCCACCACCTGGGCTACCTAAATTGTCTATTGCCTCTTGTAATAAATCCACATCACCTTCTAGACTATTATCAAGCTGTGCACTACTGCTAAAAGTCACTATCCCTAATCTGTCCTCTTCTCCAATAAAGTTAAGTATATTTCTAGAAGCTTCCAAAGAAGCACTCCACCTATTTCCTCTCATACTTCCTGAACGATCAATCACAAGTATAAGGTCAACAGGATTTCTCTCAGGCATATCGGGTGTTCCATGTCCAAAAAGGTTAAAGTTTGTCTCAACTGAATCCTCTCCTGGCATTAACACAGACTTGTTCACCTTCTGATTAACTTCAATATGTATGGGTTCTCCACTTTTACCATACACCATTTCTGTAGTTCTAAAATCTCTTTCAATAGTTTCTACATCTTGCTTTTCAAGTACCAGCCTGTCCCCTATTTCAGTACTTACATTATAAAGTTCTCCTTCATTAAAATCTTCTGTTGTAGTATATGTACGATGTACTGGTCTTGGAGTAGATGGCGTTGTCCTTCGTGGTGTATCCCTTCTCACATATGGAGTAGGCGTTGGCTCCTCCGTTGGTTCTGGAGTTGGCTTCTCTGTTGACTCCGGCGTTTCTGGTGGAATTAACGGCGGCATTGTCCATTCTGGTACCTCGATATAATCAAGCACCACGTTCAACGTTTGAACTGCTTCTGCCCTAGTTATTAAATTAAACGGTTTAAATTTTCCATCAGGATAACCTTGAACTATATCATGAGATGCAAGATTTTTTATACTTTGATATGAATATTCAGAAAATTCATCTTCATCTTTAAATTCAAATTCAGATGCAGCTTCAAAAAAATCTACTTCAAAAAGTCTGGATACAAGTACGGCTGCATCCTGCCTTTGCATATTTTCCATTGGTTTAAATGTTTCATCATCATATCCAGCTATTAAACCTTCACTTGCTGCATAAGACACGGCATTATAAAACCAATCACTTTCATTTACGTCTGTAAAAGTACTGCCTTCTATCTTTTCTTCTTCCCTGAATATGTTTACAACCATAGCTGTAAACTCTGCTCTGGTTACAAGCCTGTCTGGACGAAACAGTCCATCGTCATAGCCTACAACCCAATTGTTGTCTAAAAACTTCTCTATAACATCACTGCCCCAATGGCCTTTGATATCTGGAAAAGTCTCTCTTTGATTTGTTCCTTGATTTGTTCCTTCCGTTGAAAATAGTGTACCTGTTAATAACATACATATAACAAGGGTACACGAAATAAGTCTTTTTGCTGTTCTCATTAAAATTCCCCCTAGAAAAAAATAAATTGTTCATTTTTTTATTTTTAAAAGATTACCATCTCAAAAAATTCCTTTAATGGATAGTAATTTTTAAATTTCTGTCTATATCTTTTCTATCTGTAGAAATACATAAATACTCCCAAGAGTTTGCTAAGGTAGCAATACTCAATATAAATCTTATGAAGTTTTTAGTTTACATATTTTCCTTCGATAATAATGCTATTTATAATTATAGCACAAAAAAAAGAAATATAAATATAAATTTTACATTTTCGAAAAAATTTTTACACCCAAAATATTCCCATTAAATTTTTATCTATTTTGTTTTCTATATTGAAGGGGCGTTTTTTTTGTATATTTTTTAAATATATCATTAAATCTTTGTTGGTTAGAAAATCCAACACTTAGGGCTATATCACTTATTTTAGTATCTGTATCTCTTAATAATTCTTTTGCCCTATCTACCCTGACTGTCAAAAGAAAGTTTATAGGACTTACACCTACTTCTTCTTTAAATGCCCTTGTGAAGTAACTTGAACTTAAAAAAACATACTTTGAAATATCCTTTAGTGAAATATCTCTCTCATAATTATTATGTATATAATTTACTGCCGCCTGTATAAGCTCTTTTAATTTGGGACTTTTGTTTTTTATACTGTTTTCCCATTCCATTTTTAATGCTCTTGATATTAAAACAAACAACTCTAAAACAAGCAAATAATTTAAAAACTCACTCCCAATTTCAGGATTCTCACGCTCACTTAATATTCTATTTAATAAATTAATTATTTCGTTTTTGTGGCTGACCTTTAAAGATATAAAAGCTCCCCACTCTTTTTTGTTTACAAAATTCAAAAAATCCTCTAAAGAAACCCCTGAAAATTGATTATCAAATTTGTTTTCAAGCCTAAAGCTTAAAACAATAAATTCACAACCTGTCTGAGATTTTACTTCAAATTTATGAAACTGCCCTGGTTTTATAATAATAATATTATTAGGTCCTATCTCAACAGGACTTCCTGATATTTCAAATACAGCATTCCCTTTTTTAATATAAACCATCTCAAAAAACTCATGACTATTAGGCTCCATGTGCCAGCTAGTATCATGAAACCTTTCAATAGATTTTACTATTACGGGTATAAACGTTGCCGAATCCAGTACACTTCCCCATGCCTTTGGCAGAATATTTTCACTCACCTAAAATCACTTCCTGATTTACAATTCGTAGCCATTTCTAACTACTTTGACTTGCGTCCAAACCTTCTATAGAACTTAGATATTCCAAATTTATTTCTTTTACTGTAAGACATTGCTCCTCCTGACCTAAATACACCCTGATTTACTTTTCGTGCATCCTCTATTGAGTAAAATGCCTTTGAATTACATTTCTCTATTATATCAACAACATCCTCTAACTCCTTACGCTTTATAATAGAATAAATTATTTTTACTTCCCCGGTCTTTCCCTGTGCATCAACAACAGTAACTCCAAAACCTGCTTCACACAAACGACTTTTCATATGACATTCATCTTTCATAACTATAATTCTAACCAACAACATCCCTATTGCAAGCTTTTCCTCAATAAGCATTCCTATATAAGTTCCCATTGCAAAACCGCCTGCATACGCTACATAGGAAAAAACACTATCCAAATTTTGCATAAGTTCACCGATAACAACAATCCAAATTAAAACTTCGAAAAAACCCAAAAGTGGTGCAAGAAGACTTTTGCCTCTTGAAACAAATATAATTCTTATTGTTCCTATAGATACATCTAAAATTCTTGACACAAAAATAAGCAGGGGGAGAACTACCCATGCATAAACGTCCTGACTGAATAATTCTGAAAAAATACTATCACTCCTATTACTTTGGTTATTATACTACTTATATAATTTATTCATCTCTCTTTGTCTAAATCCATTTATCTTATGTAAAAAGCAACTATTTTCACTTTAATTTTAAACAACTTAAGCACAAATCACTTTATATGTATAGTTTAGAGTAGTATTTTTACAAAGTCAAATTTGTAAAACTTTTTATAAATTTTATAAAAAATAAAATCAACTCTTTACTATTTGCGTAAAAGAAAATATAATTAAGTATATAGTGTTTTTAACTTATATTTGGGGAATCAGTAATGGCTAAGAAATAGCATCCAATTTTTATCGTTCAAAATCATCGGGATTTTGTCCTTGAGAATAGGCCGTTATTTCTAAGGCACTCATTAGCTTTTTAATAAATTACG
>NZ_JAVDDS010000018.1 GCF_030848475.1 Herbivorax alkaliphila
TCAGAAGCAGTAAAATTAAAAAAAGGCGACGTCGACTTTAAAAAAGGTACTCTATTTATTCAACATACAAAGTTTAATAAGCAACGCATTATTCCAATAGCAGATAGTTTGTTACAACGATGTAGGGTGTATTATATTGACGTTGTTATTGCCAATCCCGACAATCTATTTTTCTTTCCATCTCCGTATGGTGGGCAATTAGACACAAGCACAGTTTATAGCTGGTTTAGGAATATTCTATGGCAAGCAGGTATTGCTCATACCGGGAAGGGACCACGCTTACATGATGTTCGGCATCTATATGCCGTTACCTGTCTAAAAAACTGGGTTCGCCAAGGTAGAGACTTAACAAATTGTCTTGCATACTTGTCAGTCTATCTCGGACATGAGGACATTCGCGGCAGTCAACGATATCTTAGAATGACATCTGAATTATATCCTGATATTGTTAAAGCAGTTGAATCTGGTTGTGGCTGGGTCATTCCGGAGGTGAGTCAAAATGAAACAAACTAATTTTGCTAGGATTACAACAAAATATTTTTCTGATTTTCTTATTAGTCAACGTAATGTTAGTACTAATACAATAAAGTCCTATAGAAACACATTTCGGCAATTACTTACATATATGCGCGATGAAAAATATATTCACCTGGAAAGACTTGAATTCAAAGACATTAGAGCTCAAACCGTTGTTGAATTTCTTTTATGGTTAGAAAAAAACAATCAAATCAGTATCAGTACTAGAAATCAGCGACTTGCTGCAATACATAGTTTCTACAGGTATGCACAAGCAGAATATCCCGATGACTTATTTGAAATGCAAAAAATACTTAATATCCCATTTAAAAAGAAACCTCGGCCAGCAATCAGTTACCTTACTAAAGAAGAAATGAAACTGCTTTTTGATCAACCCGATGTTAAAAATCGTAGAGATCGTCGGAATCTTGCTCTAATGGCAATCTTGTATGATACTGGTGCTCGTGTACAAGAATTGATTGACCTTTGTGTTAAAGATATCAGACTTCATTCTCCTGCAACAGTTACATTGACAGGTAAAGGCAAAAAGACAAGATGTGTTCCAATCATAGGCAATACAGTAAACTTGGTATCCAGGTATATGAACGACTTCAATTTAAAGAGTAATGGTAGGCAACAATCTTCTCTTTTCTCTAATAGCAGGGGCCAAAAGTTTACACGGCCTGGCATTTGCTATATATTGAACAAATATTTTAATCAAGCTAAAAAGAATTATCCGGAAATTATGCAATCTGATAGAATTCATCCACATATGATTCGCCATGCAAAGGCTGTTCATATGCTGGAATCTGGCATAAACTTAATCTATATTAGAGATTTTTTAGGTCATGTGAGCATAACAACAACTGAAATATATTTAAAGACAGAAACCGAATTAAAGCGGTCTGTTCTTGAACGAAATTACCCGAATGTAGTGACACAGGATATCCCCGAATGGAAAGAAGATACAGAATTACTTCAATGGTTAAATGATTTTTGCCGCTAATTGTGATATTATCGAAAGATGTCGGGGCTAAGTTCATTGATTTATATAAGTTACGGTCCCTTTTCTTTCGATAAGCAAATACTTTCGATAATTGTTGGAGTACTGCTTACCGGTATATGTAAAGCGATACCAGTAATGTTGTTTTCACCTAAACAGTTCATAAGAAAACCAAGTCAGTGGTTGCATTACATTAATGATTATAGGGCCACTCTTTCAGCAGCTAACAATTTTGCTTTTAATTATTGTGTTAAAAGAATACGAGATACTGATGTTCAAGGAATTGACTTATCGTCTTGGAGAATTTGTTTTAATGGTTCAGAACATATTAGTGCAAAGATAATTGAGGAATTTAACGAGAAATTTACAAATATAGGTTTTGATGAAAAGGCAATGCTACCTTGCTATGGGCTTGCCGAAGCTACTCTGGCAGTTACGATATCAGATAAAGATGCTAAACCAAATGTATTTTCATTTGATAGTAAAGCAATGTATGAAGATTGTTTAGCTAAGGAATGCCAAGATAAAAGTAAGAATTCTATTAAGTTAGTTTCACTTGGTAATGTTGATTCTAATACGGAGATAAAGATAGAAAAAAGTTGTGGAGAAGAAGCGGAAGAAGGAAAGATAGGGGAAATAATTATAAAAGGTAAATCACTATTTTCTAATTATTTAAATAGTAAAGATGAATGTTTGAGAGATGGTTGGTTTGCAACAGGCGATTTAGGTTTTATATATAAAAATAATTTATTTATAACAGGCAGGAAAAAAGATTTAATAATTATCAATGGGAGGCATTATTTACCAAGTGAAATTGAAAAAACAGTTATAAATAAAGAATATGCAGGAATAAAAGCATGTGTTGCATTTAGTGTTTATGAACTAAACAATGAAGATGAAAAACTTGCATTGGTAATTGAGACAGTAATATCCAAAGAAGACCTATTACTAGATATAATAAAAAAGATAAAAAACAATATATTTGAAGAGGTTGGGGTTAGAGTAAAATATATTTTTGCCACAAGAAAAATTGAGCGAACAATAAATGGTAAGGTGAGAAGACAGGATTGCAAGTTAAAATACACAAATATGATTAACAAAAAATTAAAAAGTAAACAAAATTAAATTAAAGCTTTTATTGGAGGGGGATGTACATGATAGTTACTAAATATTTAATAAAACATCGTTTAAAACCGGATAATAATCTAATAATAAATACTTTATCTGGTGCTGTTGATGTTATTGATGATAAAACTTGTAGCTTTATTAATGAAGGAAAAGTACCTAAAGATGATGGAATTGTAGGTATGTTAAAAGAAAGAGGCTATTTATACAAAAATAATGAAGAGGAAAAACAAAGATTTTTTAATCTGAAAAAAAATTATAAATTAAGAACTGATAAGTTTTTACCAAAAGAACAAGGAATAATTATTTGTCCGACATATAGTTGTAACTTAAGATGTCCATATTGTTTTCAAAGTCACGGTAGTATGCATGAAAATAAAAAAACAATGACAAAAGAACAAGTAGACCAAGCCATAGAAAAAATAGAGGAAAATATAATACCTAATTTAGGAAGGAAAGGTTATAGAGTAACTCTTTTTGGAGGAGAGCCTTTACAAAAACATACGTATGAAATTGTTGAATACATTTTAAAAAAGTTAAGTAAAAAGAATATTCGTGTAAACATAATAACTAATGGTGTGAACATTGGAATGTTTTGGGATGTGTTCAAGCTATATAAAAAAATAATTTCATTTCAAATAACATTAGATGGACCTTCTGATATACATGATAAAAGAAGGGTGTTATATAATAGGAAAGGGACATTTGATATTATAAAATCTAATATAGACAGATTAATAAAAGATGGTTTTAATGTAAAAGTTAGAGTCAATACTGATTTAGAAGTTATTGATAAATTACAAGAATTATTGGATCAATTTGTAGAAAAATCTTGGGTTAATTATAGTAATTTTAGAGCTCAATTATCACCTGTAAGTTCACATGGTGAAGATAATCCTACTTGTGCATGTTTACCCGAATTTGAAATACTTACTGCACTAATTGATAAATTTGAAGATATAGAATATCTGAAGGAAAGATATAAAACTATACTAGGTTCTGATATGTATAGAGTAGTAGGTCATTTATATAAAATCATTAATACAAAAATAGGAAAAGGTAGATTCAATCCGTATATTTGTTTTTGTGAAGCTGGGAGAGTAAGTTCAGTTGGAGTTGGTCCAGATGGTTTTATTTATGTATGTGGTGAGACTATAGGGAAAGAAAAATATGCTGTTGGGAAATATTGGCCTGAACTTGAATTATATGAAGATAAGCTAAATGATTGGAAAGACAGAACAATATTTGAGATTGATGAATGCGTAAATTGTAATATTTCCACATTATGTGGTGGAGGATGTCTATATGGAGCATTAAAACATAATGGACGTCCTAATGCACCTTATTGTGGTAGAACACGCGAAATAATAAATAAGTTTTTAAATGATAATACTGAAAAGTTTTTAAGTCTTGTAAGTACAAACAAACAAACAAATAATTAAAAAGTATTGGTTTTAGCGGTATATAAGAAATAAAAAAGGGGGATATAAATGAATTCTTTAAATAATACAAATGATTTATGGATTAATCTAGATGATGAAAGCAATGAAAATAACATGTGTTGTGATCAAGATTGTTGTGATCAAGATTGTTGTGATCAAGAGTCAGTGTGTTGTGATTTTTCGACGGCATGCTGTGATTTAGATGAAGCATGTTGTGATTATAGTAGCTAAATAAACACTTAAAAGGTAATAAAACAAGAAGTTCTAAAAATATTATAGGACATAAATATAAGTACTAATAGTACAAATAAAAATTTCTTATATACTGCTAAGTTTATTAAATAAAATTAATTTCTTAAAGTACTGCAATTTCTATCTTTGTCCCCAAAATAGAAATTATTAAAAATAAGATTATTACTGTTAATTATTTTGAGGGTAGACAAAAAATTTAAAAAAAATATGTTTTTAGTAAGATTAAAAAAGTATAAAAAGTAGAGATTTAATAGCAGTATATATAAATAAGTAAGTAAAGGGGTGTGAGGAGATAATGAATTCTTTAAATAATACAAATGATTTATGGATTAATCTAGATATTGAAAGCGATGAAAATAACATGTGTTGTGATCAAGAATGTTGTGATCAAGATTGTTGTGATCAAGATGCTTGTTGTGACTTTAGTATCTGTTGTGATTATAGTTAAAAGAATAGAGCTATTACTGTTAATAATTTTGAGATTAAACATAAAGGAAAATTCTTATGCAAAATTTCTGATGTGTTTTCAAATTTATTTGTTAAAGAAATACTTAAAACCATTTTAGAGGTATTTTATTATTTATACTTATATAAATTAAAAAATATATACTGCTATTTTTTAAAATATTCACCATATTGCTAAAAGTAAAAGATGAATTTTTGAAAAAAGAAAATTACGATAACCCAATCAAGAGAAAGCATAAATTAAGAGATATTAAAATAATTCTGTAGTTTATAATACATAATGTTGTAAAATGCAAGATTTTAAATAATATAAAAAAATAGAAACGATTAAATTTCAAGAATAAGGATGTAAATTCTTTTGAAGAAAGAGAGGAGAAAATGGTAACTACCAGATACTACATATATTACAAACTGGAAGAAAACAAATATATATTATTAAATACTTTAAGCGGGGCAATTGATATAGTTGAGAAAAATATAATTCAATATTTAAAAAATCCTAGCAAAGTTGATATAAATAAAGATTTTGTTGTAGCTTTAAAGGAAAGAGGATATATCATATCAAAAAATGAGGATTTAGATAAAATAAAAGATTTAATTAAAAATGCAAAATACAAATCTAAGACGGGAACGTTTGTTATTTGTCCAACATATATGTGTAATTTGAGGTGTAAATATTGTTTTGAGGGCATTGGCACGAGAACAAAAAGCAAGGTTTTAGAAGAAAAAGATGTAGATAAAATATTCAAAGCAATTGAAGAGGTTTGTAGTGAAAAAGATATAAAAAAACCTCAAATATTGTTATATGGAGGAGAGCCTTTTTTACCAAGTACAAAAGATATTGTTAGTTATATATTAAAAAAATCAAGGAATAAAGGGTACTTTGTTAGTGCGATATCAAATTCTACACATCTTTATCAATATAAAGATGAATTAAATGAATATAAAAACACTATTAAATCTATTCAAGTTACAATTGATGGTTCTAAAAATATTCATAATAAATATAGAGTCAAAGTTGATGGAAGTGGAACGTTTGATGAAATAACCAAAAGTGTAGATTTACTTTTGGCTATTGGGATTAGGGTTAACTTAAGAATTAATACAGGCAAAAATAATGTTAAATACTTATCAAATGTATTAGAGTTTATTGAACAAAAGAAATGGAATATATCTCCTTTGTTCAAATGTCAGATTGCACCTATTACAGATCATTTTTGTACTTTTAATTTACCGAATTGGATGCCAGAAAGTGAATTGCTTAAAGAAATATATGCAGCTGTTGAAGATGTAGAAAAAACAAAAGAAAAATTTCATATGTCTTTAGGAAAAGATATTGAAATAAGAACATCACTATTGAGGAGCATTTGGAGGGAGAAAAAAAAGAAAGTTATTAATCCGCAACCTTGTGCAGCAGGTAAACGAAAATATTATATATTTGGGGCAGAAGGAAATATTTATCCATGCCCAGAAACAGTTGGAATGGAAGAATATGCGATAGGAAGATATTTGCCGAGTTTGAAATTAGACCAAGAAGCCGAAAAATTATGGGAAAGAGACATAACCAATATAGACAAATGTAGAGAATGTAGTATTGCACCAATTTGTGGGACGGGTTGTACATGGGCTTGCATTGCCACAAATGGTAAAAATTTCAAAGAACCTGTATGTAATTTTGCTCGAGAAACTATTGATAGCTATTTTGAACTAAATAAACATAAAATTCTAAAACTATGTAAAAACTCAAAATAATATGTTTTTAAATGTTGGGGGATAAAATGAAAGCATTAGTTAATCCAATAAAATACATAAAAAAAATGATAAATACACTTTTGTTTAGCATAGATATAATATGGAAGGCAGTAGGTCCTCCGTTTATAGTTCAGCTGTTAATTTGTTTGCTAACTTCAGTTATTCCAATGCTTGGCCTTTGGTATGGAAAAAAGATAATAGATTTATTGAGTTTAACTATATTAAAAAATAATGATGAAAACTCTAGTATATTGATTTTATCTGGTTTAATTGGTGTAATGTTGTTTTTGGAATTAGCTAATATAATTTTGAAAAGAACAAATACATATTTTACAAATAAAAACAGTGATATTGTTGGATATTATATAAATAAAAAAATATTTAACAAAATTAATACACTTGATATTTCTTTTTTTGATTCACATACTTTTTATGATGATGTTTCTAATGTTAGAAGGGATTCAAATGCATTAAAGAAAATCGTTGATTCAATTGTAGTTTTTATACAATCAATTATTCAGTTTACTATTGCTATTATAGTGCTAAGTAATCTTGCATGGTATTTTTCTTTAATATTAGTTGTTTTAAGCGTGCCTTCAATTTTAGCTGAAAAAAAATTTGCAAAAGTCACATATAAATGGCAAAAAAAGAGGGTTCCAGAAGAACGGAAAATGTCATATATACAAAATGTATTAACGCATAAGTTTTTTGCTATTGATATAAGATTATTTAAATTATATAATGTATTTTTAGAGAGGTACTCAAATATATGGACTAAGTGGTTTAAAGAAAAAAGACAAATTGAATTTAAAAAATGGGCATATAAATCTGGTATGCAAATATTCCCTATATTAGGTGGTTTTTACATAATGTTTTATGCTGGGTATAGGATAATAAGGGGTACACTTACTATAGGAGATTTTAGTTTATATAATGGTGTATATAAAAATGTTATAAGTGCTATAAATAATTTGATGTTTGCGGTTGTAAAAATATATGATAATGAAATGAGAATAAATACATACAAGGACTTTTTTAATATTAAACCAAGATACATTTCATCTGGGTCTTTAAAACTAGAAGATATTTCAAAAATAGAGTTTAGAAATGTGTCTTTTGAATATCCTGATACTAACAAAAAAGTTTTAAAAAATGTTAGTTTTAAATTTGATATTAGAGAGAAAGTAGCTATAGTAGGGTGGAATGGTGCAGGAAAAACAACTTTAGTGAAATTACTATTAAGATTTTATGAACCAAATGAAGGGGTAATACTTGTTAATGGTATTGATGTTAGGAAGTACAATATTGAAAATTATAGAAGCAAATTCACTGCTATATTGCAAGATTACCCCAGATATGCTTTTAGTTTGAGGGAGAATATTACTATTTCTGATGTGAAAAATAGTGATAATTTAGAACGTATTAATGAAGCATGTAAAATAAGTGGAATTGAACAGGTGGTTAATTCAATGGAAGAAGGTCTAGATACTTATTTAACAAGACAATTTAGTGAAAAAGGGGAAGAATTGTCAGGGGGCAACTGGCAAAAAATTGCATTAGCAAGAGCGTTTTTTAGAGATACTAATATAGTTGTACTAGATGAACCAACAGCTTCTTTAGATCCAGAAGCAGAAAGTGTAATGTTAAAAAATTACTTTAAGGTTTGTAACAAAAAAGGTACTATAATCATTTCACATAGACTATCAAATATTATCGAAATGGACAAAATAATGGTTTTAGAAAACGGGAAGGTTGTTGAAGTCGGAAGACATGAAGAATTGATGAAAAATAATGGGCGATATGCATATTTATTCAAACTACAAGCGGAAAAATATACACAATAAAGTCAACAAAATTTTCATATATTTTAAATGGGAGTTTTTTAATGTATAAAAATAAATTAGCAGTTATTTTTAAATTTATAATTACTAATATTTTAGAAAAAAAATTTCGTACGCTATTGGTTATACTGTCAATTTCTATTTCAGCAGGATTGTTTATAGCGTCAAACTCTATAGCAGAGGCAGTTACCCAGATAAATTACAACAAGGTTGTTAATTATTCTGGAGATTCTGACATTATTATACATCCGAACAGATTATCACCAAGTGCTTTTTTTAGAATTGAAAATATGCAACAATTTCAAGATAAGTTTGAGTTTTCAGTTGGAATGATTGAATCAAATGCATATTATGAGCATAATGATGAAATTGTATTTTTAAATGTTAAAGCTATTTGTTTTGAGGATTTAAATATATTTAGTCCAGTTATTTTTGAGGATTTATGCGAGAATGAATCTTTCGAAGGTAAAAAATTGATAATAAGCAATAAAACTTCAAAAGATTATAATTTAGAGATTGGAGATTCAATTGACATAGAAATAAACAACAAAATTCAAAAATATACGATATACGGAGTGGCGAAGAAATCCAGTTTTTTTACTGATGAAAGACAGGAAAGATATGCAATCATTCCGTTAGAGACTATAGCAACATATAATAATGCAAAGGGAATGGTTAGTACAGCATATATTAAGCTTAAAGATTCTGTAGAAAAGAATGATATCATTAATAAATTAAGTGAAATCTATTCCAGATATACAGTAAGGGAAATGGTAATAAACAATCAACAAGAAACAAGAATGAATCAAGTGGAAACACAGTTATTAATGATGGTAATTGTTGTTTCGGCAATGAGTATATATATAATTTATTCTACCTTTAAGGTTATAAGCATAGAAAGAATGCCTAGTGTAGGTGTTTTGAGAAGTATTGGTGCTACAAAATCTAATGTTGCGAATATTTTAATAGGAGAAAGTCTTTTATATGGAATAATATCTGCATTTCTCGGAGTAGGTTTAAGTGCAGTTGCATTAAATATTATGTCTAGAACTATAATTGATTCAGGAAATGAAGTGATAAATATGACTGCTTTAACAGGATGGAATGTGTGGATAGGGATGATTTTTGCAATAGTTATTTCATTAATAAGTTCTATCATACCAATAATAAGAATATCTAGAATTTCGGTTAAAAACGTTATTTTGAATTTACAGGAAAATAAAAAGAGAAATAAAAGTAGAAGAAAATTTATAATTTTACTTCTGGTTTTTATTTTTAGTAATATAATTCCTAGATTTATATTTGGTGAATTAGCGATTTTTGGTAGTGTACTTTGCATGATTATGAATGTTATTTCAATTGCATTTTTAATTCCCTATATTATAAAGTATTTTAAAGTTATATTTGAATCTGTAATGAGATTTTGTTTTGGAAAAGAAGGCGGTCTTGCAATAAAAAATATTAGGGAAGATAAGGCTTTTTTAAATAATATTACTCTTATAGCAATTGGCGTTTGTAGTGTTTTGTTGATTATTACAATAAGTGACAATGTGATTGAGAACGAAAAGAGATTATATGAAGACTATGTTAATTTTGATATGCGTATATTTGCTAATGAAAGTGATAGAAATTTTAAAAATATGATAAGCAATATTGATGGCATAGAAGACACATATGGTGCATATGAACTTTATAAAGTTGAGTATTTGGAAAAAGGAGAGTATATTCATAATGTTATAGGTATTGATACATTTAATTATTTAGATTTCTGGAATGAAGATATTATTGGAGATTATGAATATTTATTTAAAGAGCTTAATTCGAGCAGAAATATTTTGCTTTCAAATGTATTAAGGAAAAGATATTCTTTAAATGAAGGAGATTATATATCCTTAAAGATGCCAAGAGGTTTAAAAAAATACAAAGTAATTGGTTTTTTTGAATCAGATTGGAAAAGTGGTGATTATGCTCTTATATCAAATAGGTTTTTTAGATTAGATTCTGGAAGCAGAAATTATTCTTATATATATGTTAAAACAGTAAATGATACTGAAAGTATAAAAAATACAATAAAGAATAATTTTATTAAACGTAAGCCGGTTATTACGACAGCAGAACAAATGAAGCAAAATGCAATAGATGGTAACAGAGAGACTTTTAATATGCTAAAAGCGTTTTCTTTATTAACGTTATTAATTGGCATTATTGGAATATTCAACAATGTTGTTATATGCTTAATGTCTAGAAGAAAATCATTGAGTTTATATTATTCTATTGGAATGAGTAAAATAGAAATTTTAAAAATGACATTGGTTGAAGCTTTTACAGGTGGGATTATAGGCGGTTTAGTCGGAGTAACTTCAGCATATTTGAATATTTTAATTTTACCGCAGGTATTTAAAGCAATGGATTTATCGGTGATAACAATTAGTAATGATATAATCAATTATTTATTTTCTATTATATGTAGCATTGTGATTGTTATGATTGCAGTTATTGTACCTGTTAAAAAAATAATGAATACAAATATTGTTCAAAATATTAAGCTTGAGTAGTAAAAATAATAAATATATAAAACACTGTTATAAATTTTAATCTAAAAAGTAAGTGTAAAATGTTAAAAAACTTTGTAAAGAAAGGGGGTTTTTAGTGAAGAAAATTATTGAAATAGTTGATTTATATAAATTTTATGGTAGTGGACAATTAGAAACAAAAGTATTGAATGGAATTAATGAAAATATTTATTTGGGCGAATTTGTATCTATAATGGGTCCTTCAGGAGCAGGTAAAAGTACATTACTTTATTTAATTGGAGCTTTAGATGATATTACATATGGAAATATAAATATAGATGGAAAAAACATAAGTGAAATGGAAGATAGAGAAAAAAGTGTTTTTAGAAGAGAAAATATTGGCTTCATATTTCAATTTTATAATCTTATGCCAAACTTAAGTGTTGAAGAAAATATAATGCTTCCAATTTTGTTAGATAACAAAAAATCAAAAGATTATCAAGAAAAAATGTATAATCTTTTAAATACAGTAGGTCTTTATAAAAGAAAGAAACATACCCCAAAAGAATTATCAGGAGGGGAACAACAAAGAGTTGCAATTTGCAGGTCATTAATTAATGATCCTGTAATTATTTTGGCTGATGAACCTACTGGAAATTTGGATAGTAAAACAGGAAAAAATGTGTTAAAATTAATGGAGAAAATAAACAAGGAAAAAGGTATCACTATTGTGCAAGTAACTCACTCAGAAGAGGCTGCCAGTTATAGCCAAAGGATACTGGAGATAAAAGATGGAAGGGTTGTGAAATCGTGAAAAAAATAAAGCTGATAATACTAAACATAACTATTATATTTTTAATATCAAGTTGTAGTCAGAATTCTACAGAAGTCACAAATATTAATAATACAAATGAAAATGAAAAAAGGATAATAAATACTTATGGTGTAGTTCAAGCAGAACATAAAGAAAGCATTGAAATAGACTTTCCTGCATTTATTGAAGAAATATATGTAGAAGAAGGGCAAGGGGTTGGGAAAAAAAGTGAATTATTTAAAATAAACAAATCTCATTTTGAAAGGCAAATTGATGAAAAGAAAAAAGAGAAGGAAAATATAAAAAGAACATTAATTTCAATTGAAGAAAAAATTAATATTAAGCAGGAATATATTGACACATATGGTAATAGTGAATTAGAAAAAATGAATCACAATTTAAAAAATGAAAAATTAATATTAGATGAATTGATTAGCGATAAAGAAAGCAAAAAAGATTTGCTAGATATAGGTGCTATACCAAAGACTGATTTAGATAAACTGGAAAAAGAAATTAATGAAAGAAAGAAAATAATTCAAGATATAATACTTGATAAAAAAAGTTTAAAATTAAATTTAGAAAATGAACTTAAAAATTTGAAAAATCAAATTATGGATTTGAAAAATGAATTATTTGAACTAGAAGGACGCTTAACAAAAACTAAAATTGACATTCAAATTATGAAGGAAAAACTGGAAAAAAACTTTTTGAATGAAGACAAGGTTGTTGCAAATTTTTCCAATGGATTAATTTATAATTTATCAATTAATGAAGGAGATTTTCTAAGCGGAGAAAAGCCTGCAGACACAATTGAAATTTTAGATATGGACAGTATGTACATAAAAGCAGATATTTCTGAGATTTTTATTAAAGATATTAAAGAAGGAATGAAAGTGAATATTATTACATTAGCAGATAGAACGAAAACATATAAAGGTAAAGTTGTTGATATTTCAGATATGGCTGTAAATAGAAATAATGATACGGTTATTCCAGTAAAAATTTCAATTGATGATAAAGATGATTTTTTATTAGTTGGTTTTAATGTTGATTTAGAAATAATGTTTTAAGAGATAAGACAAAAGAATCGTCCTCTTATTTCCATAATCATCTAGATGACCTGGGAACATTTGGGTGACACTCCCGTTTATCCCTTGTATATATGCCATAATTATACCTCGTTAATATTTTATATATTAATTATGCTATAAAAACAAGTTTAAATCCAGTAATGTCAAGCATTTCACCTGAATTTTCAATAATTTTCACACAGTCTGCCGGCTCCTTTTCTTACAAAAAGGATTTTGCCTTTTAACATAGAATTAATTGTATGTATAAATAAAAAGGACATGGGGGGAATGTCAACATGGTGCTTAATTTAAATGGTGGATGGAAAATGAAGAGCAGGGATAATAATAATTGGTATAAAGCAAGTGTTCCAGGCTCTGTCTTTAATGATTTATTAAATAATGGTGTTATTGATAATCCATTTTACAGAGATAATGAAATAAAAGCTTTAGAAATAGCAGCCAAGGCATATGAATATAAACGAGAATTTTATATAGACGAAAAATTGTTAAATCAGCATAGACTTGTTTTGTGCTGTAAGGGATTAGATACTCTAGCTCAAATAAAAATAAATGATAAGCTTGTAGGAAAGACTGAAAATATGCACAGAACATATGAGTTTAATATTAAGGATTATGTTCATGAAGGGAAAAACACAATACATATTATTTTTGAATCCTCATTGAAGTATGTACAAAAAAAGAATGAAGAAAATCCACTGTGGGGTGCGGAAGATGCAGTTAAAGGGTTTCCTCATATAAGAAAGGGGCATTGTACCTTCGGATGGGACTGGGGGCCTCAGATACCGGATTTGGGCATATGGAGAGATATATTTATAACAGGCTACAGTTATGGGAAGCTTGATGATGTTTACATTACACAAAAACATGAAAAGGATAAAGTGGGACTTGATATAAAGATTGATGTTGAAAATTTTAGTGGCGAGTTTTTAGATTTAGAAGCTGTTATTACTTCACCAAAGGGAGAGGTGATAACTTCTGAAAAGACAACAAAAGACTTGTCAAACAACATTCATTTAGATATTGAAAATCCACAGCTTTGGTGGCCAAATGGTTATGGGAATCAACCGCTTTATACTGTGGAGATTAAGTTGAAAAATAATGGAAGGTATTTAGACAGTAAAAAGTTAAGAATAGGACTTCGAACTATAAAAATTAACAGGCAAAAGGATGAGTGGGGTGAGGGTTTTGAGTTTGTTGTAAATGGAAAGGATATATTTGCAATGGGTGCAAACTACATTCCTGAAGACAGTATACTACCAAGATGCAACAGAGAAAAAACCGAGTACCTCATAAAAAGCAGTGTGGAGGCTAACTTTAATATAATTAGAGTGTGGGGTGGAGGAATTTATCCTGAAGATTACTTTTTTGATTTGTGTGATGAATACGGCTTAATCGTATGGCAGGACTTTATGTTTGCATGTGCTGTATATGAAGTAACAGATGAGTTTATTGAAAATGTAGTTGAGGAAGCTAAAGATAATATAAAAAGAATAAGACACCATGCCTGTTTAGGACTTTGGTGTGGAAATAATGAAATAGAGAGCGGCTGGTTTTATTGGGATTTTCCAAAAAGGGCAAGGCATAAGACTGGGTACATAAAACTTTTTGAAATATTTCTTCCGGAGGTGGTAAAAGAATATGATTCAAATAGCTTTTACTGGCCTTCATCGCCTAGTTCTGGTGGGGGTTTTGAAAACCCTGATGATGAAAATGCAGGGAATGTGCATTACTGGGATGTATGGCATGGACTAAAGCCTTTTACCCATTACAGAAACTTTAACTTTAGATTTGTGAGTGAGTTTGGTTTTCAATCATTCCCACCAGAGAAAACCATTGAATCTTTTACTCTGCCAGAAGATAGAAATATATTTTCATATGTTATGGAAAAGCACCAGAAAAATGGTACTGCAAATGGAAAAATACTTTACTATTTATCTGAAACCTTTAAATACCCAAAAGATTTTAGCTCTTTAATATATGTTTCCCAGCTGTTGCAGGCTGAAGCAATAAAGTATGGAGTGGAACACTGGAGAAGAAACAGAGGAAGGTGTATGGGAGCTATTTACTGGCAGCTCAATGATTGCTGGCCTGTTGCTTCTTGGTCTTCTATAGACTATTATGGCAGATGGAAAGCTCTCCATTATTTTGCAAAGAAATTCTTTGCACCTGTCTTATTATCTGTAAATGATAGAGATACACAGGTTGAACTCCATGTGACAAATGAAACTATGAAAGATGTAAAGGGAAGCATAGTGTGGAAATTGAGAAATAATGAATCGGACATTTTAAAAGAGGGAACGGTGAACTTTGAAATTGATTCTCTAAAGACAGGAATGTTTGAAACCTTAGACTTTAAAGATGTCCTTAACTCATATAAAAAGAAAATGGGAATGTACCTAGAGTATCAGCTGCATACAGAAAAGGGAAAACAGCATGTGGGCACACTACTTTTTGTTAAGCCAAAGCACTTTTTATTTAAAGATCCAGATATAGGTGCAGAAGTTATAGAAAAAGAAGATAAATATTCAATATCCTTAACCTCAAAATCACTAGCTAAATATGTAGAGCTACAGATAGAAGGAGAAGATATTATTTTCAGGGATAATTATTTTGACCTAGTTCCTAGGAATAAAAAGGTAGTTGAAGTTGAAAAAGATACTTTGACTAAAATAAAAGACATAAAAACTTTAAAAGATAGTTTAAAAATAAGAAGTCTTTTTGATACAGTTGAGCGGTAAACTTATTAAATCAGTAAATTATCTGGTACCTGACAAAAATATCTCACACAAGAAAGATTTTAAGGCTTTAACCTTTAGGCGGGGCAAAACCTTTGCCTGAAGGTTTGAAGTTTAACTTTATCTATATGGAGGCACTTGCAATTTTTTTTAACGGATTCTATAGCTTTTAATGAAATTTCAGACGGCATAGTTTTTCACCTCTAGCTTATTACTAATAACCTTTGATGTAATTTTTTCTGCAACGGCTGTAATAAGTGGAACAACTACTGAATTTCCGAACTGTTTATAAGCCTGTGTATCCGAAACCACTATTTTAAAAGAATCAGGAAAACCCTGTAATCGAGCACATTCTCGTGGGGTAAGCCGTCGAGGATTTTTATTTTCTTGAGGTAAAAGAATTTCAGAACCATCCTTATAATATCTTGCACTTAGTGTGCGAGTTATACCATCTAAGTCTGCCAAGCCGTATCCAAACCCATTTCCTTTGAGTCTGTGTTTTTTTGCATAGGATTGAAGGTAACTCCATAGCTTATCTGAAAGGGTATACTTATCGTTGACAGTGCTTTCAAGGATATCTCTTAATTTTAAATTTTTATTAGGTGGTGTTGGAAACTCAAAACTTATATTTGTTCCATATGTTTTTCTTTTAAATCCAGCGATAAGGATTCTTTCTCTGTGCTGAGGCACATAAAATTTGCCGTCAAGTATATCATCAAAAACTTCATAATCAAGTGCATTAAGTGCTTCCATTATTGTTTTATATGTTTTTCCTTTATCATGTGATTTAAGGTTTTTAACATTTTCAAGTAAAAAAGCTTTTGGCTGCTTTTCGCTAATAATTCTTACAACATCAAAGAATAAAGTTCCTTGAGTTTTATCCAAGAATCCATGCAGCTTTCCTAAACTAACCTTTTTAGATACTCCTGCAATGGAAAAAGGCTGACAGGGAAATCCTGCAACAAGTATGTCGTGGTCAGGTATATTTTTTTCGTTTATCTTTGTAATATCTCCTTCGGGTTTTTCTCCAAAATTACTCATATATGTTTTTTGACTATATTTATCCCATTCAGAAGAAAATACACAGCTTCCACCACACATTTCAAAGGCTATCCTCATTCCTCCTATACCTGCAAAAAGGTCAATAAAAGTAAACTTATCATTACTTGATGACTTATCACTTTTTTCAGAAAGATATTCTACAATTGATTCGTGAACAAGGTCTTGCATAGAACTGTTTGTTTTACTAGAATATTTATTGAGTTTTTCATAAAGAGTTTCATCAACTCTTATATGCATTTGCTTTTTCATATATGTACCTCCAGGGAATTTAATATACCAAGTATATCCCTATTATACATTAGCGAACGCATGTTCGCAAGGCTTTTTTGAAAGAATTTTATAGTAACAATTAGAATTTACATCTCATTACCCAGTTTTTTACTACCAAATCAGTTTTTTTTGTTATATAATATTGATATATAAATAGAGAAATGTATAAAGAATTTTTAGCATTTTGATTTATGAGTTTAGAATGCAATAAGAAATTAGTATCTAATAGACTAGTTACCTGAAGCTTGTATTTCAAAATGTTGAATATAAAAATTTTTTTTGGGGAGTAGAAGTGAATATGATTAAAGTAGTAAAAAAAACACATTTCACTACTAACGACAAGACGTGCCAATTTAAGCTAAACAAACAAATCCTTACCATGGCTTCAGAGATTGAAAAGACTTACAGTAGGATTGCGGTAGTTGGCATAGGTTCAGACAGATCTACAGGAGACAGCTTTGGTCCACTGGTTGGATATATGCTTTCTAAGTGCTCAATTTATGATTTTGACGTTTATGGGACAATTTTAAATCCAGTTCATGCAAAAAACATAAAAGAAACAGTGGACAGTATTGACCACTCAAATACTCTTGTTATTGCAGTGGACGCGTCTGTTGGAAGGCCTGAACATATTGGGCATATTGTTTTGAGTAATCAGCCAATTAAGCCAGGCAGTGGTGTGGGAAAAAACCTTCCCCCTGTTGGAGACATTACTCTGTCTGCTATAGTTACTATTTCAGGATTTTTACCTCTGGTTATGCTTCAAAATACCAGCTTAGGATTAGTGTACAAAATGGCAGAAATAGCTGCAAATTCAATAAGACACATACTTTACAAACAACAGCTTGAGCCAAGCAGATGTGAAAAATCAAAAATATCTATAACAGCGTCTTGACAAATTGTTAAGTTGTGGAGTTTAAAAGACTTAAAAAGTTCGGGGTTTTATACTCCGAACTTTTGTGTACCTAACCTTTTCATGTTAAGTTTCTTTAATTCATCCACTTGACAATATTAACTATAATGTCGGTGAAATTATTAGTATTTAATTAGAGGAAAAAGAGAGTTTACCCAAATATAAAAAAAGGTGCAATGAAATTTAATTACTAATCTATACTTCATAGAAAATAAAGGGGTTTTAAAAAAACAAATTGCAAACAGTTGTTAAACATTGTTATATAGAAAAATTAATAAACTGTAATGAATGTTATTTCATATGTGGTACAAAGTCTAATGTATTATTTGCTAAATGTATATTCATTTTTTAAAAATCATTGCGACCTTTAACTTTCATTTACTATAACTCTATTTTGCAATATTTTTTAAAAAATTGCAATTCGCAGAATAGACAAAAAAAATTTTATATTTGAATTTCTTTTGTCTATTTTGTACATTTATGCATTTACATTCTTATTTTATCATGTACAATTGTATTAGGGTTTAAATTTTTCGTTTAAAGGTGGTTTACTTGGATAGTCAATATAAAACAGTTTTAAAGTTTGCAATAGCAGAATTAGAAGAAAAAAAATCAAGATTTATTGCATCGGTTATGCCTGTGTCCAGTGAAGAAAAAGCATTGAGTTTTATTAATGAGATAAAAACAAAAAACTGGGATGCAACTCACAATGTATATTCTTATTATATAGAAGGAAGCAATATTGTACAACGTTTTAGTGATGATGGAGAGCCTTCGGGGACAGCGGGATTGCCAATATTAGAAGTTATAAAGAGAATGGAAGTTAGAAATTTGGTTGTTGTTGTTACTAGGCACTTTGGAGGAACACTACTAGGTGCGGCAGGGCTTATTAGGGCATATGGAAAAAGTGCTTCTCTTGCAATTGAAGAGGGTGGGATTGTAACAAAAAAATTATGCACAGAAGTTAGTATTGTGATTGAATACGATTTATTTGGGAAAATAAAAAATATGCTTATTTCAAAAGATTATATTATAAAAGATATAATATATGAACAGGATGTGGAAATAATAGTATTTGTTGAAGAAAAACAGCTGGGAAGCCTTGTAAAAACAATTAATGAAATAACAAATACAAGATCAATAGTAGAGCCAGGCAATAAAAGCTACATAACCCTTGATGCACAAGGGAAGCTGATAGTTTAGAGGAGGAATTATATGTTAGAAGAGAAAATGCTGGAAAAAAAAGTTTGGGCAGTTGTTGGTGCAAATGAAAATGCTGAAAAGTATGGAAATATGATTTATAAAAAACTAAAATTATATGGGTATACGGTTTATCCTGTAAATCCAAAGTATGAAGAAATAGAAGGTGATAAATGCTACGAGGACTTGTCATCACTTCCAGAGAAACCGGATGTTATTGATATGGTCGTTTCTCCTAAGAGGGGAAAAGCAGTAATCGAAGAAGCTGCAAAGCTTGGAATTGATTATATATGGCTTCAACCAGGAACTCATAATGATGAGATTATGGACTTAATACAAGAGAAGGGTATTACTGCCGTTAAGGCATGTGTCCTTGTGGCACTTAGGTAAGTTTAGTTAAATGCATAGGGCTTTCCAGATTCTTGTTTTTATATGGATAAGCCCCAGATTAATTAGGAAAAAGTATATTTGGTCTAGAGAATTAATTTTGCCCAGACTGAGAAATGGTATAAATATCTGAAAATTCAATTTTTATAGAATCTATAATTCTCTCATTGCTTTCTTTTCTATAATTTTTTTCAGATTCAATAGTACATTGGGCTATTGGTATTTTAATCAAAAACTCACTTCCTTTATTGAGGGTGCTTTTTACCTGAATACTGCCGTTATGAAGTTCTACAAAAGATTTGACAATTGAAAGACCTATACCGGTTCCTTCAACTCCTTTAGTAAATGAATTTTTTACTTGTAGATATCTTTCAAATATAGTACCTACCTTTTTTTTAGGGATACCTATGCCAGTGTCAGATATTTTTATTAAAAAATCATTCCCAGATTTAAATACATTCACAAAGATTTTTCCTCTAGGTTTTGTATACTTAATTGCATTTGACAAAAGGTTTAGAAGTATTCTGTCAAATTTATCAATATCTACACAGGATATGATTTCTTCTGCTGTAGTATCAAATTCTATATGCAGATTTTTTTGTTCTGCATAGGGAACTACTGATTGGGTTATTTCCTCAACCAAGTAGACAATGTTACAGTTAACAGTGTTTACTTTTATATAACCTGATTCTATCCGACTGAGGTCTAAAATATTGTTTATCAGCCGTAATAACCTGTAACAGTTTTGTTTTATCACAATAAATTGTCTGGAAGAATTTCTTTTTTCAATAGTTACACATGAGTTTTTTTGATCTATAAGTTGGATTGCACCTAATATTACAGTCAGGGGTGTCTTAAGCTCGTGGGAAATATTATAAAAAAATTCGGATTTTTGAATATTTCCTTCGGATATTTCTTCACAAAGTTTGGAGAGGTTTTTTATACATTCATTTTTTTTATTAATTTCCTGCTTGTGTATATCAATTAAATCTTTTTTTTCTTTCTCGTGTTTTTGGATTAAAGTTTTAATTTTTTTATCTACATTGTAAAAAAACACCAATACAAATATTAAAAAACCAATGTTTAGCATTAAAAGAATGCTAATACTATCACAGTCTTTTAACGAAAAAAAAGACCTTAAAGTGTATAAAATTGATTTTTCAAATGGAGTTAAAAAAGCAATAGAAATTATATTTGTAATAATTAAAAAAGTTAATAGTGAAATTATAAATACTTTTGTAAAAACAGGGATATTAATTTTATTATCCACAGTGCATCACTCCCTACCTAATATTTTAATTGATGATTTATTTAACATATAAAGCAGCATGTTTACATAAGCAGAATATATTAGCGTTCAGAACATAAATTGTCATAAACATTTTATACAAAATATTTGAATATGTAAATAGCTTTTTATATTACCCGTGAAATTTTTTAAAATAAAAAGAAAGTTTAATAAATATCTTTATAAATCTCTATATTAATATTATAATTTATATAGACGTTCATTTGTAATGAAACTTAAATTTTAAATAATAAAAATGATAACTTAATTAGTTATGATAATACATTCTATTCTGAAAATGTTTTTAGAATAAATATAGCGTATATATTACAGGAGGGTTTTTATGGCGGGGCATTCAAAATGGTCAAACATTAAACATAGGAAAGAAAAGTCCGATGCAAAGAAAGGGAAGGAGTTTACAAAATTAGGAAGAGAGATTGCTATTGTAGTAAGAGATGGAGGGCCTGATCCAGAGGTTAATTCTAAACTTAAAGATGTTATTGCCAAGGCAAAAAGTGCAAATATGCCTAATGATACAATTACGAGAAGTATAAAAAAAGCTTCAGGAGATATGGACGGTCAAAGTTATGAGGAAATTGTCTATGAGGGTTATGGTCCGGGAGGTGTAGCTGTAATTGTAGAGACGGCTACAGATAACAGAAACAGAACTGCCGCAGATTTAAGACACTATTTCGATAAATTTGGTGGAAATTTGGGCACAAATGGTTGTGTTTCATTTATGTTTGATAAAAAAGGGTTAATCTTTATAGATAAATCAATTGACAAAAGTGAAGATGATTTGATGATGGAGGTTTTAGAAGCAGGAGCAGAAGACTTTATTTCAGAGGAAGATTGCTATGAGATAATAACAGATCCTAACGATTTCTCTAGTGTGAGAGAAGTGCTTGAAAAAGGGCAGTATAAATTTTTATCCGCTGATGTGGAAATGCTTCCTCAAAACACAACAAAACTTTCAGATGAAAACCATATTAAACTTATGAACAAACTTATTGATAATTTGGAAGATTTAGATGATGTTCAAAAAGTTTATCACAACTGGGAAATAGAGTGAAAAACTTTAAAACTAAAAAAATAAAGGGGCATTTTATGCCCCTTTATTTTTTTAAGTTTGTTCTTTTACAGGTTCTGATTCTCTAAACAATAAACTTATGGCATAAAGTCCTGAAAGACCCACTATAGAGTATATGGTTCTTGAAAAGAAAAATCCCAAACCAAATAAAGATGCTGCATGAGCAACTAAATTATAATCAAATAGTCCTATCAGGAGCCAGTTTATTGCACCAATGATAACAATGACAAGAGCTATCCTGTCCAAGGGTGTTCTGTCCATATTGACAACTCCTTTTATTTTGAAAAACTAATGTTACGATATACTATTCTTCCCTGATAATTATTCATTAATGCATAGAAAAAATTGTGTAAAAAGAAGGTCAGCTGACAAATGTCAGATAACCTTCTTTTCCTTTTTTTTAAAGATTTTTTCTTCAAAGAAAATGCATTTAGCTGCTACTGAAGTTGAGTTTTTACTAACATTATCAAGGGTACATTTACCGTCAACTTGGTGAATACAGTTTGATGAGCAGTTTATTGTTGTCATAACTCCACTCCTAGTAAAGAGGTTGATATAAATAATTTTTAATGTTACTGATATTGTTCCACAAAAATATAAATATATAAAGTTAAATAAAACTATAAATAATATATCATTCCAAACATGAAATAGGGCTGTTGAAAAGATGGTTTATTCGGAAATAAACACTATTTAACAACAGCCCATTTATTTAAATAACTGATACTTTCATGTAGAAACTATCAGTTAGTAGCATTTAGTTTTTCTATAAATTATACATGGTGTACTTTGCTGGATGCTATTTTAAGTTGCAATTAAAAAAAATATTTGTATAATTTATATATGAGATATATTAATATATTATGTAAGAAGGAAGGGACATGTATCTTGTCCTTTTAGAAAATACATAAAGTCTTTTTATAAAAACAGCTTATAAGACAGGAGATAGGGGCAATATGAATTTTTTAGATAATGCTAATCTGCCTAAAAAAAAAGTAAACTTGGTTTTAGTTGATGGCAGAATAAATTATGATTTAGAAAAAAGTTTTTTGATGCTTGGTATAAATCACATAAAAACCAAGCCCCTTTATCCGTTATATCAGGCTATTTCATGTCATCCAGATATTATTTTTCACCATTTAGAGAAGAATGTTATTGTCTATGCACCAGGAATTTGTAAAAAAATTTTAAAAAAGTTATATGATTTTGGTTTTGAACTATTAGAGGGAAAGTGTGAGTTAGGCTCAAAATATCCAAAAAATATTTGTTATAATGGAGCTAGAATAGGAAATTACTTTTTTCATAATATAAAGTATACTGATGATGTTATAATGAAATATTTAAAAAAAATAGGAGTGGAAATAGTTCATGTTAATCAGGGATATGCAAAGTGTTCAATATCTGTTGTTGATGAACGTTCTTTAATAACTATGGATAAAGGTATAGCCAAAGCTGCTGAAAAGAAAGGGCTTGATGTATTACTAATTGAAGAAGATGGAATTTTACTTGAAGGTATGGACAAAGGCTTTATTGGAGGAAGCACTTGTCTTATTGATAAAAATAAGTGGGCAATTTGTGGAAATATTGAGATGTTAAAATCAGAAAAAAAATTACGTGATTTTCTTTATAGAAAAAGAGTGGAAATTATATGTCTTGGAAATAAAAACCCGGTGGATGTTGGCTCTGTTATACCTATTTTAACAGATTGAAATCTTAATACTGTATTTTCTATTTTGAAGTTTTAAAAAGTAGTGAAATACTTTATTTTGTAACTTACAATGTTTATTTGCATATAATATAACATAGTATATATAGAGTAAATGTTATAAATTCATATAGTTTCTCTACTTACATTAAGTGGAGCTTATTAATTTTATTTTATAGGAGTTTTCTTAATCTATTCCGATTTACTTATGTTTTGATGCAGTGAACTTATTACGCTAAAGCTTAAAGAGCAACTCCATTTTATAAAAATAGAGTACAGGAGTTAGAGAAAGTTTTAAATCCATGGAAAAAATTGCATGTAACTCTTGCTGCATACAACAAATTACGAAGACATATACTACGTTTGAAGGGATGTGAAGTTGATGCAGTTTCTTTGTATTGAAGCTGGAGAATGTTCAGAAAATATAAAAGACTATATAAAGGATGAATTGAATAAAGTTAATATAGAGTATCTAGTAGACGATATTGTTGATTCGGATGGGAAAGTTACTGTTAAGTGTAAAGTTGATTTATCTAAAATGGATACAGAAGAGCAGTCTGTAATTTTTGACCAAATAAAAGCGGGGATTTCTAGTGCTCTAGCTGATTATATAATTAAAGAATATGAGGAAAAATTGATTTTTAGAATAATTAATAGCAATTATTGCTATTTTAATTCTATAGAAAAGAAAGAAATTCTTCAAATAGCACTGTATGTAATAAAAAATAATGAGAATAATTTTTTAAATAAGTTGTTTCAAATAAGAAGAAGAAATATTATTATACGTAAATTGCTGGATTACTATAAAGGATCAAATAATCTAATTTTAGATGGATTTGTTAATTTTAGATTAAAAGAATATATGAAAGACTTAGAAGAGATAGTAGATAAGGCTGTAGATGAATTTTTAATGGAGAGAGAATATAAAGAATTTATTCGTTTGTTGAGATATTTTGTAGACATTCAAGAACCAAAATTTAACATAATACATGTGCTAGTTAGTTATGATGATAAATATGTTCTTCTTAATGAAAACAAAAGGGAAATTACAAACGAATGCATTCAGGAATTTATGAATGATATTGAAGGCGAGGAAATTAATTATGATGACTTACTTGTAAGTTCTCTTATTACAATGGCACCGAGAAAAATATTGATTCATGGAGCGAATAACTTTAAAAATAAAGAACTGTTAGAGACGATAAAAAATGTTTTTTGGGAAAAAACGTTTGTATGCACAGGATGTGAATTATGTATGTCAAATATGGTAAGAAATCAAGGTGTATTTAATAAATGCGAAGAAAAATATTCCAGAAGCTAAAATTTTTCTGTTGGGAGAGCAATTGAAAATTAAAAAATTTTTAATTTTTTTTAGATATATATTGACAATAAATTATCTAATGATACAATATATTGTGTAGTACGATATATTGTATCATTTTATTTGGTAAAATACATTATATCGGTGATTGCTTTTAGGAAGATATTCTACAGAGTTAAAATGAGATAGTGCAAGGTTCTATTTGTATGTATCGTAAGAATTCAATGCAATTATGACAGAAAACAGACATTTACTTTACTACATGTAATAAATTCTTTTTACCAATGATAAAAAAACTTAAAAGCAAAAGATAATTTTTGAAAAAAAAACTAAAGATAATATTTTAGGGAAATAAAAAGAGAGTATTGACCTACTCTCTTTTTCCCTTTTATAATGTTTTTATATAGAGGTATATTTTAATAGGTTGGAGGTATAGCTTTGAAAGTTGTTGGTTTTGTGGGACCAAGCGGGACAGGAAAAAGTCATAGAGCCGTTTGGGTGGCAAGGGAAAGAGAAATTGATTTTATTATAGATGATGGACTTTTAATAAGGGGAACACAGATAATTGCTGGAACTTCCGCTAAGAGGGAAAAAACCAAAGTGGGTTCTATTAAGCGTGCCTTGTTTAAAGATGATGAACATGCAAACCAAATAAAAATGGCTATAAACCATTATAACCCTGACTCAATGCTTGTTTTAGGTACATCTGATGGAATGGTTGAGAGCATAGCCAAAAGTTTAGGTTATAGTGTAAGTGAAAAGATTTATATACATGAGATTGCAACAGAGTTTGAAATAAAGCAGGCTCTTTCAACGAGAAAAGAACAGGGAAAGCATGTTATTCCGGTGCCTACTTTTGAAATAAAAAAGGATTTTTCTGGGTACTTTCTTGATCCCTTGCAGATATTTAGAAGAAAAGGAAAAGGGAGTTTCCAACTTGTAGGGGAGAAATCTGTTGTAAGACCCACTTTTAGCTATTTGGGAAATTATACAATTTCCGATTATACAGTATATCAAATTGTGGAGCATGTTACTTCAAGCATGGAAGGTGTAAAAAAAATATCCCGATTTAGAGCAGAGAATCGTCCTGATGGCATATATATTGAAATGGATTTGGTGCTTATTTATGGATACAAAATAAAGCCTCTTTTAAGAGAAATACAAAAAAAGGTTATTGATGAGGTGGAAAAGCTCACAGCTTTAAATATTAAGAAATTAAACATTGTAGCTAAAAGCCTAGCTATTGAGTCTAAAAAGCAGCAAGACAAAGATTAAAAGGTGCTATTTTAACTTAGAATAACTTACAAGTTTTTGAATACTTCTTATAAGTGAATCCTTTGAGTTTTTCCAAGGAGCATCATTATAACGATAATCAAATTTTTTGGTAAACCAGTTAACCTCACCCTGTATACGTTCCATATTTTGAATTTGTATGGACATAAGCTTATCTACAAAAATAGCAGCTTCTTTTGGAGCAAGGTGCTTTTTTGTACCTTTAAGTAGAAGTTTTAAGTGTTTTAAGCAAAAGCCCTTTTGTTCATCAAACATCTTTTTAAAATCCTCTTCTTTAAAATATAAATACAATATTACATCGATGTACCTGTCCATAGTCTTGCTTAATCTATTACAAATTGTGCAGGAATTTTCCAAAGCATCTAATTTTTCTATAAGTGAATCTATAAATTTTCCCGAATCTGTTTGCTTTGAAGAGAGCTTACCAGATAAATTTTTCATCATTGATAGTTCAGAAGCTTTTTTTAAGGCACCTTCATTTTTGTCGTATAATTTTTTAAAAGTATCATTTTGTTCACAAAGGTGAGTATCAATTATTAACCCTAGCCCCAATCTGTTTGCCTGTGTATTATAAAGCATTTCAAAATGTTTTTGGCAAAAGCCTTCTTCATTGGTTTGTATTCTTCCTTCAGGTTCCATTAAAAAAGGTCCTAAGATATATTCAATACTTTCATCTTCTAGCGTTTTTTCTAAAACGCACAGAGGGCATTCGCAGTCGGTTTTAAATGCATCTGTAACAGGTATTGTGTAGATTTTTTCTTTCATAAATAAATTCCTTTCTAAAAATAGTATTAATTTAAATTATAACAGAAAATTCGGGTAATATATATATAATACAGTTATTCTTTTAAGCGAATAAACCCCAGTATAAAAGGGGAATTTATCATAAGTGTAAGGAGATATAATATGGAATATAAGGGGTATAAAATAATTGAAGAGGACAATAGTGTTTTAATAGAGGGAGTTAAAGATTTTAGCCCTGTTCACACTTTTGAATGTGGTCAATGTTTTAGATGGATTAGACAAAGGGATGGAAGCTATACAGGAGTTGCAAAAGAGCGAGTTATAAATGTTAGTTTTAGTGATGGAATGCTTAGGCTATACAACTCTAGTTTAGAGGATTTTAAAAATATCTGGTATGATTACTTTGATCTTGGAACAGACTATTTAGCTGTTAAAGAAAAGATTACAGATGATGAAATAATGAAAAGTGCAGTAAAATTTGGATGGGGTATAAGAATCTTAAAGCAGGATTTATGGGAAACATTAATTTCTTTTATTATATCAGCAAACAACAGGATACCAAGAATAATGAAATCTGTTGAAAAGATATCACAGCTTTATGGAAAAGAAATTTATATGGATCAAAACAAGTATTACACTTTTCCAGGGTATAAAGAGATATTAAATTCTACTATTGAAAATTTAAATATATGCAGAGCTGGTTTTAGGTGTAAATACATACATAGTGCATCAAAAATAATTAATGATGAAATAATTAGTCTAAAAGATATAAAAAAAATGGATACAGATGATGCAAAGAGCTATTTGATGAAATTAGCTGGAGTTGGTCCTAAAGTGGCAGATTGTGTTTTGCTTTACAGTGGAACAAAACAGGATGTATTTCCAACTGATGTGTGGGTTAAAAGAGTAATGGAAGAACTATACTTTAAGAAGAAATGTAGCTTAAAGGATATTCAAAAAATGGCAGAGGATAAATTTGGGAATTTCTCTGGATTTGCACAGCAATATCTATTTTATTATGCGAGAGAAAACAAAATAGGAAGATAAATTTTATAATTAATTTGAATATTCAAGAAATTGAAAGTCTGACATTAATATATTTAGCTTAAAAGCTTTAAATAGTATTTTCGGTTGTTTGAAATTACGGCCTGTATAATGTTATAATGTGTTTGAACCCGTTAGATAAGGTTTAGCCTGAAATGTTCGAAGTAGACTATTATTTTGAACCTACATTTGACGTAAGGGAGTCTGGAGTTTAAAAGTGTATGTCAGGCCCTAAGATAATACCGACTTATGCCATGAGGCATGAGCAACGGCAAGGGAAGGCAGAAACTTTTAACAGGACACCCACCTGGTTTAGGCTAGGTGTCGAAAAATAGGGAAACGGCATTTTGGGTATTAATTAATAAAAGAAAGCCTACCATTATTTGGAGGCTTTCTTTTATCTTACTCTAAGACTTCATCTTCTATAAGGTGGGGTTCTTTATAAATCTACATGGTTTTAGCTGGTATAACAGCATCAATAATACCATAAATTAAGGCACCAATTACTGCGCCCCAAAATGAAACTACAAATCCAGAAACAAAATACTGAGTAGCATAAATTATTGCTGCAGCCAGTATAAAGCCTGTAATTCCTCTTCCAAAAGGCGTTGCGTCTACACCAAGTATTTTTGTTGCCAGATAATCTATACCTGCTAGAACAAATCCACCTATAATAAGCGGCCAAAATCCTGTTATTGTCAAACCTTGAGTCATATAAGATGTAATTGCCAATACAACTGTACCTACAACAACTCTTATTATAAAATGTGTAATATTAAAAGTTTCTGCTCGTGCATTATTTAAATTTGCCACAAAATCACTTCCTTTCAAATGAGTAAATAATTTTAAAAGCTTAAAATTTGTGAGCCTTTATCAATATTATTATTGATTAATATTATTATAATTATTCAAATTGTATAAATAGCAATATCCAAATAAAGCCAAAGAAAAATATTTCAAAAACTTTAGTTTGTGGAATATTTTTCTTTACATAAATGACATGTACTCTGTATAAATGGGTGCATATTAGTAAAGTGAATGAAAATATAGAAGAAATATTGTTCTCCACCTTAATATATAATACACCTGTATAAATAACAGTATTTAAATATAATAATAACTATGATAAAATGGAAAAAGTGAACGAGTGATGAGAGGAGAAGATAAAAAATGATAAAAGTTAGATTTGCTCCGAGTCCAACAGGGCATTTACATATTGGAGGAGCTAGAACAGCATTATTTAATTATTTATTTGCAAAGAGAAATAATGGGAAATTTTTAGTTCGAATAGAGGACACTGATTTGGCAAGATCTTCAACTGAATCAGAGCAGGTTATAATAAATGATTTAAAGTGGTTGGGAATTAATTGGGATGAAGGTATAGATTCAGGGGGAGAAAATGGACCGTATAGGTCCACAGAAAGAAGAGAGATATACAAAAAATATATAGACAGGCTTTTAGAAGAAGATAAGGCATACTATTGCTATTGTACCCAAGAAGAGCTGGAAGAGGAAAGAAAGCTTCTTGAGCAAAAAAATTCAGATATGCTTGGGTATTCAGGTAAGTGTAGAAATCTTACTGAAGATGATATAAAAAGATATGAAAAAGAAGGTAGAAAACCTACTATAAGATTAAAAGTTCCAAAGGATGAAATTATAAAAATAGATGACAAGGTAAGGGGACATGTTGAGTTTGACAGTAATGGAGTAGGAGACTTTATAATTGTAAAATCTGATGGTATCCCAGTGTATAATTTTGCAGTTACAATTGATGATTACCTTATGGGTATAACTCATGTAATAAGGGCTGAGGAGCATCTTTCCAACACGCCGCGTCAAATTCTAATATACGATGCTTTAGGGCTTGAAAAACCTCAATTTGCACATGTATCACTGATTTTAGGGCATGACAGAACTAAAATGAGTAAGAGGCATGGAGCTACATGGGTCGAACAATACAGGGATTTAGGATATCTACCAGAGGCAATTGTGAATTTTCTTGCACTTATGGGGTGGTCTCCTGAAACTGAGGAAGAGTTTTTCACAATTGATGAATTGATATCTCAGTTTTCCCTTGACAGAGTATCTAAAAACCCAGCGGTTTTTGATAATGAAAAACTCAATTGGATGAACTCACAGTATATAAAAGAGGCATCCCTTGAAAGAATAACTGATATGGCTGTACCGCACCTTAAAAAGGCGGAGTTGATAGATGAAGATATTGACCAAAAGACATATGAATGGATTAAAAAGATGGTTAAGTCTGTAAAGCACAGTTTGGAGTATGTAGGGCAGATTGGAGAAAAAGTAAGTGTGTTTTTTGATGATGAAATATCTCCAGAAGACGAAAAAACTCTAGAGATACTAAAGGGAGAGCAGGTTCCTCAATTGATGGATGCATTAATTTTAAAAGTTAATGAAGCAGAGGTTATAGATGAGGAATTTGGAAATAATATATTTAAAGTAATTAAAAAGGAAACAGGTATAAAGGGGAAAAATCTATTTATGCCTATTCGTGTAATGCTGACGGGTCAAATGCATGGCCCGGAGTTGTTTGACATAATACCTGTTTTGGGCAGAGAAAAAATAGTTAAGCGTGTAAATTGGATTAGGGATAAATTTTTATAAAGAGATGTTTAAAAATATAAATTATTAAATAAAAGACGAGGCAATGGCCTCGTTTTTTTATTATATACACTCATCGATTTGGGTGCATGTTATTTATGTGAATGAAAATATGGAAGAAACTTTGCCCAGCAAAGCAATATGGTCATCGATTTTTTATCTATTTACTTTGTGCAATGATTTTGATAAAATAATATAAAAGTAAGTTAAAGATGATGATTTAAGTAGAGTATCTCATTATAACCTTGTAAGAGAGAAACTGTCAGAGGCTGGGAGCAGTTTTAAGGCAATGTTTGGGTGAAGTGCACTTAAGGAGTTGGAAAGCTGAAGCTTTTATTAATAAAGTAGTAGGTTTTCACGGAGTGGCACCGTTATTGCTTTTGAAGATGGATTATTCCAATTAGAGTGGAACCGCGGTTAACCACGCCTCTAAACTATAGAGGGGTGGTTTTTTTGATAATAGTATAGTGAAATTATTCATATAATAGATAATCTATTAGAAATAACGTCGTGTTCTCAAGGGCAAAATCTTGACGAATTAACAGATTGTGGGCGTTGAGAATACGATGTAATATAAGTTAGAATGTGAGAGGTTTTATTTATGTTTAAAAGATTTATTGAAGATGCAAGGCTGATTTCTAAAAGAGATCCAGCGTCAAAGGGAATTATTGAAGTTATGATACTTTATGCAGGGTTTCATGCTGTGTGTTTTCACAGAGTTGCCCATTGGTTTTATTGTAAAAAATTATTTTTTATTGCTCGTTTTATTTCCCAAATTAGCAGGTTTTTAACTGGTGTAGAAATACATCCTGGTGCAAAAATAGGAAAGGGACTTTTTATAGACCATGGAATGGGAATTGTTATAGGAGAGACGGCAGAAATAGGTGATAATTGTACTATATATCACAATGCGACTCTTGGCGGAACAGGAAAAGATACTGGCAAGAGACATCCTACAGTAGGCAATAATGTACTTATAAGCACAGGAGCAAAGATACTAGGGCCCTTTAAAGTTGGGGACAATTCAAGAATAGGTGCTAATTCTGTAGTTTTAGATGAAGTGGAACCAAATACTACAGTGGTTGGTGTGCCAGGAAAAGCTGTAAAGAGAGGGGATAGGAAAATTGTACCTTCAGTTGAGCTTGACCAGATACATATAGGTGATCCAGTGGCTCAAGAGTTGTGCAAGCTTCTTAGAAAGCTTGAGAATTTAGAGAAACAATTGTCAGAAAAACATGGAATTGATATGGATGATGGAACACTTAAATTGTCTAAAAAAATATTGAAAAAAGAGTGTGACGAAAATGGGGAAGGAGATAAAAATGAAAATTTATAATACACTGACAAGAAAAAAAGAGGATTTTAAACCTATTGATGAAAAACAAGTTAAAATGTATTCCTGTGGGCCAACAGTATACAATTATTTTCATATTGGAAATGCAAGACCTTTTATTGTGTTTGACACATTAAGGAGGTATCTTGAATTTAAAGGATATAACGTAAACTTTGTCCAAAACTTTACCGACATTGATGATAAACTGATAAAAAGAGCAAATGAAGAGGGAACAACGGTAAAGGAACTTGCTCAAAAATACATTGATGAATATTTTAAAGATGCAAAGGGGCTTGGTATTAATGAGGCTACCGTTCATCCTAAAGCTACAGAAAATATAGATGCAATAATAGAAATTATAAAAAAACTTGAAGACAAAGGTTTTGCATATAGTGTAGATGGAGAGGTATATTTTGACACTCAAAAATTCAAAGAATATGGAAAATTATCTCATCAGTCAATAGAAGACCTTGAACTTGGATCTAGAATAGGGGTTGATTCTAGAAAAAGAGATGCCATGGACTTTGTATTGTGGAAAAACAGCAAGCCTGGGGAGCCTTATTGGGAAAGTCCTTGGGGAAAGGGAAGACCAGGATGGCATATTGAGTGCTCAGCAATGGCGAACAAATATTTAGGTGATACAATAGATGTACACAGTGGGGGTCAGGATTTAATATTTCCCCACCATGAAAATGAAATTGCCCAGAGTGAAGCTGCAAATGGAAAACCTTTTGCAAAGTATTGGGTTCACAATGGATTTATAAATGTGGACAATGAAAAAATGTCTAAGTCTGCAGGAAACTTCTTTACAGTAAGAGATATTGTACAAAAGTTTGACTATGAAGTAATAAGGTTTTTTATGCTTTCTGCTCATTACAGAAGCCCAATAAATTTTAGTGAAAAACTTTTGGAGCAATCTAAAAATGGATTGGAAAGAATTTATAACTGTATTGATAATTTAGAATATTTAAGAGAAAATGCAGAAAGTTTAAAAGTATCTGATCCTGAAAGAGAAACTGAGAAAGCATTTGAGAGTTTAAAGGACAAGTTTATAAAAGCTATGGACGATGACCTTAATACAGCTGATGCAATTGCTGCAATTTTTGATATGGTAAAAGAAATCAATTCAAGTATTAATTCTAATTCGTCTAGGGAAATAATAGAGGCAGCATATTCTCACTTAAATGAATTGGGAAAAGTTTTAGGAATAGGGTTAAAGAAAAAAGAGAAAAGTATTGATGGGGAAATTCAAGAACTAATTGAAAAAAGACAGCAGGCAAGAAAAGAGAAAAACTGGGGAAAGGCTGATGAAATAAGGGATAAATTAAAATCTATGGGAATTACCTTAGAGGACACTCCGCAGGGAGTGAAAGTAGTGTATAATAAATGAGGGAGGTTTACTTAAAGCCATTGATAGTATATAATACAGATAATAAAAAAATTTTATTTTGTTAGAAGGTAAAAAATGATTGAAAAAAAATACAATGGCTTTTTAGATAAGTTTGAATTTAAAGAAAGTGCAATAAACAGTTTATCTCCTTTAGCACTGGCATATATAGGTGATTCTGTGTATGAGGTTTTTGTGCGTACATTTTTAGTAAGCAAAGGAAATGTTCCTGTGCACCTACTCCATAAAAAATCTATTAATTATGTGAAGGCAAAGGCTCAATCAGATATACTACACAGGATAAAGGAGTCTTTAAATGATGAAGAGCTTAATATTGTAAGACGTGGGAGAAATTCAAAATCAGGAACCATTCCTAAAAATGCCAATGTAACTGATTACAAATATGCTACAGGTTTTGAAGCCCTGATAGGATATTTATATTTGAAAAAAAATTATAATCGTTTAATGCATATACTTGAAATAGCCGTTTTAGAAGGTAAATAACCTTCTATATTTTTTAAGAAAGTAAATTTAGCAAAATATAGAACAGGTGATAAAAATATTATGGTGAAGAATAAAAAAAATTTAAATAGAAAAAAATCTAATAATCAGGACAGAGTGGAAAATTATGATAAAGGCAGAGAGAAAGACTTTGGTGCCGATATACTGGAAGGAAGAAATTCTGTTTTAGAGGCGATAAAAGCAGATAGAACCATAAATAAGCTTTTAGTTCAAAAAGGAAACAAAGAAGGTTCTATAAAACATATAATTGCCTTGGCAAGAGAAAAAAAAATTGTAGTACAGGAAACAGACAGGGTGAATTTAGACAAAATTTCTTCTACACATGCCCATCAAGGTGTAATTGCGTATGTTGCCTTTAAGGATTACGTAGATATTGATGATATTTTAAAGGCAGCACAATTAAAAGAGGAGCATCCTTTTATTGTCATACTTGATGGGATAGAGGACTCATATAATTTAGGATCCATTTTAAGGACTGCTAATGCAGTTGGTGTTCATGGAGTGATTATTCCCAAAAGAAGAGCCGTGGGACTTAATGCTGCGGTTTCTAAAGCCTCAGCAGGTGCCATCGAATATGTACCGGTAGCACGAGTTACCAACATTGCACAAACTATGGAATATTTAAAAAAGAAAAATATATGGATTGTGGGAACAGATCTTTCTGGAGAAAAAGCATTTTATCAAAACGATTTAAAAGGGCCTGTTGCATTGGTTTTAGGAAGTGAAGGAGAGGGAATGGGTAAGCTTATTTCTCAAAAATGTGACTTTGTTGTAAACATACCCATGAAGGGACAGATATCTTCTTTAAATGTAGCTGTGGCAGGAGCGGTAATTATGTATGAGATTGTTAAACAGAGAAATCTTTAAAAAAAGCTAGTACGCAAGTTAACATTCAGAGGTTTTATGTTTAGTTTCAACTAAAAGTGTGAATTTGAAGTTTTAAAACAAGTGAAAGAATTAATATTGAGGGGTTAGAGGCCTAAGGGTTTATTTATTGTTTAAGTATAGGTGTATGGAAAGAAATTTTTGATAAGTTATAAATTATCTATACAATAAAAATTAAAAATGCCGATAATCATATAGAAGGGTATATTTTAAAAAACTTGACCAGTGGTATAACATATTTTAGCATAAAATTTTAAAAAAGTGAGAAGGCATTGATGAATAGATACAATAGTTTGGAAATCAAGGCAATAAAAAATAAATATCCATACTTGACACATGAAGTGCTCTAGTGTATAATGCTTATGGGTGTGTTTTGATTTTAGGTGAAAAACTGCTGATTCTATTTGTATTCAGTTTTTCATAATAATTCTATTCTGTATATCTAGCCTTAAAACCTTATAGCTAACAAAACAAAAGGGGGCGTTATTTTGAAGTCAAACGCGCAAATGGAAACAGTGAAAATTTTTAGCACTATGCTTGATGAAGAAATAATTGAAGATAGTAGAGCTGGTAATCATAAGGCCCTCGAGTATTTAATCGATAAGTATAGGGGTTTTGTTCGAGCAAAGGCAAGAACCTACTTTCTTATTGGTGCAGACAGGGAAGATATAATTCAAGAAGGTATGATAGGTCTCTACAAGGCAATAAGAGATTTTAAAGTGGACAAGCTTTCATCTTTTCGTGCCTTTGCAGAGCTTTGCATAACAAGGCAGATTATAACTGCAATAAAGACTGCAACAAGACAAAAGCATATTCCATTGAATTCATACGTTTCACTTAATAAGCCTATATTTGATGAGGAATCTGATCGTACACTTATGGATGTAATAAGTGAAGAAAATATTAGCGACCCTGAAGAAATGGTTATAAATCGAGAAGAGTTTTCAGGTATTGAGGCAAAAATGGGTGAGGTTCTAAGTGGCTTAGAATGTGATGTTTTATCATCATATTTACAAGGAAAGTCTTATCAGGAGATTGCCAAAGATTTGGACAGGCATGTAAAGTCTATAGACAATGCATTACAGAGAGTAAAACGTAAGTTGGAAAAACATCTTGAAGAAACCAATTCATAGGTTGCATTTGGTGTATTTTTTATCAAACAATAAAAATATAATTTAAAAATTGTAAGAGATAAATTTCTAAAAGTAAATTGAGTATATATAAAATCTTTATAGTAAGGTTTTTGTTGTACAATTTTCTTGTCTAAAGCTGAAATAGGTTTATTACAAGAAAAATGGCTGCAAAGGATTTATTTTATAGCCTTTGCAGCCTTAAATTTGCCCTCAATATATTGTTATTCAAATTCTTTAATTTCAATGCTTATTATTTTTATTTCTTCTTCTGGTCTGTCTCTTCCATCCACCTCAACAGAAGTTATTTCATCTACAACATCTAGACCTTCATAAACCTGTCCAAATACCGTATGATTGTCATCAAGGTGTGGAGTTCCTCCAACCTGATAGTATTTTTCCAATAATTCCCGGCTGGCTCCAGCCTGTCCAGCAGCTCTTAATGAATCAGCACCTACTTCTTTATTTTGTACTATAAAAAATTGACTGTTATTTGTGTTAGGGCCACTGTTTGCCATAGAAAGGGCTCCTCTAAAGTGGCGAATTGAATCGTCAAACTCATCTTCAAAAGGCTCCCCCCAAATACTCCTTCCACCAGTACCAGTACCTAAAGGATCTCCGCCTTGAATCATAAAATCATCCATTACTCTATGGAAAATCAAGTCATCGTAGTATCCATCCTGTGCATGGGTTGTAAAATTTTCAACAGCCATTGGAGCAATGTCGGGAAAAAGTCTAATTTTAATATCCCCCATACTTGTAGTCATAACGGCAATGGTTTCACCAGGCTGCGGAATCTTAAGCTGCTCAAATTCCATTTTTGGCTCTGTAATGTCTTCTTTACCACCAGCGTGTTTTTCTAAATCCGAATCACTGAATTTTGAGTCACATGCTGTGCTAAACAAAGTTACCATAATTAAAAAAACAAAAAATATTTTTCTAAACATATTTCTCTCCACCTCATACACTGTATTTTATTTTTAATATATTTATATTAAACAGCATTTTAAGGTGTTTTGCAATAAGTTATTTTAAAAATTAAATAATTGTTAACACTTTTAATTAAATCATCTTAACAGTTACCCATATCTTAAATACATCTGATAAAAGTATTCTGTCAACTCTGAGCCTGTATTGATCTTTTTCTATAATAAAAACGTCTCTATCTACAACTTCTACTAAAAGTTCTAAATCAAGAGAATTAACTTCTTTTCCTAAGACATTTTTATATTGAGTTTTTATATGTTTTTCAAACTCAATTTTATCAAAAGTATCTTCTTCAATGTCATCGTAAATTAGGTATACTAAAATGTCCTTTACTATAAATTTATCTTTATCCAACTCTTCCAACGATTCTTTTAGTTTTTTATATTTTATTTCGCTTTCTTCTATTACATTTTCTAAAGACACAATTTTTTCGTGATAACTGTCAATTCTATAACTAATTAAAGCGCTCATCACTGTACAGCCAATTAAAATTCCTGTTAGCAAGCCTGCTATAGAGCAAATTAAAAATTTAACTATTACTGTTTTCATTTTATCATTGACTCCCCACATTTTTGAATTAGTCTTATAAACCCATACCCCATATTTGCTCCTAAAACTGCTACAACGACATAAATAGCTTGCTTTAATATTGATTTAATCTCACCTCTAAATATGCCTTTTTCAATTACTTCGAAGGAAGAAAAAGTTCCACCTAAAGCAACTGCTACAGCCCATATTTTAACTGAACTTGCTATGTTAAACATAGTCTTTAAAGGTGGGTGGTCATTAATCAGGGCACCTATTCCTGCTAAAAGACTGGCACCAACAATTACCCCAAAGGATATTAAAAAATTGTATATTATATTGCTCGGTAATGAAAACATATTTGTCACCAAGTTTAAGATGGTATCTTCTAATATAATCTATGACTGGGGTTGGGAAATTATTCTTTAAAAAGCTGTTCTAATTTAGAATTAAAATAATTATCTTTATAGCAGGGATAAAATGCCTAGTCCTTAAAATGAGGTCTTTGAATAATATAGGAGAAATTTTGGTTATGATTTTAATTATCTTAAATTTTGTTGTTGGAACAGGTTTAATTATGTATGGTGTAAATTTGATGAGCAGTGGACTTGAAAGTGCAAATTTAAAGGTAATAAAAAAGCTGCTTTTTAAGTTTACAGGAAAAGTTTTTTCAGCTTTTTTAACAGGTACCTTTGTTACAGCATTAGTTCAAAGCAGCACAGCGGTGACAGTTATAACTGTGGGGCTAGTAAATTCTGGATTAATAAAGTTATCTCAGGCTGTTGGAATAATATATGGTGCAAACATAGGAACAACAATTACTGCACAGCTTATGTCTGTAAAAGTTAATAAAACAGCATATATAATTGTTCTTTTAGGTGTGCTGTTAAAATGTATATCCAAAAAAAAATCTTCAAAAAGCTTTGGTTCTGCACTTTTAGGCTTAGGGCTTATGTTTTCGGGTTTTAATATTTTAAATTTAAGTGTGTCCTGTATAGAGCAAAGCACTGTTGTTCATGAAATATTTCAAAAATATGGTCAAAATTGGCTTGTGGGTATTATTATCGGAATGATAAGTACAATGATTGTACACAGCAGCAGTGCAACGGTAGGAATAACAATAGCTCTTTTTAATTCTAACTTAATAAGCTTTGCAACAGCTTTAGGACTGACATTTGGTGATAACATTGGAACATGCATTACTGCTCAAATAGCAAGTCTTAAAATGGGGATAAACGGTAAAAGAACTGCGTGGGCACATACACTTTATAATATAATCGGAGTACTTGTGGCACTTATATTTTTTATACCATTTACGAGAATGATACAGGAAATCACATGTTATATAGGTCAGGACAAAAGCAGATTGGTGGCAAATGCACATACTGTTTTTAATATAGTAAGTGCTGTAGTATTTCTTCCCATTACAAGATATTATGTTAAGTTCATTGAGTGGATTATACCAAGCAAAACTCGCTAATGCTTAAAAGATTGCGCTCCTCTTCCACGTTGTATTAACATGCTCTATAATTTGCTCCACAATGTTTCTTTCATACTTTCATGTTTTTTCGGTCACTTAAATAACATGTCCCCTATATTTAATAGGAAATTATTAATAAATTATTAATAAAATGTTCATAAAATATTAATAGCTTTATTATATGCTTTATTGTAAAATAGTAGATAAATTATACAATGTAATTATTAAGTTTTAGGGGAGTAAAACTTTAATATGTATAAAATTATAGAACAGGGGTCATATTTGTTATGTTAAAAAGTATTGAAACTATAAAAAAGAATCCACACTACGGTGAGACATTATATTGGGTTCTTTTTATTTTTGCTGTTTTGATGAAATGTATCTATTTTCAATTTGCCACTCAGTTAAATAGCAGACCGTATTTATCATTTACAAATTTAATGATGATGCTATCATCTTTTGCAATTATTTTGATTATATCTGCTCTTGTAGCGTTAGTATTTAATAGAAAAAGAATACTTGCTTTATTTATTGTTAATTTTCTGCTAACTGTATTGTTAATAGCAGATACTAATTTTTTTAGGTACTATTATGATTTAATAAGCATACCTGTGTTTAATAATCTTGATAGCAGAATAATGAATACAGTCAATCAGAGTGTACCAAGTCTTCTTAATTTAAAAGACATAGTTTTTATTGCGGATTTACCTATAATGTTTGCAGGGCTTATTATTTTAAATAAAAGAGTAGAAAAGATAAAGTTTCGTAAAAGGGCATTAAGATCGCTAACTTTATTGACAATAGGTCTTGTAACTTTTTTAACTGTTTACCCAAAAGCAGAAGTTACTACATTTGCGTACAGTAATAACTATTCTACTCAAAATCTTGGAGTGTTTTACTCTCACTTTTACAGCACAAAATCATTTATAAGGGAAAATATATTTAGATGTGGTGACCTCGAAGAGGATAAGAAAAATATGATAAAAGATATGTTTAAAGATAAAAACAAGAGTAGAACAGGGGATAGATATTTTGGCGTTGCAGAAGACAAAAACCTTATTATAGTTCAAATGGAGTCTATACAAAGCTTTGTAATAGGAGAGTCTATAAATGGGGAGGAAATAACCCCTAATTTAAACAGACTCATTGATGACAGTCTTTATTTTGACAATATATATTATCAAACGGCAGGAGGAAATACGTCAGATGCGGAGTTTTTATTTAATACTTCCCTTTACCCGGTGGAAGAAGGAGCTGTATACTATAGATTTTATGAAAATACTTACCATTCTCTGCCGTTAACGTTAAAGGATAAGGGCTATGATACATATTCTCTTCATGGATTTGACAAAGACTTTTGGAATAGAAATGAAATGTACGAAGCTATTGGATTTGACAATTTTTTCAGTGCCAAAGACTATGAAATGGATGAATTTGCAGGATGGCAGGGGGATGCGTTAAGCGATTTATCATTTTTCAGGCAGTCTATTGATAAAATTGATACATCCAATCCTTTTTATGGTTTTTTTGTAACGCTTTCTTGTCATCACCCTTATGATTACTTTGAAGATTTTGAATATGATGTTGGAGAGCTAGAGGGAACTTATTTAGGAAATTACATTAAGGCGGCAAATTATGCCGATGAGTGCATAGGTTATTTTATAGAAGAACTTAAAAAACGTGATTTATACAATGACAGTCTGTTGGTTTTATATGGAGACCACAAAGCTATTCCTAAAGTACATGCAGATAAATTATTTGAATTTTTAGAAATAGAAGACAGGGAAGATAATTGGGCAAAGATTCAAAAAGTACCTCTTGTGATGAGATACCCTGATCAGGAAACCTCAGAGATATTAAGTGGTATCGGTGGACAGATTGATATCCTGCCAACTATATCAAATATGATGGGATTTGATTTTCCATATGCATTAGGAAAGGACTTGTTAAATACAGATGAACAGTATGCAATATTTAGAAATGGTTCTATAATTACAAATGATTATGTGTATATTAATTGTTCACGAAATGTGTATGATTATAAAGATGGAAATTTATTAGATATAGAGCCTTATGAAGAAGAGATTTCTTCATACTTAAAAGAACTTGAAGTTTCGGATATTATTATTACGAAAGATGTGTTTAAGGGAACTGATTTAGTAATAGACAAAAAATAGTAGCCAATTCTCATCTAAATCATTGGGATTTTGCTAGGTTACTTATTAAGAGATTACTTAGCTAAATATAAGAGCAACGCCACCTTATAGAAGGAAGAGTTGCTCTTATATTTCACTTACTTTCCACAGCATTTTTTATATTTTTTTCCGCTTCCACATGGACATGGCTCATTTCTACCTACTTTATCGCTAACAGCCATTTTTGATCTGTTATAGTCCTTAGTCATTTTGTCACGTTTTTCTTTTGAAAAGATATTGTCCCATGCTTGAAGGGTGTAAAGCCAGTTAGCTTTTGCATCAAGCATATTATAAAAAAGGGCAGTAAGGTCAACGTCTAATTTTATATGAGAATCTTCTTCTAATGAATCAAGATCCAACTCCTTTAAAAGGCTTTCATTAATTCCATCTAGGAAACCTAAAAAATATGTATTTTTCATGTCAAGCTTTTTGGCAAGTTCGCCTACAGTACCCTCTATAACTTCATCGTGATGACTAAGTATATACTCATAAGTGTTTTTTTCCTGTAGAAGATAATCATTCCAAAACTTATTATGTTCTACTTCATTTCTCTCTCTATCCGCAATTTCTTTCCATTGACTATATATACTCATGTTTGATTTATCTCTCCTTCTTATTTTTCTTATTCTAAGGCTTCATCTAAAGCCTAGATGTTTAGTTTTAGCTAAACCAGTTTACTTCTAAATAATTATAACATAAATTATTTTTTTATTACAGCTTTTATTCTAAAAACGTCTCTAGCCCTTCCAAACCCCAGCCTTTTTGACCATTGGGTGTCAAATTTTTTTAAATCTTCATTTGTTACAATGTCAGTTTCTACAATATCAATTCCACAGGACTGGTATATTGGAATAAGATTACTTTTTATATATTCAACAGACAAGTTTGGCAGTTCTCTGCGGCTCATTTCTCCTGCTTCATGAAGGTTGTTGTATGTAAACCATATTTCAACATCGGCCTTTGGTGGTTTGGCAATTTTAACAACATTGTTTAAAATAACACTGTTTCCCTTTACCACTCCTTCTAAAAGGCTTCCCCATGGAAGGTTTATATATATATTATCAGCTTTATTATCCAGCTGACAGGGTAAATCTTCAGCTGCTGCAATTACATACAAAGCATTTGTAATTCCCCCTTTAGCTGGCTTCTTTATAGACTTAGATGAAAACTCCGTCATATTTTCAGCAACAGGGTCAATGCCGATATAAAAATTGTTTGGATTACTTTTAGCATTTTTATAGGTAAATCTGCCATTGCCTGTCCCAATATCAACAATGACCGAGTCATAATTATTAATTATTTTATCAAAATTAAAATCTTCGAGTATTGTTTTTCCCTTCAGTATTCTCAATATAAACAATCCTTTACAAGCTATTTTTTAATATTAAGATTATAGCATTTTTGTGTATTCAAATACAAGGAAGAAAAACTAGGGTGGTGCCTGAAGCCTCCATGTTTAGCTTTAGCTAAACTAGTTCACTTTTTCATTTGTAAAAACTATGTGGATATATTTTGAAAAGCACACCAATTAGATTGTAGCAACTTATGGTATATGATATAATTTTTTTGTAGACATGTATATTTTGAAATGAGCGAATTTGCTATTATAAATAAAATTTTGGGTTAAGATGGGGAATTTGTTTTATAAAAAAATAAAATTTTTATATAGGGAGGCGTTTTTTTGTTTAAAAAGATTAATGCAATAATTTGTATTTTAGTAATGTTTTGCACCACCTCTTTGTTTTTGCAAAACAATGTATCAGCATTTGAAGGAGAAGTGAAAGTAGGAGAGGGAAGTTATTCCACTGTATTACCTTCAGGTGCGGAAAATGCCCAATCGACAATATATAGGACAGGCAATGTAAAAGGGCCTATGTCAACAAATGATTGGTGGAGTTCAACAGCGTTTTTACAGTACTCAGAGCGTCAGCATCCTCATCCCCTTGGCATGATAAATAAAGAGGAAGGAATTCAGGTGTATTATCCCGGTTCTTCAATATTTGCCAATGAAAATGCCATAGCTGGTTGGATGAACTTACCAGAGGATACCTCTGATGATTTCACAATAGGTCATTCTTCTGTAAATGCATTTCCAGACACAAAAGTTGACAGTTACAGTGACTGGTTTGTTACTAATTTATTTTCAAGCGGCTCTAATTCAATGAGAGTAACATATGGTTCAGGTTCGCCATATCTTTATTTTGACTATGCAGGTGGAAATCCAAAATTGACATTTGGAAGAGCTCCTTATATATGGTCAGGAGATGCCAATTCAAAAGTTCTAGGTATTACCATAAATGAAAGGCATTATGGCTTATTTGGTCCAGAAGGATCTACTTGGTCAGGTATAGGGACTACAACACTTACAAATAATTTAGGTAATAGTGATTATTTTTCAGTGGCATTATTGCCAGATAACAGCCAAGAGACTCTTTCAAAATTCACACAATATGCCTATTCCCATGTAACAGATACAAAAGCAGATTTTGTGTACAATGAGGATAGAGGTGAAGTTGTCACAACTTTTACATATACAACAGAGGTAAAAGAGGGAAGTGAAACAGGAACACTTTTTGCACTGTATCCTCACCAATGGAGACATACAGACAGTGATTTATTAAACTATTCATATGAAACTGTAAAAGGTGAAATGAGACTTGGAAAAGGAAACGGCTTTCAAACAAAAATGAAGTATACAGGAGTGTTGCCAACGCTTCCTGATCTGGGTACATATGAAAAAGAGCGTTTAAATAACTATATAAACAGTGAAGCTGGGAATACTCCTAATTTAGCTGTTGACACTTACAATGTAGGGAAGGAATTAGGTAAGGCAGCAGTTTTAGCTCCAATTGCAGAACAGTTGGGGAATACGGAAGCTTTAAATGCATTTCACAATAGAATAAAGCAAGGTCTTGAAACCTGGTTTACAGCAAGTGATTATCATGGAAATCTTAAAGATTCCACAGTTTTTTATTACAATGACATATGGGGAACAATGATTGGCTATCAGGACAGTCATGGAAGTGGCCCTTTAATAAATGACCATCACTTTCACTTTGGCTACTATGTCAAAGCGGCAGCAGAAATTGCCAGACTTGATTCTAATTGGGCGTCCCAGTCCAACTGGGGAGGCATGGTAGAATTGTTGATAAGTGATTTTGCAGGAGGCAGAGACGATGATTTATTTCCCTATCTTCGAAATTTTGATTCATATTCGGGACATTCCTGGGCTTCAGGTAATGCAAACTTTGGAGATGGAAACAATCAGGAGTCTTCATCAGAGGCAATGAACGCATGGACAGCTATGATATTGTGGGGAGAAGCAACAGGAAATACAGAAATAAGAGATAGAGGAATATATTTATATACAACTGAAATGCATGCAATTAACGAGTATTGGTTTGACGTACACCAGAGTAATTTTCACAGCGATTATCCCCATGATCAAATTGCCATGGTGTGGGGTGGAAAGTTGGTTAATGGCACATGGTGGTCAGAAAATCCAGAGGAAATTCACGGCATAAATTGGCTTCCACTACATGGAGGATCCTTGTATCTTGGACATTATCCTGAATATGTGGATAGAAACTATACAGATTTGCTAAATCGCCGTCAATCTACAGATTGGCTTTTGTGGGATGATTTAATCTGGATGTACCGTGCAATGTCAAATCCATCTGATGCAATAAATCAGATGAATGCAGGAATTGATGATGATTCAAATTGGCTGGAAGCTGGAAATACCAAAGCACATACCTATCACTGGATACACAATTTTAATGCTGTTGGGAATGTTGATAGAGATGTAACTTCAAATCATCCTGTTTATGCTGTGTTTAACAAGGACGGGGAAAGGACATATGTTGCCTACAACTATAATGATTCTCCAGTAACAGTATTATTTTCAGATGGAAAAGCCATTAAAGTGGAGGCAAATTCTATGGCAGCATTAACAGCTGAAGAAGCTATGAATTGGGAACAACGACCAATACCAGAATGTACATCACCACCACCAAGACCAGAGCGACCAGTACCAGTACCAGTGGTAACACCAACTCCACCTGTAGCGGAGGGTTTGGTTATAGATGATTTTGACAGTTCTTCTCAGTGGGATTCGGGTAAAAATGACCTTGGAGAGGATATTGTAATAAATGGAGGGATTTACAATTTAGAAGCTAACACCAACCTATATTTCTTTTATGATGGTGGAAATAGTCCTGAATCATTTGATACATATATAAACAGGGATATTTCTTCTTACAGCCACCTAGTGTTAAATATAAAGGGAGGCTCAGGAGGCGAAGAGACATCCCTAGATATTATTTTAAATGATGGTACAGACCGAGGTGTTCCATTATCAGACTATGGAAGTTTAACTACAGACTACAAAGATATTAAAATACCTCTTTCAGACTTTGGAGCAGATTTGACAAATATTAATTATTTGAGGTTTGAAGGAACAGGAACTGCAAAAGTTATAAGAATAAATGAAATAAAAACAGGTGCTTTAGAGAGTGATTTTATATATGGTGATATTAATGGAGATGGGGAAGTAGATTCAAATGACTATATTTTATTGAGTAGATATTTATTAGAGATTACAGATAGTTTTCCTACTGCTTTTGGTGAGCAGGCAGCAGACTTAAACGGGGACGGCACTATAGATTCTACAGATGCCACTATTTTAAAAAGGTATCTACTTGAAATAATGAATGAGTTTCCTGTAGAAAATTAAAAAGAATGCCCTCCATATGGGGGGCATATCTTTTAAAATTATTTTGCCAATTTAGCTGCAATGCCAGCTACATACTTTCCTTGAAACTTAGCTCCAGCCAGCTCCCTTTCAGATGGCATCCTGCTTCCATCTCCACCTGCAATAGTTGTGGCACCATAGGGAGATCCACCTGTGATTTCCTCTAAAGTAGTTTGATCACTAAAGCTATAAGGAAGTCCTGCAATAATCATACCGTGATGAAGCAAAGTGGTATGGAAAGTTAAAATAGTTGACTCTTGACCTCCATGTTGTGTTGCTGTGCTCGTAAAGACACTGCCCACTTTTCCGACCAATGCACCTTCTGCCCACAAACCACCTGTTCCATCTAAAAACTGTCTCATTTGACCAGCCATATTTCCAAATCGAGTTGGAGTTCCAAATATAATTCCATCAGCACTGGTTAATTCATCAACAGTGCAAACTGGTATATGTTCAAAGGTTTTTGCTGCATCAAAAGCACCAATTTGTTTTAATAAATCTTCTGAAAGAGTTTCAGGGACTCTTCTTAAAACAACTTCTGCACCTTCAACTTCTTTAGCTCCTTCTGCAACAGCTTCTGCCATCTTATATATATGACCATAAGCAGAATAAAATAGAATCAATATTTTCATAAAATCAGCTCCTTAGTTTTTCTTTTGTTAAATATATATCCATATATTTAACTCTAAAACATAAAATTTAAACTGGACTTATTAAAATATAAATGTTATAATTGTTTTGTTTCAAATAATGCCCTCATAGCTCAGTAGGTAGAGTGCATCCATGGTAAGGATGAGGTCACCGGTTCAAGCCCGGTTGAGGGCTCCAAAGTAAAAGGTCTTGAAGTGTTCAAGGTCTTGGAGATATTCCTTTAGTATGATGTCAATTCTTGATGCTCTATGAAATTCTGCATTTATTTCTTCTATGTGGCTGCTAGGGAGGAGGTCTAAATTGTTTCTTGCCTTTATTATGCAGTCCTCTATTTTTGAAGCATTTCTTCTGTCTACGAAGTCGTAAAAGGTCTTTTGGTAAAGGTCATCTGAAAAGCCTAGAAATAGGCTTGAGTCATTTTAACCATCTAAGTCAATTAGAAGTACTTTAAATCCTAACTTGGCTAAATCATGAGAGAACTGAACAGATATTGTACTCTTGCCAACATTTAACATAGCAATCTTTTTTATGGGGATTCCTCCTCGTTTTTTTTGCAAACAAAAAACTACTTTCAAAAATTAAAAATAGTTTTGGTTATAAATACAAAATTATAAAATTCTAAAATGAAGTATTAATTAAATCCAACTGATTGGAATATTTTCAGATTTCATTTTCTTTTTTTAAAATGTCTTCATATAATTTTTGCGATATTCTGTATCCTTTTTCTAATAATACGTCAATAAAAGGGTTTATTTTATCTATCTTTTCTTCCTGTTTTGCAATCCTTAAAATACCTAATGTTCCTATTGGAGTCAATAAAAAAGACTTTGCTCCGTTTCTTGCTGTTTTTTCATCAATCAGAACAAAATCGACATTTAACTCACTTCCACCAACTATTGTTTCAATTTCTCCTTTATGCATTCTACCAATCATTTTTCTTATCAATATTTCATCTTTTACACTGTAAACTTTAATTTTTCCTTCATCCACTGCAGATGTTACTTCTCTTTTTCCATAATCAACTTCGTTTTCTGAATTTATAATTTCACAAAATACCCCATTAGGAATATATACAACATCAAATAAATTCCATAACAAATATAGCTTGCCAATCATTGATAGTGCAATAAGGGGACTAGTGTTGCTAATTATTTTACTCATTATGCCCTTTCTCCTCTGAATATTTCATTATTGCAAAGTCATCTTCTTCAACATGTTGGTCTGTATACTCCATCCAGGGAATTTTTCTACTTACTAAAATATCTATAAAATTAGCCAAGGGTTTACCTGCAAGCTCTGCTGCTTTTTCAAGTGTAACTGATTTATCAACAAACAGTCCTATTGATAAAGAAAGCCTAAATTTTTCATTTAGAGATTTTCCATATCCGGTTTTATCAATAATCTGTATAAATTCATCAGGTATATTTAAACCATTTGCATTATCTGTTAACATGACTTTTTACCTCCTGATATTAAAGTTTTTCTATAAGTAGATTATTAATTAATTATACCATACTTATATTATAACTTGAATAAGTATATTTGTAAAAAATTATAATTCATATAATTGGTTATACAGTGTGTACTTTTTCTTTGCAGTACAAAAATTGAAGATTACCACATTTCTATAAGTTCATTACATGGTTTGTGAATGGGTTGTTTTTAATTTTTGTGTTGCTCAAAGGCCTTTAAATAACTAGCTTTGCCAACCTTGATACTATCCATGGTAAGGATGAGGTCACCGGTTCAAGCCCGGTTGAGGGCTCCAAAGTAAAAGGTTTTGAAGTTTTTCAAGGGCTTTTTTTGTTGCTTTTGATTATGGGTGAATTTAAAATCGTGTTTAAAAATATTCCAGAAACTTAAGTTTCGCAGTCTAGAGCCTGTAAATAGCTATTTTTCCTCTTATGATATATTTGCTCCATCTTTTTTTCAAACTTTCACTTGATTCAAGTATTTCGATTCTCTTTTCAAGTTCATTAAAAATGTGAGTTGTTTCTCTATGAACTGAAGTCTTTTTTAATGCTTCAGAAAACACAGTACCATTATAAGATTGGGTTTTATTTAAAATATATACATCATAAAAATCTCTTGGCCTTGTATTTAATTCTCCCCTTCTTAAAATGGTTTCAATCTTTTCAGCTAATACAGTTTCAATATTGTATGCCCAAACATCGATAGTTTTTTCTTCAAAAATCATCTTTAATTGATACAAGATTTCTTTTGGTGTAATTGCATCGCCAGTTGTTATATCGATTTGCATAGGTGTGACTATAGTATCATAATTAGCTTGTATACTAATTCTAAAACCACCATATGTATCATCTTCTCGTATTTTATTTATGTCTAAAAAAGAGAAAGACACATCATCATTTATAGCTATATTGCATATTGTTTTAATTACCTTAGTCAAGGAATCACTATTAATTGGATAGTTCTTAATCGTTGCATCCATATCCATTGTTGACCGATTGTCAATTCCAATTAGTGCAGCAATTAACATACCACCTTTTAGAATGAAATTATCCTTATAGTCTGATTTTGATAATCGTTCAAGAAACCTTTCAAACATATAGTTTTGCAGGACAACTTGAGCAGACATATCTTTTTTCTTTGCAAGATTTCTGATTTTTGATTTAAGACTCATAGCCTTATGGTTCATAATAACACCTCTAAGTAGTTTTTAATAATTTATTCAACACAGCAATCTTTTTCATGGGGATTCCTCCTCGATTTTTTTGGCAAACAAAAAACTACTTTCAAAATTTAAAAGTAGTTTTAGTTGAAAATCTAAATATTCATTTTTGACGTTTATGTAATATTGTAAAAGTTACTTATCAAAATTAAAGCATGGATAAAGTTCAATTAAATTTTCTTTGCATACTGCATTAACTTTTTTTGTATTGTTTTTTGATAAATTATAATAAATATTTTTTAGTTGATTTATTTCCCCTTCATCATTAAATGCATATTCAAGAAGATTCTTAATTGCCCGAATGTCTTTTTCTTTTTTGATATCTCTATTTTTATTGATAATCAGTTTGTGTATTATATATGCAGGTGGTGTTGGTATCCATAAACTAAAGTTATTTACTTCAAGTTTTATGGAATTATCACAAAGAATATCAAGATGTCTTAATCCTTCGGCTTTTACATTAAGAGAATCGACTTTATAAGGTTCAATTTTTCCTTTACCCATTTCTCTTACAATAAACTCTAATTCTATTACCGCAGACTTATAAAATTTTGAAACACCCGTTAGGGGATCTTCATTATATATATAACCGTGATCGCTAAGGATAGAGGGAAGACTTATATTAGTTTTGAATTGTCGTAAATTTTTAATCAAAATATCCATATCCATAGTTTTTAAATTTGAAATAAAGCCTTTGTTTTTATAGTAAGACAATTCAAAAATGTATTCAGCCCAACTACCTATAATAATAAAATTATCAAGCAAATTATATTGAGAGAATAATTTAATAACTTCCCAGAAAACGTCTTTTTGTTTACTCACATTCTAACCACCTTTTTAGTAATTTTCATATCTTCTCTAATTTCTTTAAGATCCTTTTTGTATTGGTTTCGTAGAAGAACTTTTTTATTTATATCATCTAAATCTTCAGGTTTAATATATTTAGTCAATACCTTGTTCCCATTTCTATAGACTAAATAAGAATAATTTTTATTATTTATTTTTTTATTCACAATGCTTCCTTTTGGTAAAGAATCGATTTTTTGCATATAACTTTGTTCCATTTGTTTAAGCCGTTCGAGTTCTTCTTTTAACATGTCTTTTATAATTGCCATAATAAATACACTCCTTAACCTACAAATTTAAATAATTTATAGTCTTGTAGGTTAATTATATTATAACCTACATTTATATTTTTATCAATATGATGTAGGTTAAACCTGAAAATTTTTGAACATGATTTTAAATAAAAATTAACAATTATTATGGTATTCAATACATTAGTGCTACAAAAATTAAAGATTACCACATTTCTATAAGTTCATTCCAAGGTTTGTGGATGGGTTGTTTTAAATTTTTGTTGTTACTTTCTCATCCATTATTAATATTGGAGAAGTTATAAAATCGATAGTGTATTTTTGTCAACCTAAATTAAGATATAAAAGTTTTTGTTCTGTATAATAATAAAGTATATAGTGAACCCGTTTAGCTAAAGCTAAATATCAAGGCTTCAGGTAAAGGAGGTCTGAAGATTTATAAGAGGAACTTCACCTTATAGGTAGAATCTTAGAATAAGATGAAAGAATTTTGGAGGTAATTCTTATGTCAGTAAGAGAAAAAATGTTAAACGGTGAATATTATATTAGTTGGGATAAAGAGTTGACTGAGGAAAGAGAAAAAGCTAAGGATATACTGTTTGAATTTAATAACCTCAAGCCCTCGTTAAGAGCAGAAAGAGAAGGGATTATTCGAAAATTGTTTGGGAAAACAGGTGATAATTGTTGGATTGAATCACCATTTAATTGTGATTATGGGTCTAATATATTTGTTGGTGATAATTTTTACACAAATACAAATTGCTGTATTTTAGATTGTGCAAAAGTTACAATAGGTGATAATGTGTTGATAGGTCCTAATGTAGGAATTTATACACCAGAACATGCCTTTAATAGTGAAGAACGTGGGAAAGGTTATGAACGTGCTCTTCCTGTAGAAATTGGTGATAATGTATGGATATGCGGAGGAGTTACCATTACTGGTGGAGTGAAAATAGGTTCAAATACAATTATTGGTGCAGGAAGTATTGTAATAAAGGATATACCAGAAGATGTAATTGCAGCAGGAAACCCTGCTCGAGTAATTAGAAAAATAACAGAGCAAGATAAAATGTTTGTAAAGTCAAAATAAGAATTAAGTATTTTTTAGAAAAACATATCGTTTCTCTTATTTAATAATAGGTTACAAATTACACCTAATTTTGCCCTATCATACAATGCCTAAAATAATTGTGAGCACGATTTTTATTTTTTACAATATTATCGATAAGTTTTGTTTTTTATTTTAGGACAAAATCATAAGTGCTATATTAAGACATTATTATAAATGAATCATATTGTGAATTGCCTGATAATGGTGCATGTTATTTATGTGAATGAAAATATGGAAGAAACATTGTGGAGCAAGTTGTAGAGCGTGTTAATATGACGAGGAAAGGGAGAGCATTGTTTGAGCGACAGCGAGATTTGCTCGACCCCGAGGAGTATTTACAGGCTCTAAACTGCGTAACTTTAGTTTCTGGAATATTGTTCTTCACATTAAATATATACACTTGCCTGATAAAATGAAATGTATTTTGTCAGGCAAGTATGTTATAATCTAAGTTCGTATAGGCTTGATTAAAATGGCGTATTATATCATAATAAGAACAAACGTTCTTTTGGAGGTTGTGGCATGAAAACATTGTCATTGTTTGCTGGAGCGGGCGGTCTGGATATGGGATTTAAAAATGCTGGGTTTGAGATTGTTTGGGCAAATGATATCAATAAAGATGCTTGTGAAACTCATAAAGGGTGGTCTGACTCAGTAATTGTAAATGAAGATATAAAAAATATTTCAATTAATTCTTTGCCTGATGTAGAAGCAATACTTGGTGGATTTCCATGTCAGGGATTCTCATTAGCAGGTCCAAGAAAAGTTTATGATAGTAGAAATCTGTTATATAGATTTTATGTAGAAGCTGTTAATGAAAAAAAACCAGCAATATTTGTTGCTGAAAATGTCAAAGGTATATTGACCTTAGGTGGTGGAGAAGTAATAAAGAAGATTAAAAGAGACTTTGAAAAAGCTGGTGATGGATATAATGTCAGTGTACAAAAGGTTAACTCATCAGATTATGGAGTGGCTCAAGATCGTGTAAGAGTATTTATTATAGGAATTAGTAAGCATTTCAAAAGAAAAGATACGTTCGTAATTAATGAAGCATTAAAAGAAAAAGTTGTGCTTCGAGACATTTTGTTTGATTCAAATGATTTTGAAGAGGAGGATTTGTGTACTGCTCCGTATTCATCACGTTTTATGAGTAGAAATAGAAAACGTGATTGGGACGAGTTTTCCTATACAATTCCAGCTATGGCAAAACAAGTCACATTGCATCCAAGTTCTCCTGATATGATAAAACTTGGGAAGAACAAATGGATATTCGGGGAAGGTATAACAAGAAGGTATACATGGAGAGAAGCAGCATTAGTTCAATCATTCCCAGCAGACCTTGAATTTTATGGAGATATGGTGTCTAAATATCGTCAGATTGGTAATGCAGTGCCGGTTAAATTGGCAGAAAAGATTGGGTTGATGATTAATGATTATATAGCTATTTAGCGAATGGAGGGGTTGAAATGGCTAATCAAACACAGAATGGTAAGGCTTTTGAATATGCATGTTTAGATACAATTTCAAAGCGATATAAAGACCATGTTTTAGTCCTTAGAGAAAAAGATGCAGCGTATGATACTGCAAAGAAGTCTTTTGATGAGCTTGGAGATGTTCATAAATCAGTATTAATTGATGGTTCAGAAAAAGGTGTTGAAATTTTAGAAAGGTTGGAAGCTAACCTTATTGGATGCATAGAAATCAATTCCTTTTTCTTCTGTATATAAAATATTGTCTGCTGAAAAAAATCCAGCATCTGCACCTAATTGAAATCCTCTAAGATTGCCATATAAATTTTCTGTGTTTTCAATTGTGGGTATAGGTGACAGTTGGCCTGAGGAATTATTGCTTGTATGCGTACCTAAAATTATTTTTGAACAAATAGATTTTAAGATTCTAATAGTTTTTCCGATCCTTCTTTTTTAAAATTACATTTTCATTTGGCTGAAAATCCAGTTTATAACCCTGTCAAAAAGAACTAGAATTTGAATGTTCCTATGCCAACTAATATTGCAGTTCCTACAATGAATCCTAATAATTTTTTCACACAAAAGCGTTGGAGATAACATATGTTCTGTGGTATAATGGTATACATAAATAGTAACTTGATATAGGTTTGAATTATTTTTCTTAAATGTATTGACTAAATTTAGACAAACCTTCATAATAACCATTAAGAAGTTAAATATTTTTTTAACTTTAAGGGACGGAAGGGGTAATGAGCTGTGTTGTACACTATTAGTAAAGAAAAAGTTAGAATACATATGAAAAAAAATGGTCTAATTACTCAAAAGAAATTAGCTGAACAATTAGGCATAAGTAAAAATCAACTCTCAATGATGCTTTCGCCAAATTTTAGTCCTATAAAATCTAATGCTTTAAAACTCTGTGAAGCTTTAGATGTAAACTTTGAGGAAATTATTGAATATGAAAAAAGAGAAATGCCTTATATAAATTCACCAACATTTAAAGGTCAATTAAGAAATATAATAAGTAACCAATTAAATAATGAAAAAATTTATTCAGAAGCCTATAAAGGTAAGGATTTTGTAGAAGTAAGAGGAGTAACAGCTAATAAAGATTACTCTGATATAGAACTTTTTGCAGGAGCAGGAGGTTTAGCTCTTGGGCTTGAACAAGCAGGTTTTTACTCTAAGGGTTTAGTAGAAATTGATAAACATTCTTGTCAAACATTAAGAAAAAATAGACCTACATGGAATGTAATTAATAAAGATATAATTCAAGTAGTTGAGGAAGGTATCAGAAACTATGTAAATATTCCTATAGGAGAGCTTGATTTATTGTCAGGGGGGTATCCCTGTCAGGCTTTCAGTTATGCAGGAAAGAAAATGGGTCTAGCTGATACTAGGGGTACAATGTTTTATTATTATGCTAAGGCTCTAAAACAACTTTTACCTAAGATGTTCTTAGCTGAAAATGTCAGAGGCATGGTAAATCATGAGGATGGTAAAACATTAGCTTTAATGTTAAAAGTATTCTCTGATATTGGGTATACAGTAAAATGGCATGTATTAAGAGCTTTAGATTATGATGTAGCTCAGAAAAGAGAGAGAATAGTTCTTGTAGGGGTTAGAAATGATTTGGTTAAAAAACACAAATTAAGCTACTCTTTTCCTAAACCATTTGGCTATGAGCTTACATTAAGAGACGTCCTAAAGGATGTGCCTAAGTCAGAAGGAGCGAAGTATCCTGAGGCTAAAAAGAAGGTATTAGACCTAGTACCCCCAGGAGGTTACTGGAGGGATTTGCCAGATGATATAGCTAAAGACTTTATGGGTAAAAGCTATTATTCAGGTGGAGGAAGAACAGGAATGGCTAGAAGAATTTCATGGGATGAACCTTGCTTAACATTGACCTGCTCACCTGCCCAAAAACAAACTGAAAGATGTCACCCAGATGAAACTAGGCCTTTTACTGTTAGAGAATATGCAAGAATACAAAGTTTTCCTGACAGTTGGAAGTTTGATTGCTCTGCTTCTAATGCTTATAAACAGATAGGAAATGCTGTTCCTGTAAATATGGCTAAAGCTATTGGATTATCTATTGTAAATACTTTAAATCAAATCAAATAATAAAAACAGGTATTAAAAAAGGGGTACAATTAAGTATCCCCTTTACGGTTATCATTCCTCTGTATCAATATTTAATGCTTCCTCTATTTGCTCTGTTAGGTCATTTATAACACTTTCAACCAATTCTGTTCCATCATATTCCAAAGCAACATCGCCAATTGCACCAGTTATTCTCTGATAAAAGTCTGTTTGTCCTGTAAGTCTATGCCAAAAATTAGCTCCTACAATTACAGGATAATCGTTCTCAATCCTTTTATAGTGTCCACTTAGTTCATCATGTGTTCCATATAAAACACCAACAACCATATCATTTATACCAATAGTGAGATTGTTTGTTCTTGCAAGGTTTCTTACTCCAGTAAAATGATTTTTTACTGTAATAACATCATCAGCATTGATTGTGTTTGTACTAGCCTTTACCTGACAATATTTTCTTCTATCATCTATTTGATCAATAAACTCAATATCTATGCCAGATGTTGTTGAAGCAAAGCCTTGCAACACTTCACTACAAAACTTTTGAAGCTTATTGCCAAATATAGTGTTTATTGATGTGCCAATTACTCTTGGGTAAACCAAAGCTTTTGCAATACTTCTTGGCTCATTATTTCCTGTAATAAAATTAGCTTTATATTTATCAAGGAAAGGATTTAGCCTAAAATTGCCAAGATTTCTACATTTCTCAGTCCTTGCAATATGAGTTGGTACAATTTCATTTCTAAAAAAATCTTTTGCCCTCTCAATAATGGCAATAAGTTCAGCTTCAGTCATATGTATTCCCCTTTCTTATCTAATTTGCCCATAAGGTTATAGGAATATTTTAGCAAAGAAAACCTTCAATGTCTACAAAAAGTAATATCCTTAATCTATTCAAGGTACTTGGAATTATATTGTAGATGAAAAGCAGGGTAATATAACCAGAATTTTAGATTGCTATCTTTCATAACTGGTATACCTAAAGGTCTTTTCTTCTTATTGTTTTTCTTTGGTATGTATACTCTCCTTAAAGGCTGTGCCTTGTATCCTCTTCTTTTTAATAGTTTTATTGCTTGTTCTTTTTCCTTATCAGATTTCCATAATATATTATCTACTCTAGGAGTGTTTTTGCCTTTATTTTCTGTTACTCTTTTAACAGACATACATTATTCACTTAAATGTCGTATTTTTTATATGCTATTTTATTATATTTTTAAACATTCCCTCATTGTTAAAATTTTTTATATAAGTTATTATATGTACTTCTTTATCATGGATAATAGGTTACTTATTAAAGAAGGCTCCCATACTAAATAAAATATTGTAGGAATACATACAACGTATAAAAAAAGAGACTGTAATCAGAAATGTGCAAATTAACAATCTGCTTACAGTCTCTTTTTATTAAATGATTATATCATAATAAATGGAATGCATTTCATCCTGTTGTTAGGGCAACACTGATTCATGGAGAATTTGTGAAAATTCACTTTTTCATTGATGGGAATGGAAGGAATTCTAGACTGCTTCTTAATTTTGAGTTGATGAAAAATGGATACCCTCTAATCATAATATTAGGAATTATTCATACAGAAGAAACTCCTGAAAGTGCAAATGTATACGCTTGTATTATGTCTAAATGGGTAGACAAAAATGGTGATATTGTATCTAGTGCATATAGAGTTGGATTTAGAAAAGAAAATGAGTTATATACATATATGAAGATTTTGAGGGTTATAAAGTTGCTACTACTCCTTATGTACCCAAAGAAGTAAGTGATATACTTAGTAATGATGGTGAAAAGATTTTTAATGATTTAAATTTGGAAATGGATAAAGATGTGGAAAGTTATTTAAATCAGTCCTAGCCTTTGGAGGTAATTGTTATGTCAGTAAGAGAAAAGATGTTAAAAGGTGAATATTATATTAGTTGGGATAAAGAGTTGACTGAGGAAAGAGAAAAAGCTAAGGATATACTGTTTGAATTTAATAACCTCAAGCCCTCGTTAAGAGCAGAAAGAGAAGGGATTATTCGAAAATTGTTTGGGAAAACAGGCGATAATTGTTGGATTGAATCACCATTTAATTGTGATTATGGGTCTAATATATTTGTTGGTGATAATTTTTACACAAATACAAATTGCTGTATTTTAGGTTGTGCAAAAGTTACAATAGGTGATAATGTGTTGATAGGTCCTAATGTAGGAATTTATACACCAGAACATGCCTTTAATAGTGAAGAACGCGGGAAAGGTTATGAACGTGCTCTTCCTGTAGAAGTTGGTGATAATGTATGGATATGCGGAGGAGTGACCATTACTGGTGGAGTGAAAATAGGTTCAAATACAATTATTGGTGCAGGAAGTAATGAATCATAGAAAAGAATCGTCGCTAACTTTACTGACTTTATTTTTCAAATGAACTCTTGTATAATGTATAATATAAATAAGTTTAGCATGGTAAGGAGGTTTAAATTTATGGATAGATTAAAAATTAACACAATTAATTATATGGTTGTATGTATCAACGAATTTGCAGGTAAATTTAATCTATCGATTAAGGAAGCATATAAATATTTAGAGAATTATGGTGCTCTAAGATTCTTACTTGAAAACTATGAAATTGAACATACTCTTGGAATAGAAGATGCTATTGAAGATTTAACTACTATATGTAATAAAAATGGAGGATATTTAAATTGATACTATATCATGGGTCAAATTTATTTATCAAAGAAATAAACCTTTAAATAACTAACTTTGCCAATCCTGATACTATCCAGAGTAAGGATGAGGTTACCGGTTCAATCCCGGTTAGGGGCTTCAGAGTAAAACCCCTTCAAATGATTGGTTTTAAAGTGGATGAAGAGGTTTTTAATGACTTACAGCAACATTATAAATTTTTTAAAATTACATTCTCATTTGGCTGAAAACCCAGTTTATAACCCTGTCAAAAAGGATAGGAATTTGAATGTTCCTATGCCAACTAATATTGCAGTTCCTACAATAAATCCTAATAATTTTTTAAAGTATAGGAATTTATAAAAACCCTAATAAATGGAAAGAGTATTTGCATTGAAATAAACAGAACAAATTGGTAGAATGATAACTGATGAATAATATACAAGTTGGAATTGCTGGAATGCTACTGAGTTTTAAAATAATATTGTGCTTGAATGATAATTGGGAATCATACTTAAAGAATGATAACTATGAGATAAGGGAAGTAGAAAAGAGAGAAGTAGAAAAGATGCTATCATGTATGGATCCTGACAAGGGTCATTCTGTATATATGTGTGCTGAATGTGGAAAGACAAAAGTAGTGGCACATAGCTGTAAAAGTCGCATATGTAGTGTTTGTGGAAAAAAGCATGCTGATGAATGGTCAGAGAAAATAAACAAAGAAATGTATGCAGTTCCGTATAGACATATAATATTAACGGTATCTGATAGATTGTGGACTTATTTTGAAGGGAATTCGATATTACAAAAGTTAATGATTGATACAGCAGCAAAAGTTATGAAAGATATTGTAAGAGACTATAATGGCAAAGATAAAAAGGCAGAGCCAGGAATAATAATGGTACTTCATCCATTTGGAAGAGATTTAAAAACTAATATGCATGTACATATGTTAATGACTGAAGGAGGTTTATCACCTAATGGTAAATGGATTTCCATGCCATATATAAATTATAAAATAATACGAAAAAAGTGGCAGTATTATATTCTTACAGCCTTAAAGAAAGCAGTTTCTAAAGACAAAAAGCTATTAAAGATAATAGATTGGTGTTTTAAAGAAAGGGCAAATGGATTTAATATTCAGGCAAAAAGACGAATTGAGGGAAAAACAAAGAAAGCAGCACGATACATGGCACGATATGTAAGACATCCAGCAATTGCGGATAGTAGAATAATAGGATATGATACTAAAAATGTGACATTTGTATATGAAAGAGAAGGTAAGAAACATACAGTTGTAATGGATAAATTTGAGTTTATCCATAATGTAATCAAGCATATACCAGATAAGAACTTCAAGATGGTAAGATATTTTGGTATTCATGCTAGAAGGGCAAAGAAAGCTGCATATATAGCAATGGAGAAGTTATGTTTGGTTGTAAATTACATAATAAAGCCATTTAAGTGGAGGAAGAATGTAGAAGAACATACTGGCAGGGATCCATTGAAATGTAAGGATTGCAATGGGGAAATGCTTTTATATAGGGGGATTCTTTCTTGATTTTTTTGCTATAATTTGGATATATAGAATATTGATAGATATGTTCTAGAAAGTTTGTGTTTTATAAAATCTATAGTTAAAACTGTTCCATGGTTTGTGGATGGGTTGTTAATTTATTCTCAAACCATAAATTAGAAATTTATTATATAAATATAATAAAAAAGTGATCGTCGCAAAAAGCATTACCTACAGATTTTTCTTGTTGTTGGCAAAATTTCATGATAAAATAAAATTAATGTAAATGATTATGGAGGATTGTGTTGTGAATGGTTATAATGAAAATGAGCAGCAGCTAATGGAAGATTTAGGGGATAAAGCAATAAATGTTTATGAAGAACAGTCTCCTAACTTTTTTCTAGCACTTTTTGGTGGAATGGTTACTGCACTTATCTGTTCAGCGTTGTGGGCGTTTATATCAAATCTGATACAGTACCAAATAGGGTGGATGGCAGTAGGAGTAGGGTTTCTTGTTGGAATAAGTGTTAAGGTCTTAGGAAAGGGGAAAAGTCTTGAATTTGGAATTCTAGGTGCATCTTTAGCCTTGTTGAGTTGTGTGTTAGGAAATTCATTTTCTATATATGCCCAGATTGCTAAATTCTACGATATGTCTTTTTTTGAGGTTCTTGGAAATGCCGATTTGTCAATTAGTATTGAGCTTTTAATTGAATCATTTCATTTAATGGACATATTATTTTATGGCTTAGCCATTTATCAAGGTTTTAAGTTTTCTATAAGCAATTGATTTTAAAATCAATTGCTTATAGTTTTTTTGGATTTAAACGAATTTAATTTGATAACTTGGCTGCTTTTAATAAAAGCATTTAATAGTAAATTAAACTACTTTATATTATTGATTCTCAGTAAAACTATCAGATATTTTTGTAAGTTCTTTTTCAAATTTTTTATATTCAGAAGTTAATGTCCATGCAATAATTTGATAGAAAGAATCACCTTTATCTAGGGTAGTAAGTATATAAGTAATATCAATGTCTTCAGTAGTACCTTTAATCTCCCAGCGGATTTTAGAATCTGTTGTTTCAATTTTGGATGACTTGCCGTTAGTTAAGTAGTTTTCCATATTTTCTGCAATAAGCGAAGAATATTCATTAAAAGACATGTTTAGTCCAACATCGGCAAGTTCTTGCTTGCTTTCGTGAACAACTACAAGATATTTTTCTCTGAATATATTAGATATTTCAAGTGAAGCGTGTTCATTCAGGTCAATGTCCACAGCCCAGTTACTAGGTGCGATGACGCTGAATTTACCATCTTCAGAGGTAAAGGTTTTATCTTCTTTAGAGGCACAACCTGTTAATAAAGATAGGATTAACAAAGATAACACAAAATACAATTTTAATTTCATTTTTTGATTAAGTCCCCTTTCAACAAAAGCTTTTATTTATAAACATTCACATCTTATTTTAGCACATTTCATATAAAGGGTATATATAAAATTAACAGTTTTCAATCAATAAGATTTTACGACATTTACCGGTAATTGTCAAATAGGTGGTCAAAGTACTGGAAATTATATTTACATTAAGAGGTCATTATGTTGTTTGCTTGTGAAATGAAAAATAAAAAAGAAAAAGAACACTGAATGGAATATCAAGAATATCCATGCATTGATACTAAAAGAAATAGACAATACAAGTGCCGGTAAATACCGGAGCGAAAATGTTGTAATTAGTGGTGCAAAACACATTCCGCCGAAGCATTATGAGATTGGAGATTTGATGCAAAAGCTTATTGTAGAATATAAGAATGAATGGAAAGCATTTCATCCTGTTGTTAGGGCAACGTTAATCCATGGAGAATTTGTCAAAATTCATCCATTCATTGATGGGGATGGAAGGGTTTTTAGACTGCTTCTTAATTTTGAGTTGATGAAAAATGGATACCTTCCAATCATAATAAAGAATGATGAGAGGGCAAAATATTATGATGTTCTTGATATGGCACATACAACTATGAATTATGAGCCATTCATAGATTTGGTATCGAAACTAGTGGTAGAGTCTGAAAAACTGTGGTTATATGTTGCTAAATATAAGTCCAAATAGGGCAAAGCCCTTACTTGGAAAATATTCGCTGAAGAAATCGTTTAATTAGTGAACGTGAAGGTGCAGGTTTGGCTATTTTATGTACTGGCTGCTCTTTTTCTACAGGAGGAACCGACCTGACCTGTTTTATAGGAGGTGCAGACCTGACCCGACTGTTTATCTTGTGATTCGTTTTATCCTTGATTGACCTATTTCTATACTTGTCATGATGATGAGGACGTTTAGTATCTAGAATCTTAGTGTTTTGTGAATTAGCCTTTATCCACTTGTCTATCTTTATTTTGTTTTGATTCAAGGTAGCTTTTGTAGGTAATTCCATTTCAGCAATCATAGATCCGATATGTTCTTCAATCTCATAGAGATCCATGATGTCATCTCCTGTTACTAAAGTGATGGCACGCCCTATATTCCCAATTCTACCAGTACGCCCTATTCTATGAATATAATTGTCTTTGTTGTTAGGGACATCATAATTAATTACCAGTGACAAAGAGTCGATGTGAATACCACGTGCTGCAATATCTGTAGCTACAAGCAGATGAAAATCACCCTGTTTAAACTGTTTAATGGTCTTCATTCGTTTGCTTTGCTGGATGTCCCCATGTAAGGACTGACATGAATACCCTTTTCGCCATAAGAAACTTTTAACCTTATTTACAGCAATTCGTGTGTTACAGAAAATCATACAGCTTTCTGGCTGTTCACTTTGAAGTATGCGATTCAATTGAATATTTTTTTCACTTCTTTCCACACGGTAGTATATCTGTTTAGTTGTGTCCACTGTCTTGGTTTGCGATTTAATCTCAATTGTATCAGAATGTTTCATATACTCCTTGCAAATTTTACGAACTTCAGTGGGAATGGTGGCGGAAAAAAGAAGAGTTACCCTGTCTTTAGGGAGAGTCTTGATGATTCTTACCACCTGATTTAGAAAACCCATATCCAACATTCTGTCTGCTTCATCAAGTATTAAAAAGCGTATATGTTTGGTTTTAAGAATACCTTGACGAATGTGATCATATACTCGTCCAGGTGTTCCGCTAACAATAGAAACACCTTTATTTAGAGCCTTTATTTCAGTATTTATATTATGCTGCCCGTATACAGCCGTTGTTTTGTGTGGAAGATATTTTGACATTTCTTTAAAATCGCTGTCAATCTGAACGGCTAACTCCCGTGTAGGTGTAAGAATCAGACCTTGAATTCCCACCGCTTTAGGATCAATCATTTGCAGCATGGGGATTCCAAAAGTAGCTGTCTTGCCACTGCCTGTTTTAGAGATTATAATCTGATCTTTTTTATTCAAAATATGAGGGATTGCCTTGCTCTGCACTTCAGTAGGTTGTTCGAAGCCCATCTCTTCTATTGCCCTTAAAATGAGAGGGGAAATGCCCATGTTATTAAAACTTTTCTTCATTAGTACCTCTTTCATTATTGTATTATGTCTAGATTATATCATGTATTTTGTTATTTGTAATTATTTTAAGAAGATTATATTTCTACTGCTTTGATATTATTAGAAGTTAGTGGAAGAGATGTTAGAGTGCAGGTATTGGGCACTACTCGGATTTTATCAAAAAATGAAAAACCTTTGGATTGCTAGTAAGAGAAATTTTCTTTCAAATAATTACTTAATAAAATAAAAGCATGGGTAAAGTTCAATTATAACCCATACTTTTATTTTCTGAATAATGTTTATTTAGAGATTTCTAAAATAATATTTTGGCCATGCTCATTAGTATAGTATTTTGCAATTATAGTATCACCCATATCAAGATTCAAATTATGAAATTGATCGTGTACCTTTTCAATGCGAAGGCTTTGGTGAGTTTTATTTATAATTACTTCTATACTGTTGTTGTCTATTTGCCCAACATACTCAGCAGGTGCTGTTATAGTATTTTTATCTTCTGTTAAATTAGAAATTTCTAAAATAATATTTTGGCCATGCTCATTGGTATAGTATTTTGCAATTATAGTATCACCCATATCAAGATTCAAATTATGAAATTGATTGTGCACCTTTTCAATGCGAAGGCTTTGATGAGTTTTATTTATAATTACTTCTATACTGTTGTTGTCTATTTGCCCAACATACTCAGCAGGTGCTGTTATAATATTTTTGTCTTCATTCAAGTTTTCTTTAATAATATCTTTTTGAATATCAATATCTTTTATTTCTGAGCTTTTTTCAGAATCAGAAATAGAAGAATCATCAGAAGCAACGCTAGTAGACTCTTGGTTATTTTCAGACTCTGATAATTTGTCATCAATTAAAGATTTTGAGCTAACATCTTTTTGAGTGTCTTTATTAGTAGTGTCGCTATCAGAGTTAACAGTTACAGAATCAGTTGTAGACTCCATAGGTTGTTTATCGTTATTGTTGTAGTTATTTTGTGATAGCACAAATGCTGTAGCAAAAACACTGGTTATAAATAATATTAAAGATACTGAAAATATAAATTTTTTCATTGATAATTCACTCCTGTTTATTATTTTTAAAAATAAATCGGCCGATTATTTTCATTTATATAATATAGACTATTGAAAAACTTAAAACGTTCATTATTTTATTAAAATGAAAGAAAAAATTCAGTTGTATTATTAAATTAACAATTAGTTCTTGAATTGATTAAGGAAGCACTAATGCTTACAGCTAGTGATATTAACTAACTATTGAAGTTTGCAATTAAAAAAGTTGGTAAATTTTAACTTTGATAATATTATTATTAACACAGCTGCCTAGGTGTTATCAAATACCTAGGCAGTTTAGATGGTGTTAAGAAGAAGTGATACTAGACAGACGAATTATCCAGTCGTTTAAATGAGGATGGTGACTTTTAATAAATTCATATACTTCATTTCTCGATAGATATTCACCTTCCAATATATTCACACCTGTTACTTGCTCTCCTATTGCAGTATGTTCCACATTCATAACACCTCTTGAAATATAGCCAATAGCAACAGTGCCTATTGCACCAAGGTCAATGGCAACAGCTCCAAAAGCTAATAGAAGGCCAATTGAAACTGCTCCAGCAGCAAGTAATCCAAAAGATACAGCTCCAAAAGAAATAGCTCCAAGTGAAATAGCCCCAAAGGATAAAAATCCAAAAGAGATAGGTGCTATTGCAATAATACCTTTAGCTATATTTCCGCTAAAATCATTAATTTTATTGCTGCCACAAATATGCATCAGTGGAATGCCAAATATTCTCATTTTTGATTTATATTCAAATTTAAATAATTCTTTTGGTACTGTTTCGTATTCATCAATAAAATTATCAGCAAAGGTTTTGGGGTCTTCTAGTTCAGATAATACTTCCAGAACATCTCTATTTGCAATTTTTTCATTAATCTGTGTTATCAAATCTTCTTTTAAGCGTTTTTTGGTTTTTCTATCTACGCTTAAGTAACTTAACACTTCATTTACATATTTTTAATGTTTTTATCCATACTTTTCCACCTAATCAATTTTTAAAATCTGATTTACAATTTGTTTGAATATTTTCCATTCTTCTATTCCATTCTTAAGAGAGGCTTTACCTTCTAACGTAATTTTATAGTATTTTTTGGGCTTGCCTCGTTTTTCATTATCATTTATCCAGTAACTTTCTATGAATTTAGAATCTTCAAGACGATATAAAACTGGATACAATGTTCCCTCCTTCATCTTAAAAACTCCTAGACTTTTTTTGTCAAGCAATTGAAGAATTTCATATCCATAACGTTCTTGTTCTTCAAGACAATCTAAAATCAATGTCTGTACGATTCCTTTTTTTAGTTGAGAATTTTTCAAAGGATTTTCACCTCCTTGAGCATACAAGTATTTAGTATTACTAAGTATATGGTATTGCAAAATGATTGTGATGTCAAGTACTAAAAATACTGGGTATTACAGAAATAAATCTTCTATTAAATAGGATGCTTTTAACCATTTATCCTTATAAAAGTGCCGAGTATATATAAATTGTAGATAATAAAAATATAGTTGATATAATTAGATTATAGCAATTGCTAATGTCGATATGAAGGTGGTGTTTATGTGCAGGTTGAAATTAAAATTGATGAAAGTTGTGACAAACCTAAAATAGTAATATATACAAAAGAGATAACTAGAGAGGTTACAGAATTGGCAAACAGATTATCCAACAATTCTTCAAAGGTTATTACTGGGGTTAAAGATGAAAAAATATATCTATTAAATCCAGAAAAAATTTACAGGTTTTATAGTGAGGACAAAAAAGTATATGCTGATTGTGTAGGAGGTATATATATTGTAAAAATGAGACTTTACGAGATTGAAGACATTTTTGCCAATTCATCATTTATAAGAATTTCGAACTCTGCAATTGTTAATTTTGATAAGGTTAGCAACCTTGATGTAGCTTTTGCCAGTTCAATAACTTTAAAGTTTAATAATGGAAAGACTGAGTTTGTTTCGAGGAGATATATAAAAAAAATTAAACAATATTTAGGATTATGAGGTGATATTATGAGCAAAATAAAATCTTTTAGCATAAAAAAAGCTTTATTTAGAGGTTTAATATGTGCTCCTGTAGGTGTTTTTTTCTACACAACATTAATAGTTATAGCTTCGATAATTAATGGTGAGATTATTAATACAAAATCAATATTTTCAGATGACCCTATTATATCTTACTTAATTAGTTATTTAATGAGTATGCTTGTTGGATTTGTTTTTGGTGCTGTATCAGTAATTAATGACATTGAAAAATGGAGCAGTTTAAAACGTCAACTAGTAGGTTTTGTTATAACAGTTATTATTCTGACTCTAAGCTTTAGAATTGCAGGATGGGCAGAAATAGTTACAGGTTTTTCACAATCTCCTTTTGTATCAGTTTTGATATACGCTGGAGTATTTGCAATATTATATGCAACAATTTACATGGTTCAATATATTTACTTTAAGGAGGATATAGAAAATATAAATAAAGCTTTAAAGGCTAGAAATAATGAATAGATAACATTTTAAGACATAGGAGTTTTAGGTGGACTTGAATTTTTCTTTTCCTAACCTGTCTCTAAAGTTGTGAAGAGTAACATCAGTTGGAACATTTTCAGCATCAATACCTGTATAATATCTGTATTGAGCACTTTTTTCCTTATCCTCTAAGTCCTTTAAGAAATCGGGGTAGTATTCATACTTTTCCCATATTTTTATAACTTCTAAGAGTATTAGTGAAACAGAATCATAATAATTTCCACCTTCAACACTATAACTATTAGCTATCAGACTTCTCACAAATGTAAAATCTATCAAACTAAACAATAGACGTAATAAACTACCTTTAATACTTCCGTCTTTATCAATATGAATCTTAAATTCTCTGTACACATAACTTGAGAGTAGTCTTTCGGGTTCTTTAGGAAATTCAACTTTTATCTGGGTTGAAAGTTTTTCAACAGCTTGCTGAACTTCTTTCCTTATATTACTAAGCCAAAACCTCTTTACTTTTTTATTCAAATACATTATCATATCCCCATCCTTTAAAATTTATTTTTTATTCGTTTTAAAGAATGGGGGTTGATACGTAATGTGTTAACCCTCATTTTTTTCCATCAATACGAGCATGTACGAAACTTTTTGGGTTTATTTAATTTTCAATGTCCAATAAAATATACATATATCATTGTTTGCAAGTTCTTAAATTAACTTATATATAAGTAAGTTGGGAAGTAAAAGTATGAATAATTTTATATATTTACTAGATAAAAAATGCTTTTAGATAAATATATTTGATATGGTAAGGCTTCATAATAGTTACTTTTTATTGAGGCATCATTGCCAAGAGATTACAAATCTAGCACATTTACTTGAAAATAGACCCCTAAGTGTAGAGTAACACAATAGTTATCAGACAATTATTTTACAAAACTTCAAATAATATTGTTAAGAATTGTGCTTAATATATCGAAATATAAAATGAGAATTCAAAAGGTATAAAATTAACAAAAAAGATGATAAGATTGGAGTGATTATTGTGCCTATAAGCCCAAATGACAATAGGGGAAAAACTGGTTTTTATAAAAATATTGTATATAGTTCTCCGATAGCCTTTGCATATCATAAAATTATATATGATGATAAGGGAGTTCCGTGTGATTACATATTTATTGATTTAAATCCTGCTTTTGAAGAACTAACAGGTCTTAAAGCTGAAAATATAATAGGAAAGAGAGTTACCAAGGTGATACCAGGAATTAGAGGTGGAGATTTTGATTGGGTTAAATTTTATGGAGAGCTTACACTAAATGGAGAAAAAAAGGAATTTGAGCAGTTTTCTGAACCATTAAATAGCTGGTATAGAGTAAGTGCTTTTTCACCTGAAAAGGATTATTTCATAACATATTTCAACAATATAACAGAAGAAAGGATGAGGTCTCAAGAGTGGGATAATTTTTTTCAAATTAACTTAGATATGCTTTGTATAACAGACTTAGAAGGAAAGTTTATAAAAGTTAATAATGAATGGGAGGCGGTTTTGGGGTATTCAAAAGAAGAATTGATTAATAAAAAAATTGTAGATATTTTACATCCACAAGATATAGATGCAACTCTAGAAGCACTAGGGAAGCTACGAAGTCAAAAGCAGGTTTTAAACTTCGTAAATAGATACAAATGTAAAAGTGGCTATTATAAATATATAGAGTGGCGTTGTCAACCTTATGGGAAACTAATTTATGCAGCAGCAAGGGACATTACAGAATATAAAAAAAGTCAGAATGAATTAATTGAAAAAACTAATATGCTTGAAGATGAAAGAAAAAAATTAGACTATATACTAAATGTTACAGGGTCATGCTTAGATATAATAGATTGTGAATATAATTTAAAATATGTTAATTCATCATGGAAAGAAAAATATGGAGAACCATTAGGGAAAAAGTGTTACGAATATTATAAAGAATTAAAAGCTCCTTGCAAAAATTGTGGAATTAAAAAGGCATTAGAAAAGAGAAAAATAGTTTTGACCGAACAAATTATTACACAGGGAGGAAAAAAAAGAAATTTAGAAGTACACACTGTTCCTTTTCAAGATACAAATGGAGAGTGGATGGTTGCAGAATACAAAGTTGATATAACAAAGAGAAAAGAAATGGAAACAATGCTTTGGGAAAGCTATAAAAAAATTAATACATTATTTGAGACAATGTCAGATATGGTTGTAATGCACGAAATAATATTAGACGATACAGGAGATCCAATTAATTATAGAATTATAGATGTAAACAGTGCTTTTACAAAAATAACAGGTATTACAAAAGAAGAAGCTATAGGCAAATTAGCAACAGAAGTATATAAACTATCATACCCCCCATATTTAAAAGAATTTAGCAAAACTGCTCTAATGGGGGAAAAGTATTA
>NZ_JAVDDS010000019.1 GCF_030848475.1 Herbivorax alkaliphila
GAGGAATAAAGATGAATTTAAAGGATAAAAAAGTTTTAAGTTTTATACACTCAAATTTTGAAGATCTTGAATTTTGGCATCCAGTTTTAAGACTTATGGAAGAAGGTGTTAGAGTTTATATTGCAGGTGAAAAAGCAGGGGAAACTTACGTTGGTAAATATGGAGTTCCTGCAGTATCTGATATTGCTTTTAATGAAATTAATCCTGACCACTATGATGGTATACTTGTTCCTGGTGGTTGGGCGCCAGATAAATTAAGACGTTTTCCAAAAGTTTTAGAAGTTGTTAGAGCAATAAATAAGCAAAACAAGCCAATTGGTCACATTTGTCATGCTGGGTGGGTTTTAATATCAGCTGGTATTGTAGAAGATAAAAAGGTTACGAGTACACTAGGAATAAAAGATGATCTTGAAAATGCTGGTGCCATATGGACTAATCAGCCAGTTGTAGTAGATGGCAATATAGTGTCTAGTAGAAAGCCTATGGATCTTCCATTATATATGAAGGCCTTTATCAATCTTCTTAAAGAGTAAAAAAACTATTATATAACTGAGTTCCCATTTTAAAAAGTATTGGACATTTTTTCGACCGTATTTCATATATCCTTGCAGGATTTAAGGATGTACAAAAAGAAGTCATATGTAAGTAAAGATAAAAAGTTGTGTTTATAAATAGTAAAAGTAACAAATTATATTCCTGAGTGCAAAAAATAATTAAATTAATAGCTGAAAAAGGCAATTTATTATTATATAGGAGGAGATAAAAATGAAATCATACCGTAAAGATTTATATTTTAACGTGCCATCAAGAAGGGCATATGTAAATATTACATCACAAGTTCAGGATTGCATTGATGAAAGCGGTGTAAAAGAAGGGCTGGTTCTAGTGAATGCAATGCATATTACAGCAAGTGTATTTGTAAATGATGATGAATCAGGGTTGCATCAGGATTTTGAAAAATGGTTAGAAGGTCTTGCACCGGAAAAGCCTCACAGTCAGTATAAACACAATGGATATGAAGACAATGCAGATGCTCATCTTAAACGTCAGGTTATGGGCAGAGAAGTAGTAGCAGCTATTACTGAAGGAAAATTAGATTTTGGACCATGGGAACAGATATTTTATGGAGAGTACGATGGAAAGCGTCAAAAACGTGTACTTGTTAAAATAATAGGTGAATAGAAGTGAACTCGTTTAGCTAAAGCTAAACATCGAGGCTTCAGGTGGAGTCTTAGAACAAGATAAAGCACTATGGATGCCTATTTTCGAGCATACATAGTGCTTTATTTAGTAAGGTTTGTTCTGGAACTTACAATGTTTTACCATAATTGATGAACACTATTTCTAATATATTTGTCGTATATATTTTTAACTTCTTCCATTTGCTTTTCTGACAATGGTGGCATGTCTGATGAAGCAGTATTTTGAACTACCTGTTCTGGAGTTTTTGCTCCAGGTATAGTACAGCTTACAGCATCTTCCATAAGAATCCACTTAAGTGCAAACTGTGCCATTGTACAATCTTCGGGCTTTATCTTAGAAAGCTCTTCTACAGCCTTAAGTCCTAATTCATAATCTACTCCAGAGAATGTTTCACCTCTGTCAAAGGCTTCTCCATTTCTGTTAAATTTTCTGTGGTCATCATCTTGGAAGGTGGTATCCTTTTTCATCTTCCCAGTAAGAAGTCCACTTGCTAAAGGAACCCTGACAATAATACCTACATTGTTTTCCTTGGCTTTTTTAAAGAATACTTCAGAGGGCTTAAATCTAAACATATTATATATTATCTGAACGGTACTTACATTAGGATAAGTTATTGCTTTTAAAGCTTCTTCTACAGTTTCTACACTAACACCATAATGAGCAATTTTACCCTTTTTTACGATTTCGTCCATTCCAGAAAAAAGACTTTCATTATCATAAACTGCTGTTGGAGGGCAGTGAAGCTGTAAAAGGTCAAGCTTATCCACATCAAGATTTTTAAGACTTCTATCAATAAAACTCTCAATATTTTCTTTTGTATAGCCTTCTAGTGTGTGAGGGTTAAGTCTTCTGCCAGCTTTAGTGGCTATGTAAAAGTTTTCTTTTGTACTTTTAGAAAGTTTGGAAAGCAGCTTTTCACTTCTACCATCACCATAAACATCGGCAGTATCGAAAAAGTTTATTCCCATTTCAAGAGCCTTTTCTAAAGCTTTCATGCTTGTGCTGTCATCAACATTTCCCCAAGTGCCTCCTATTGCCCAAGAGCCAAAAGATATTTCAGAAATTTTGTAACCTGTTTTTCCAAGTAATCTGTAGTTCATAACGGCCTCCTCTATGATAGTTTATTATAATCAATATGATATCATAGTAGCAACTACAATCAAAGGAATAAGTTTGTATGGAGCATTTATTTTATATAAGAATAGTGTATAATTAAAAACAAGAAATACAATTACAGTGAAAGATTAATAAAGAGGAGAATAATTTTTAAAGATTTATAAGACAATTTAATATATTTTACGTATATTAAGTTGTAAGCCTATAAAATTGATAATCATATATTGGGAGGAATAGTTGTGAAAAAGAATAATCCTATACTTGGAATAGCACTTGTCTTAATTGGAGCATTGCTTTTAGCTGCATATTATTTTGATACAGACATATTTAGCATGTCAAATTTGTGGCCACTTATTGTTTTAGGCTTGGGTATCACATTTGAAGTAAGTTATTTTATAAAAAGAAAAGATCCGGGGATTCTTGTTCCAGGAGGAATTTTAACAACTTTAGGTTTACTGTTTTTATTTGAAACTTTTACTAATTGGGAATTTTCTGCACGTACTTGGCCAGTGTATCTTTTAGCAGTAGCAATTGGGCTGTTTCAATTATATTTGTTTGGCGGAAGAGAAAAAGGACTTCTTATACCTGTGGCAATACTTTCTGCAGTTGCCATGACAGCATATTTAGATATCGGAAGAATTATTCCCGTTGCTCTTATTGCTGTAGGGGTTTACTTTATATTTTCTAAAAACAGTGAATTTGATTGAGTTGGCTTGGCAGAAACTTTAGCTTTGAGCAAACATAATTGAGGCTCTTTTTGCAAGGAAAGCAACAAGCCTCAACTATTTAAAAAACTGATTTTATCTTAATCGAATACTTCACTTTTTACAAGGTAGTAATCCTCTGTATAAAGTGGAGTATGACTTTACCATTTGGTGAAAGCTAAACCAGTTTATTTTTTGTAAAAGCTCTCAGGAGGGCCTAAATAACTTGGCATAACTCCTCCCATATCTAATACAATTTTTTGTATCACAATCCCTGGGTCTATCATGCTGATTTTTAAAGTGTGGTATCCAGCCTTTTCAATGTTATGAATAGATTCATATATCCTAACATTATTCATAACACCTTCAGACCAAAGCGGGTACTCTTCTGTAGCATCAAAAGTTTTTGGAAAGGTATCTACAATCTTTTTTTCTTCTAGGTCAAAGCCTATGGCAAATTTTAAACCCCTGTCCCTGTTAACATTTAAGCTTGGTGCAGTGTAAACCATTACTTTTATTTTGCCAGGGTTTGATATATATACACCATACTCAAGTGTAGGACTGTTTTCAGAAGGTGAAAAACTATTTGATGTAAAGGGCAGTGTTATCATAGAAGATAAGGTTCTACCGTAATCAGGAACGTTTACCCACTTTGCATCGTTTGCCTTTGTAGACTCTTTAAAATGTTTGGCCTCAATAGAGATGTAACCTTTGGATTCAATAAAGGTCATTTTAGGCAAAGAATCAATAGAGGGCTCATCTGGGTTGGATATTTTTATGTTAATGTAAAAATTCTTATTATTACCCTGCACAGTAATAGAACTTGTAATGCTTTCTCCTTTAGGTGCATTGCTCCAGTCAATTTCCACTTCTATTCTCTCTTGTTTTATTATTTTTCCACTGGTTTGACTCAATATAATCCAAGGCTCTGACTTTTCAAGTTTATATTCAAATGAATCTGATTTTTTATTAAAAAGTTCAAAATAGTGCTTTTCATCTGTATATACACTGAATTCAGGCAGGTTGCATGTTGAACCATCATCTGTCCAAGTTTTAGAGGAGCCTTCTACGGAAAGAGCCATTTGGGATCCAGCAGTTAAAGTGATGGTTTTAACTTCAGGCATGTAATTGTCCTCTGGTCCTCTCCAATTTGACTTACCAATATGGGGCTGAATCATCATAAGATTCCATTTTCCTGAAGACATTTCTTCATTATAATATCTGGTATCTTCTGATTCATCATTGAAGGTCTTTTCTGTTAATTTCGCATAGTCATTAGCCATTGCCCTGCCCTGTATTGCATATAACTGATTTAGCCCAGCGAAAACATGCATTTTAAGTATATTTCTACTTGCCCTAATTGGATATAGTACAAGTTGGAAAAATGCATCCTTTTTGATGTCTTCTAAAGAATCATATATTTTTTCAGCCTTTTCAACAGCTTGGTTAAGTTCTGACAATACTCTTTCGGCTTCTCTGTAGTTGAGTAAACTAAAGGTATTCTCATAGACAATTTCAGGTTTTCTAATGCCGTTGTGTTTAGTATATTTTTTTATAATATCAGCAATATCTTCTGCATAATTATTTCCGAATTGTTCTTTTACCCACTTTAAAACAAAAAGAGATATATTGTCTTCTTTCCACTTATAAATATCCCAAGCTATTTCTAAAAAGAATGAAATAGGTAATTCCATAGGTTTTAAATCGCCTACATTTACAATCCAGACTCTGTAAACTCCATAATCATAAGTCATTTTCATTTGATTCCAGATTTTTTGTAAGGGTACTGTGTTAATCCACTGGTAACTTCTTGGGCCTCCAACATAGTCAAAGTGATAATACATGCCATAGCCACCGATACGACTTCGGTCTTTTTTGGAAGGTAGCTTTCTAATATTTCCAAAATTATCGTCAGCCAGCATTAAAGTAATATCTTCTGGTATTTCCATTCCTGCTTCATAAAAGTTTTGTACTTCTTTATACAAAGCCAAAATTTGAGGGACATCACTGGCTTTTTTGTCAAATTTATCTTCAATGATTTTTCGTTGATCAGAGATAATTTTTTCAAGCAGGTTCTTATTTTCTTCTACAGTACCACCTTCAATCATTGCTTCGTCACCGTCGCCACGCATACCGACAGTTACAGTACCTTCATAATCTTTTACCCTTTTAACACCTTTTTCCCAAAAATCATAGAGATTTTCTCTGTTTGTATAGTAATTCCAGTCTCCGTTTCCTTTAAGCTCCCATTCAACCCAGCTACGCATCATTGGCTCATGGTGAGAAGTTCCCATTACAATACCGTATTTGTCTGCATACACAGGATTTAAAGGATCCTCTTCATTAAACATTCTGGGTTTCCACATGGCAGGCCACAAATAATTTGCTTTTAGGCGCAGTATTAATTCAAACACTCTTTCGTAAAAATGGTGATTATAGTTTTCACCATAATTTTTATGTACCCAACAAGAAAGTGAAGGAAATTCGTCATTTAAAAAAATACCTCTAAATTTTACTGAAGGTTCACCAAATTTATATCTATCAGATTTTAAAAGGAGTTGATCACTTTTTTTAACAGGTACGTCAGCCCACCAATACCAAGGTGATACGCCTATTTCCTGAGAAAGATGATATACTCCAAAAATAGTCCCTCTCCTGTCACTTCCTGCAATAACCAGTGCTTGCTCTATGCCTTCCATTGGAGAATTCACCACTTGTATAACAAAGGATTCCCATTTTCCTTTGATATCATCTAAATTTATTTTCGCGGTTTTTATTAGATGGTCAATTAGCGGGCTTTTACCGATAGTGCCAATAATGACAACTTGCTTACTAATTTTATCCATTTTGTGAAAAAGCTTAGGTGTTTTAGTGGTTACTCTATTAAAGTCTTTTTGAAGATCTTTAACTGCACGTTGAACACCCCAAAAATCTTTACAATCACAGTAAAGATTAACAATGCTCTCTTTGCTAGAAAGTAAAAAGTATTGTTGGTTGCTTTCTTTTTTACAAACTATCATAATTAGTCTCCTTTGTTATTGTTACGAATTTGAAATGAAAATAGTAATTATTAATCAGTATTTGTCCATACAATTATACCATAATTTAACACACTATATGAGGAAAACATAAAAAACTTATAAACATTTTACTCATAAATCTCTGATGTTTGAATTAACTTTATGAATAATACTTATTAGTTCTTTTGGTGTATTAGCTAAGTAATCCGGCTTATTATTTTCAAGAAGCTCTTTTGAGTCGTACCCCCATGTAACCGCAATAATGCTGACTCCAGATTTTTTACATGCTGTTATATCTCTTTGTTCGTCACCTATATAAATAACGTCCTCTTTTTTAAGATTATTTTTTTTAATAAAAGCGTTTATAGTCAAATGTTTTCCAAAAAGATTTTTAGATGAATGGATACTATTAAATTCATCAATTTCATTTCTCTTTAATACTTCTTTTATTGTATCTTCTGAATTTGAAGATATGATATTAAGATTATAATTTTCACTTTTTAAAATGCTTATAACTTCTTTCATATCTTCAAATGCGTTAACATTAGAAAAGAAATGTTTAAATTTCTTCTTTGCCTCATGATATAAAAAAGGTATTTTTAATTTGGGTACAAGAAGAAAGTCACATTTTTTAACAATTGACATTTTGCTTAAAGCTGAAAAATCACGAGATGTTATTTTTTTGTAGTTGTGTTCCTGAGCCAGTTCATTATACATTTGAACTGCTGCATCTATTGAATTAACTATTGTTCCATCAAAATCAAATACAAGAGTTTTTTGCATATGCATACATCCTTCATTTTTTAATATACTATCATTATAAATAAGGGTTATAGAAATGTAAATTGAAGAACTAATTTTTCGTAAAAAAAATTAAACTTTAATTTAGGGAGCAATCAAGGTGTTACACCAAGGTGTAATCATAAATAAACCCCAAGGTAAAAAATAACATTAAAAATAGTGTTGACATTTCTTAAAATATATATTACACTAATATAGTCGCGTTGAGGTGATGTGTTCAATGCCGGAGTGGCGGAATTGGCAGACGCACAGGACTTAAAATCCTGCGAGACTTTAAATTCTCGTACCGGTTCGATTCCGGTCTCCGGCACCAATGACGTCGCGGAGTGGAGCAGGTCGGTAGCTCGTCGGGCTCATAACCCGAAGGTCAGGGGTTCAAATCCCTTCTCCGCAACCAATTTAAACCCTAGAGTCAAAAGACTTCTAGGGTTTTGTTATATATTAACATGGGTTAACATAATGGTAAAATGACTACTGTTTGACTACTGTAAATAAAAATAGTTATGGATAGTTAGCAATAAATAAAAGAATTAAGCTTTGTTTTTTTCTTCAGAATCATCTTTCTTTTTAATTAACCCTTCCATGATATTAGCAGCTTCTTTATCGGCTGATTGAAGTGCATGAGCATAAACTGACAATGTAACATTAGGATTAGCATGTCCTAGCCTAGAAGCTACAGCACGAACATTTAAGCCAGAGTGTAATAACATTGTGGCTGATGTGTGCCTTAGGTCATGCAGTCTTATATCATTGAGGTCATGACGTTTTAAGAATTTTTTAAATGTTTTTGTAAAAGTATCAAGATGCATAATGTAACCTTCCATACTAGCGAATAACCATTCAGGGTCAACCCAATTACCACCTTGTTTTAACCTCTCTTTTTCTTGCCAGAGCGTGCCAAGAGTTAATTTTTGTTCTAACCACCACGACCGATAAAATTTTAATACTTGTACTAGAGAATCAGGAATTGCTATTTGTCTGATAGATGAACGTGTTTTTGGTTTTTTAATTATGATGCCTGTTTCAGGTGTGTATTCTGCAGCTTGTTTTATATGTATTACTCCATTATCAAGGTCAATATGTTTCCATTGCAAAGCGGCAAGTTCTCCACGCCTGCAACCTGTCATAAGAGATACTAAAATCATTGCTTGAATTTTTATAGGCTCTTGGGAAAGGCAATCATAAAATTTTATAAGTTCGTCCTCTTCTAAATATTTCATTTCCTGTTGCTCTGCCTTTGGAGGTTTAACTCTAACACAAGGGTTTTCTTTTATCATTCCCCATTGAAAGGCACTGTTGAGCATAGCACTTAATACACCATGATAATGACCTATAGTTTTGTTTGATAAAGATCCCTTTTTTCCATCTTCACGTATGCTAGGTTCTTGTAAATTTCTATAGAACTCTAATAAATGCAAAGGTTTTATTTGATCTAACTTTAAATGTCCTAAAGCCTTATTTACTCTACCTTTTAACATTCCTTTATATCTGTATAGGGTTTTGTTTTCAAGGTTTTTCCCATGCTCTACAAGCCATTTATCAATAAAATCTGATAAGGTAAACTTTGAAGGGTCATAATATTCACCTTTTTCAACAGCTAATTCAAATTCTGCAGCAATTTTATTTAATTCTTTTTCCCATTGTTTATCTGTTATTTTATCAGGCCTTTTAACTGATTTTTGCTTTGTTAGTTTTTTACCACCAGAATCATAGCCAGCACTGACTATGATTTGATAGCTGTTACCCCTTTTTCTTATACTTGCCATTGGCTATTCCCCACTTTCTTTTTTATATTTTATCTTTTATACCTTTAAAAGCTCTGTAAACACCTTCCCAAGTAGTATATTTATCTTCTGGATGATTTGAATTCCATTCTTCCATAGCATTAATCCAAAATTTCTTTATGTCTTTTTCAGGGGCTCCTCCCATATCCATCACTAACCTGTAAAGAGTTAATTGCTTGTCTTTAATGCTCTTTTTTCGTGAAAAATTTAATTCTTTACGATAGTTTTTGTATATGGATTGCATATGTTCAAAAGTCAAATCTGTTGTATTTATTGTAATGAATACCTGTTTTTTATGTAACTGTTCACCATTTGGCAATTCATTAGATTCTTGGCTTACTTTTATGCTGTACAAAGGCACCACAGGTTCAATTCCCGTTAAAATAAACATAGTTACTGCATGCTTAGGAAATCTTGTTGCTTTAGATATTGAGTCAATTTTATCGGCCAATTGCCGCAAGTCTTTGTGTTTTACCTTGATAGCTTCAACCCATTCTTTACTAGAACTTGTACTTGGAAATGTTAAAACTTTGTTAACTTCATTAACGCCTCCTAAAACCCCTCCGTTTTTAGAAAGCCGTAAAAATTCTTCGTGAAGTTTCTTTGTATTATCCTTCATTTTTTTATACTCATCAGGTATTGGCTCTTTAGATTTTATTCGAATCCACTCAACAGCCTCTTCAATTGTGTCAAAAGGAGGAAATTCATTATTAAACATGGTTTTTCTAATTTCTTTGACACAAGGCTCTATGGAATCAATAAGTATGTCATTCCTGAGCATGTTAATACTATCACTTTGAAGGTCTTCATCTTTAAAACTTAAAGCTAGTCCAATTATTTTTTTGGCCTTGGTAGTTATATCTTTTGAAGTAGCTATTTTGCAATAATATTCAAAAGCCTGTTTTAATTTTTTACTGGTTTTTAATTTTTCAGGAGATACTTTAAGGACTTCTCTCCATAAATCTTCTTTTTTCATAAATACCACCTTTCTACTGACGCTTAAAAAAGTATTGAATTCATTCTGATACAATTATATCATATAGACATAGAATAATTCAATAAAAATTTAAAGGGGGTTTGGGGTATGAAGAAAATATATAAAGACTTTAAGGAATTACCAATTTCTTTAAATGCAGAAGATATAGCAAAAATTCTTAATATATCTAGGCCATATGCTTACCAATTACTTAAAGAAGGTAAAATTCCAACATTAAGACTAGGAAAAAGAATCTTAGTTCCTAAAAATGAATTTTTGAAATGGATAGAAGAGAATACCGTTTCATCCGTGAAGGAGGTGCTTTGATATGCCCGCAAAAAGAGCAAAGTCAAGGGAAACGGCTGAGCATTTTGGATTACCCATAACATTCTTGAAGAACGGAGCCAGGTCAGGCTTGTTAACTGGGTGCTTTTTTAGAATTGGTTCACGTGGTGATTATTTGTGGGATTTTGAATTGCTAGAATTAAAATTAAAAGAGCTTACGACAGCCAATAAGGAGAATAAATCCAACTTCGAATATGGAAAATTAAGACGAATTGAGGTGTAAATATGAAAGTTTTTAAAATTATCAGTACCTCAAAAATGAACATAAACGTAAAAAAAGCCTTCATAAGAGCATATTTTGCATACTGGAGGTCTAAGGCATGAGCATATTTACCGAAGTTAAAGCTAATATCAAAACTTTAGAAGTAGCCAAAGCTTACGGATTAAATTTAAAAAGAAAAGGAAGTACATATTTTTGCGTTTGTCCTTTTCACAAAGAAAAAACAGGCTCTTTTGCAATTTATCCAGATAGAGGATTTTATTGTCATGGTTGTGGTGTTGGGGGCGATGTAATTAAACTCACAGAGTTACTTTTTAATTTAAACCCACTTGAAGCAGCTCACAAGATTGCCAGTGATTTTAATATTCCAGTGGAGGGAAAAAGAAATTACACAAAAGAGCAAAAGCGACAATTTGCTATTGAGCAACAAAAATTAAAAGATATAGCTGAATATTGGGCGAATCAAATTGAAGTTAAGTTCAACAATCTCTGCAATATGTTCAAGTTATTCCGAGAGTTGTTAAGTGAAGCCAAGGATATGGATAAGTCGGATATAAATTACCAATGGGTAAAGTTTCATTATGATTTTTTTGACCGGATTACAGAGAGGTTTGCAATAGGAGAAATTAAAGAGCAATTGCAAATGACGCAAAATATACAATCTATATACGAAATTGAGCTAAAGGGGTGGGAAAATGTATGGACAAAACAGCTGAAATTATAAATTTACTTAAGGAGGAACCAGAAAAACAAAAAAAGCTTGAAAAAGCCACTCCTGAAAGAGAACCAGAGGAAAAGTTTTCACCTAATGGGGTACAGGAGAGTTGGGGAGGGTATGTTAAGGTTCGCAAAGCTCCAACTATGCCAGGAGAAGAGGACACAGGTAAAATAATTAAAAAACCAATAACAGAATTTTTAATCGAACCTCAAAAATTAATTGTTTCAGATGAAAAAACAGAGTTGCAGGCAAATATAAAGCATGGTTTTCAAAAAATACCTATCGTGCTTACATCAAGTGATTTTGCAAGCCCGAGAGATTTTAAAAACGCTATTGGTAAAGTCTTAGGTCCTGCTGCAGGATGGTTTGATGGAAAACAAAGCGAGTTAACAGGAATTCAGAGGATTGTAAACGCTAAAGAAATCAAGAGGTTAAAAGGTGTAAAGCTTTCAGGACTTCATTACATAAATAAAAAATGGTTAATTATAACGAGCAAAGGGGGAAGAAAGAATGCTTAAAAGAGTTAATGATGTTGCACTACTTGAATCATACAAAGGGCTTGAAAATCCTGATATTTTAGAGGAAAAGCCAGCGAATAAAGAAGATTTAAAAGCTTTATCACTATTACTTTTCAAGTTTAATGCTCCAGGAGTAGCAGCTTTATTTATTGGTTTTATGTGTGCTTTGTTTTTGAAGGAAAGGTTTTGGGTGGAGCTAGGATTTAAATTTCCTCATTTAGTAATATTGGGGATGAGTGGGTCAGGAAAAACAGAAACAATGAACTCAATAGGAATACCTATTATAAACATGTCAATAGATCAACAATTAGCAGCAAAACAGGCCACAGCTTTTACAACTTTGAAATTAGTGAGTTCTTCAAATTTAACACCTTTAATAATAACTGAATGGAAAGAAGAAACACTTTCAATGCATATAAGACAGGACGGTAAAAACTTAGTTAATAACGGTTATGACCGAAATAGAGGAGTTCGAGGGCAGATAAACCAAACCGTAAAATCTTATCAGTACACAGCTCCTATTATAATAATTGGTGAAAGCTTTGAGGCTGATAGGTCGGCTATTGAAAGAATAATAAGAATTTACTTAAACAAAGAAGATTCGATAGAGCAATCTGAATCATTTTTAAAGCTAAAATCCATGAATAAAACATTAAAGAAGTTAGGGAAAAGCATACTTTTAGAAGCTTTAAGTATAGAAAAAGAGACTTTAAAAAAGTGGCATGATAAAAATATAAGTCTAGTTGAGAAAACTTCCATACAAACAAGCAGAGGGAAAGAAAATATTTGTAAGGTACTTTGTGGGCTTGACATTTTGCAACTTGTTTATAACAATGCTGGGTTAACTTTCAAGGATGATAAATTAACAGCTATAAAGCATTATGCAATTGAGAGATATCAAGATGATACATTAGAGGGCAATTCAAATAGTAAAAGTGCAGTTGTTGAAGTATTGGAGGAAATAGATCAATTGGCTTATAGGCAATCAATCGTTGAAGAAAGGCACTACAAAATATTAGAACGCAGTAATGAGCTTGCCTTAGATGTTAAATCGATTTATGAAATTTTAGAAAAAGAAGTGGCTATGAGAAGAAATAAGTTACCTTTAAGTCAAGCAGAGTTTACGAGACTATTAAAAAGGGAGAGCTTCTTTGGTTCATATAAGACAGTAAGTCTTATTCCTCCAGGAGTAATTGACGGAACAAAAAAGCCACGAAGAACTTATGTCCTTAATATGTGTGATATAGAAGAAAGGGGAATTATTTTAAATTGTTTAACAAAAACATAAATTTTTAAACTATTCAAACTAGCGTTAAACTATCATTAAACTTATTTTATTTTCCTTAAAACATTGTGTATTCAATACTTTTAGATAATTTAAACTAATTAAACTACAGTTTAAAGATACCCTATACATGTAAGAAGATAAATAAATCACTAATATAATAATAATCTGTATGTGTGTGTCGAAAAGCTGGTTTAATTAGTTTAAATCTTAGAGAGCAAATTGTTTTAGGTACGTTTAAATATAGTTTAAATCAGTTTAAAGGAAGTTTAAAATCTTTATATAAAGAAAGGAGGTGAAACCATGTTAAAACTTTTAGAAATTTATATAATTGATGGCGTAAAGTGTGTTTGTCAAGTCATTGGCTGGACAGATAAAGACACTAGAGTAATTAAAGTGTTGAATGTACAATCAGACAATGACAACGATAAAAAATTAATAGACAAAATTTTTATCGGCCAAGAGCAGAAACACTTTGATGGAACTGAATTAATAAAAAAGCCCCTAGACGAATAAGGGCGATTAACGGAAACGCAAGCATTAACTTTTAAACCATTATACCATTTTAAAGGGAGTGCTTGCAATGGAAAATGAGGATTTAGTAAAAAGATATCAACAGGGAAACATAGAGGCACTTGCAGAGCTTACAGAAAAAAATATGGACCTTATAAAGTTTGCAGCAAGTAAATTTTACATCAGTTGCAATTACATAGACTTTGATGATTTAACTCAGGAGTCCTGGACAGGATTTTTAAAGGCAGTAGAGACATTTAATCCAGAACATGAATCAAAAGCAAAGTTTAGCACCTGGGCTATTTACTGGATCAGGCAGTCAATACAAAGATATTTAGAACAAAAGACACCTAAATCTAAAGAGAAAAGTATTTATGAGGAATATGGAGAGGACTTATCTTTGATTGATAGCATTGAAGATCCAGAGATAGAAAGAAAGCTTTATGATTATGTTGAAAAACGAGAGCTTAGAGCAGAGCTTGAAAGGTTAATGAAAGAGCATTTGACATTGCAACAGTCTGAAGTATTGAAATTAAAATATGGCTGGACAAATAAAAAAATATTTACACATAAAGATATTGAAAAGCTTGGATTCAATAACTCCAAACGAGAACATGACAAAGCAATAAAAAAACTTCGTGAAACACCTTGGGGAAGAGTTCAGTGTAAAAATCACTGGAAAGAGAAAAGGGTAAAACTCTTATTTCAAAATCCAGTTACTATAAGTCTTCTATCTCAGACCTAAAAGCGAAGATGGAACCTGTTTATCAGTTCAGCGAATGAAAAAACTGATGCCGCGTTTTTTAAAAAATACTTACAAAAAGGAGGAAAATATTATGGGTTACAAATACAGAGACGAAAAACCTGTACAGCTAGAAGCGACAACAGAAGAGCAATATATAGAGGTGTCTTATGTAAAAATATCTTCTATAATCAACTTTAGCGAGGCAAACAAGATACTATTATCCATCAATAAGCCTTTTGCAGAAGCAGGAAACAATTATAAAGTCTTGTTGCTAGGACTTCAAGGAAGCTACAATTACAATGAGGAAGTGTCAGCAAGAAGGATATATTACAAGACACTAGGAGGAACAGCAGAATTTGAGATTTCTGGTTTTGGAAATACCGGAGCGATAATATAAGAAGGTGATAGCTAGTTAATGTTAGAGGGACAGAAAAAACTTAGACTATTAGTAAAATATAAAATTGGAGGACAAGAAAATGAATAGTTTTTATGAAATTAAAGAAGTGCAAGAAGGTATACAAGCACTAAACGAAGTAAGAGAAGCACTAAAAGAATTAAAGAATGACATAGAGAAAAGTTCAGAGTTTGTTTTGTCAACTACAAATAAGCTTCAAAAAGAGTTAGAAGAAGCAAGAGACAAAATGGATCGAGCAAATGCTCAGCTTATTTCAGAAGAAATGAAAGGTAAGAAGAATCAAAAGACCGTCGAAGATGTAAGGAAGCATTCTGAAACAGTTACAAGACTTGAAGCAACACTCGAAGCTGTCTCCAGAGCTGGAGGGATATCTATTGTTTTGCTTGAGAAAAAACTACCTATACTTATGAGTGAAAAGGCTCAGGCTGAACGAGAAGAATTAGGCTGGAAGAGTGTTCCTGAAAGACATGTAAACAGAAAATTGCAAAAACAGAACATTGAAGAACTTGCTAAAAAAATTGAAGGATTAAAAAATGAAATTAAAAATACAGAAAATGCATTAGAGGTACTAAAGAAAAACCAAAAGAAATATGGAAAGCTGTTGTTGTTAGATGCAGACACTCAAAAAAATGTAGATAAGATTATTAACTTAGCTGTTAATGCATGGTCTAAACGTAGAGAGCTTTTAACAACGCTCATACAAAGACGAGATAAGTTAAAAATTGAGAAAGAAAAAATTAATAATGAATTGTTCTTGCTAGACGAAGGAATAGAACACACGAACCCAGATTATGTAGGTGAAGAAGTATATGTTTCTAAAATAGGATCTGTACTTTTTCCTGAATTATTTGAAGAAGTAAATGATGACGGAGGAAGTAACTCAGACACATTAAAGAGTTGGATTAAATTAAAAATCTGGAGAATGGCAAGAGAGAAAAGCAATAAAGAAAAATAGTAAATAAAAGGTAGGGGGTAGGAGAATCATTTAAAACCCTTTTTCTCAAGACCGAGCCCCCACCTTAGCACGCAAAAAACAGTACCCGACAAGTTCGGTGAATATTAGGAGGTGTAAAACATGGCAAAAACACCCATACATTTAAGCAGAGATATGAAAAAGTTTTATAGATCTGTATTAGCTGATTTTAATCTAGAATCTCATCATCTAATACTGTTAACTAAAGCTTGTGAAAATCTTGATAGAGCAGAGCAGGCAAGACTTGAAGTCGAAAAAGACGGATTGACAACTGTTGACCGTTATGGAAGCAAAAAACCTCATCCATGTGTAAAGATTGAAATTGATTGCAAAAATTCAGCAAGGTTATTGTTGAGAGAATTAGGGCTTGATTTAGAGCCTGCAGGAGATATTAACAGACCCCCAGGACGTTATTAGAGGATGGTGTAAAAAATGCCTAGAAAACCAGTTAGGAGTAGAAGAAAACATGGAAGATACAAAAGCCCTTTTAATATAATGGAAATATTATATTTGATAGGTTCATCAAGTTTGTTCGAATATCCATGTCCTGAAAGAGAGTTAGCAGATTTAGAAATTGAAACACTTCATGAGCATGGGTTAAGCGTTGAATACTATAAGAAACATACCAAGGACTTTAAAAAAGCTCATGAAGATGCTAGAGATAAGAGTTTAGAATATTGGTACCCACCATATTGAAAGGGTGATGCATATGCCTAGAAAACCACTAAGAAGTAAAAGAAAGATGGCTCATGAACTTTCACAAATAGCTAAACTTATAATTGAAGTGTATGCCCGAAGATATAATGAAGAACCAACAGAAGGAAATTGGACTACACTTAAAAAGACTTGCAATTATTATGGAGTAGATCCGGAAGCATTTATAAAAAATAAATTTGGGCAAGTAGTAAAATTTACAAGGAGGTAGTTTTAAATGGACAAAGTTGCATACTTTTCATTGTGGGCTTTAATGACTTTAGCCTATATATCCTTTAAAAGACTTTTTGAAAATAAGGGTGGTGAAAAATAATGTTAGAAATATTTAAACCAAACTATAATAAAATGTTATTAATTGGCACTAAAAAATATTATTTAAGCAATAGCATGTCATCCAATCACATAGAACCTGATATCTATACTGATGAAAGTAATTATTACTTACTGCTTACAATGAATGATGAAAACCACAGATTTTTAGAAAAGCTCATAAGTGTTGCTTATAAAAATTATCATAGTATGATTGACTACAGCTATGGTTGTAAGTCAGAAGCTGCAGGAGCTATTACAAGGAGAGGTGGCAATCGTTTATATTCAAATGGACGTCTATATATAGATTATTTTAAAACTGCAAAAAAATATACATATACAACGCCAAAGAATGAATTGACAGTTGATATTGTTCTAAATGAGGATGGTAAAAAATATGTGAATATAGAAACTTGGGCTAATGCCTTGGGATTTAGTGTAATATTTGATGTTGATGATGTAAATGAAATAGTTTATATATCAGCCGAAAAGGAGGGATAGCAAAAATGTCTATAATTATAGTCAATGACCCTATATTTGTATCTAGTTATGCAGAAAAATATTTTACTATGCTTAAGATTGGAGATAGTGTACATTATACGGGTATTAATTTAAATAATATGTCATCTCCTGCATTAAATCCTATAGCTGATTACTACTCATATGACGGAAAAATATTTTCTAATAGGCATAATTTTATGACATCACTAATTTCAATTGCCTATAATTTTTATAAAATTGATTCAAATTTCGGATATAGTGGAGCTTCAGGAGTTATTTATCCGGAAAATGAAAAGGTTTTAGTTAAAAGAGAAGCTCATTATTTTACTTCTCTTTTTAGAACTCAAGAGTTGATACGATACAAAACACCTAATAATGAGTATGCTGTTGATTTGCTTGATAGAACAGATACAGCTCAAGTTAAAGAAAATGGTGTGGTTACAGGAACGATTGAACCATTTTTAAGAGCTTCAGATGGTACTTATACTGACAGTCCAGAAAGAGATGAGAATAATCAGAGAACAGGAAATACGCTAAGGAGATACAATGTATATAAGTACTTTGATATAAAAGAGGTTGCCAATGCATTAGGGTTTGATGTTACTTTTGAAAAAGATGATGTAAAAAAGATTATATTTCTTAAAGTGTCAAGTATATAATACAGTCAATTGGTTGCAAGTATCGGGTAAACTTGCGTAAAAGCTATTGGGTAAAAGTTTTCCAATTAATAAATTGTTGGCTTGTGCATGAGCCGTTAAAGGGTATGCACAACCTGTTGTCTTAGTCAGTGAATGAAAAACTAAGAAAGGGTTGTGAGGTATGTTATTATCTAAAAATAGTCAAGTGCTTTGTTGACAGGCTCACACTTGACTATTTTTTTATATTTCCAAGCGTTTGGAGATTTATGCGAAGGTAAAACAATACCCTTGTATTATCCATAACAACCCATCTGTAAATAAAAGGTAGAGGGTGGTAAAATCGTTGGGAATGCTAAATTCAAGACCGAGCACACAACTTTGTGCACAAAAAATTCGTTTTATGGAATTTTGAAAGGAGGTTTTAAAATGGGAAGAAATGCCAAGCCTATAGACTTACATGTAGCAGACTTACTAAATATTTGAATTTGTTACAATCACAATAATTATTGTTAAATCAAAAATAAATAGGTGTAACTATTTAAAAAGCCTCTATTCTACGCGTGCAAGCCACATTCTTTTTAATTTGCTTTAAATGAATACTTTTATAGATGGAAAGCAAATTTGATTCTAGGGGTATTTTTGGGCGTTTAAACATACGTTCTTTTTCTGTGTCTACACTATAGCTAGGAATATATTTTATCAAGATAGGAGTTGAATAAAATGCTGCAAATAGTCAAAAGAGTACAACATGGGAAGCTAATAATAAAAAATAACGACGGTACAATTACAATAGGAACTTTTAAGGATTTTCAAATAAAAAGAGTTTCTGGGGGATTAACATGTCAGTGTATATGGGTTGAAAAAAATAGGGTTGTTAAGCTAGGCAATTGCGAAGAAGGAGTGCCTTATAGAATAACAAATAAGAATGGCAAGACAATATTAGAAACAAAAGAAGAATATTTTTTATCATCTTTTTATATTTAAAAAATCAATTTTGAAAATAGCTGTTTACAACATAATAAAAGGGTGATATAATGGTGATGTAAAAAGAAAGGGGGGGCGATTAACATTAGCCCAAAAGAAAAGAAAAACACTGAAAGAATTAATGTATTTCTAGCGCTAGAACATTTAGAGTTAATAAGAAAGGAGGCGGAGCAAAAAGGAACGTCAGTAAGCGGACTAATAAGGATGATAGTTATTGAACATCTTAACAAAAAGTAAAGGGAACCCGACCACTCTCGTAAAGTATACGGATTCCCCTTATCTTGCACCACTCCTTGAGGAGCAGAACATATTTATTATACAATAACTGCTCTTTCAAGGCAAATAATTTAAAACTTGAAAGGATGGGATTATTGTGTTAAAACAAGTATTAGCAGGTTATTTTAAATCAGAGGACTTTTTCAGTTACATTAGTGATATTATTACCGACATAGAAGAGGAAGCAGGAGAAGAGCTTTTTGAAGCTTTGGGAAGACTTAAAGAGGATAATCACAAATTATTCTTAGATATTGATAGTACTTATACACATACTTGTTACACCGTTGGAGAAAAGGCATATCTTAAAGGATTAATGAATGGCCTGAAGCTTTCAAAAGATTTTAATAGTGTAGACAATTCTTTGATTGATGCTGTCTAGGAAGAAATAACAGAATCAAAAGGCCTGAAAGAAATTGCAGAGGAATACAATTATAATTATTCGCTACCTGAGTTAAGTACAGAGCAAATGTTTGCTCTTGTAGATGCATTCCAGAGAGCAGAAAGAGAGTTTAGCTCATCAGGTGATAATCCTGATAGTTTTAAAAAATTAAGAAAATACATAGCAAGAAAATCTAACAAAACAGGTCAGGAGGGTTGATATATGAATACAGTATATAAAGATTTTTCAATACAATCACTTCAAAAAGATTTAAAAAATAATGAGTTCCAGGGCCTAATAAATTTTAGACAAGGACAGCATATAGAGAGTGAAAGTTATAAAAAGATAAGAACAGAAGTTGAAGAGCTGATTAATGAGCTTTCTAAAAGGTCAGATCAGTTAAAGATTGAGGAATCAATTAATCTTCTTGAATGTGAACTTTTTGAAGCAGCATATAAAGCAGCATTAGCCGACTTAATGACAGCAATGACATTTAATAAATTAGGTGTGACTATGGTCGAGTATTTGAAGTAAGGAATAAAAGCCAAGGGTTAGCGATAAAACCCCTTGGCTTTTATCTGTAGTAAATACATATGATTTTCAATAGTGAAAATATGAGCTAAGGGTTTTTTAAAAAAGTCAGAACATTCTTGAAAGCAAGCCCATCAACAATAAGAGGAGTATCATCAGTTAAAGAAAAGCTATTTTCTTCAAGCAAAGCAACTAGATCAGATTTTATCTTAGAATAATCCTTGAAATTTCCGATGCCGCATATTTGGATTTTGTATGTTTTTTCATCATACTGTTTGTGCCAAATCCAATTGTCTCCTCCTGAAATTCCCCAAGGCAAAGAGTTAAAATTATGCTCAGAAGCTACTTTGTCTATTTTTGCTTCCATAAATAATCCTCCTTTTAATTTGTATTTTTATACATAATTAATTATAATTCTATATAAAAATACAAAATCCTTTTATTTTACCAATCTATATTTATTCTCTTATTATTAATCAAATACAGATAGACACATTGAGGAATTATAAACAAAAAAATAATAAATTGATTTTTCGAAACTAATATTAGAGAATTTGCTTAAATACTGGATAATACAATCAAAGTCAAGAGGTTTAAATATATAAAGCAGCATTAGCCGATTTAATGACAGCAATAGTATTTAATAAATCAAGTGTGACTATGGCAGAGCATTTGAGGTAAAGATAATGTTTGTAAATAGATTGTTAATTAGACAAGAGTGTTATTTTTAATGCCCTTGTTTTTTTATTTAGCGATTTTACAAAGATTGCAGGAAGTGTATACTTTATTATAGAATACAAGCAAAAACATGTTAATTATGAGGGGAATTCAATGGAGTACATAACTTTTTATAGAAAAAAGCTTTATGAAGAAATATGGAAAGAGCCGATGTATGTTGTTGCAAAAAGGTATGGTATATCTAATGTAGGATTAAAGAAAGTTTGTATTAGGCTTAACATACCTACTCCGGCATTAGGATACTGGGCTAAAGTTAAAGCAGGACAGAAGATAGAAATACCTTCCCTAAAAGGAGTTGGTCCTGAACAAGCTTCTTCTAGGTTAGATCCCGACAATAGCAATGGTAGAAAGAAAAACATAGAAGGAAAAATTAAGGATCAAAGCATTAAAAAAATTTTAGAAGCTTATGAAGATGTTGCTAAAGATAAAGAAAAATATCCTGACAAAAAAGAGTATAAGGATGTAGTTAAATCATTAACTCGTAGAGCATCATGTCCTATAGGGGTTGGGTATTGTAGCTGTATTAAAATATCTGTAACTGACGATTCAAAAAATAGAGCTGTAATCATAGCGTTGTTATTATACGGAACTCTTAAAAAACTAGGTCATATTAAACGCAAATCAAATTATGTAGAAATAGACGGTTTAAAATTTAGCATTTGGGTCAAGGAGCATTTAAGGCAAACTGAACATGTTCTTACAGAAAAAGAATTAAAGGAAAAGGAAGAAAACAGGTTTTTTAGCCCACCTGTAAGAGAGCTACATCCTACAAATAAATTTTCAATAATTGTTGAGTCGGTACATGCTAATTTTAAGAAAAAGTATGGCGAATATAAAGTTTTTAAAACTAAGCCCAACAAGAAAACAGAGGATTGTATTACTGATTGCATTATAGGCATGTATAAGGCACTAGATTACATAAAGGAATATATAGAAGAAAGCAAACTTATGGCAATGCAACAAGAAGAGGAACAAAAAAGAAGGATAGAGATTGAGAGACTTCAAAGAGAAGAAATGAAAAAAATTGAAAAATTAAAGAGTGATGCAGAGGACTGGCATCAGTATAAAAAAATTATGGACTACATAAATGCTGTAGATATAAGTATAAGAACAAAAAAACATAGTCCTATAAAAAGGAGAGAACTTCTTGAATGGGTAAAATGGGCTAAAGGTAAAGCTGATTGGTTAAATCCATTGATTAATAAAGATGATCCAATACTAGGGCGTAGAAAACTCGAGGATTAAGTATAGATATAAATAAAAATATCAAACATGCACTTGATATCGTTTGATAACTTATTGAATTTTTTGCTGGAAAGAAATATAATTAAATCAATAAAAGTTATAAGGGAGATAGTTATGAACAAGTCTTTTATGGGTGGGGCAAGGAGGCGGCTAAGTTTTTTTGGTTTAGGAAGGGGAACTCTTTATAGAGCCATTCAGCGGGAAGAGTTAAGAGGGTGCAAACCTAACAGCTGGAAATATCTTGTCAAGATCTCAGAGGTAGAGGAATGGATCATGAGTAAACAAATAGAAATTGGTGATGAAAAAACAAACTAAAATAGTATGCGCAATATTTAGAAGTAAAACTTAAAAATTGTGTAAATAATTTATGAGCACAACAGCACTCGAGTAAGGGTTTTAAGGTATTAAAAAGCAAAGAGTAAAATATATTAACTAATTTTGGTAGGTGATTAAATGTTTAATATTTACTGTGATGAAAGTTGTCACTTGATTAATGATGGTGAAGATATAATGGTTTTAGGAGGCATAGCTTGTAGATTTGAACAAGTAAAATTAATTAATAAAGATATACGCAGAATTAAAAAGAATTATAAGTTAAATGATTCAATGGAAATAAAATGGACAAAAGTTTCCCCAGCAAAAATAGAATTTTACAAGGAACTGATAAACTATTTTTTTAATAATCCTGCTTTGAGTTTCAGGGCGGTAATTGCAAGAGGAAAAAAAAGTTTAGATTACGATTCATTTGACTTAACACATGATAAGTGGTATTACAGAATGTATTATCTTTTACTTAGACAAATGATACAAATTGGCTATGAGTATAAGATTTATATTGATATAAAAGATACACAAGGTACAGAAAAAATAAACTCGCTTCAGGAAGTATTGAGCAATAGCCTGTATGACTTCTGTAATGAAACAGTGAATAAAATTCAACTTGTACGTTCGCATGAGATAGAAATACTTCAACTTACAGATTTACTGATTGGTGCTATATCTTATGAAAATAGAAGTTTAAAAACAAGCAATTCTAAGATTGAACTAATTGAAACCGTAAAAATGCTGTCTGGAAGCAGTTTGACTTTTTCAACGCCTTTGCATGCTCCAAAATTTAATTTATTTACATGGAAGCCAAGGGAGGTATGAAAGTGAGTGTTATATGTGAAAACATTCCGGAGATTGTTCTTTTTGAAGATTACGAAGGAGATTACTTTAAATATCAAAATGCTATATATCAAAAGTTTCTAAAAGACTTCATGCATTCAAAGCCTGTTTTTAAAGGGGAGGCATTGGCTTTGAAAAGGTACCCATTATTCAAAGAAAAGGAGGCGACATTTTGGCACATTGTGTCGGAGGGGCTTGTTGAGTCTGAAAGAGTGCTAGACATAAGAAGATGTGAGAGAATTTCTTGGCCTAGAGTAATTATAGAGAGGTGTTTCAAGTCATGCACTAAAATAAAAGTTTGGGAAAATTATCGCAAGAAAGAAAAAAGAATTTTACTATGGTGCGAAGATATTGAGTACTTAGTTGTATTAGCTGATAGGAAAGACTACATTTTATTTTGGACAGCCTATCCAGTTACCGAAAGTCATAGAAAGAGAAAGTTACAAAAAGAATATGAAGGGTTTATTAAAAAATATTTATAAATGACTAATGCCGCCTAATTAATTTAGACGGCATCGTTACTCCTTCTACACATGGTAGATGAGCTAACTTAATTTTAACACGTAATTAAGTGTGTGTCAACTATGCATAGCACTTTTTTATCTTTCCGTACGTACTAATATTTTATGCAGAAAAATAATTTAGGTGAGTTCTAAGTAAATAAGATGCGTATATTTATATTATAAAGAACGTTTGTTTGGTTGTCAATATATTTTTACAAAAAAATAATAAATTGATTTTTTGAAATTAATATTATATAATTTAGTCAATAGATTCTACCAAGCCTATTTATTGCATTTGCAATATAAGCGTAATAAGGTAGGTCTTTTGACTTATAAAAAACATTAAAATAAAATGACTACTAAATGACTACTACAAACAAAAATAGTAGTCAAAATTTAAAGACAGTTAAAAACAGTTTAAAGACTCAAAGGTTGAAATATCAAGGGTTAAGAGCTATTAAAAATGGTTGACAATAATAATAATTCGTTCTCATAACCCGAAGGTCAGGGGTTCAAATCCCTTCTCCGCAACCAATTTAAACCCTAGAGTCAAAAGACTTCTAGGGTTTTGTTATATGAAAGAAGAAGTGAACTCAAAACAATAAAATATTAAGCAGGAGAAATATAAAAATGGCTGATTATATTAAAAAGGTCTATGATAATGTAAAAATAGATGAAGGTGAAGTTGCAATTGAAAACTTATTAATTCAAGTGTTTTTCAATGAGGGATTATCCACAAAGGAATTATCACGTAAATTACTTTTGCCCCTGCCTCTAGTTGCAGCTATAAAAAAAGAGTTTATTAAAGAAGGAATCTTAGTTCAGGACAGAGGAATAAGGCTTTCTTTAGAAGGACGTAAATATATTAATCAAAAATTAGATTATGCAAATCTTAATGTTAGTGTTTATAAAAAATTAATAGATGATAAAAACAACTGGATAGATGAGTTTTCAAAGGAAATAGTGATGTTGGAAAACATATTTAGCAACAGACCTGATGTGGATGTTACTATAGATCAGTCTAAATGCACACCTGAGACCAGTTTAAAAAGGGCAATTTTGTGCCTTAAAAACAATTCTCTTATAGGAAAAAATATTTTATGTGTGGGAGATGATGATTTAGTAAGTATATCTATTGGATTGGTCTTGAAAAAGTTATTTCCAGACAAAAAAATAAGCAATACAAAAATTTTTGTACTGGACATTGACAAAAGATTTTTAGCATACATAAAAAGTGTTGCAGAAGTTGAGGGGCTGCCTGTATATTGTAAATATGCTGATTTAAGACAACCGTTAGATGAGAGATTGATTAATCGATTTGATTGTTTTTTTACAGATCCACCGTATACGTTAACAGGTATGCAGCTTTTTATTTCAAGAGGAATTGAAGCTCTTAAGCCTGAAAAAGGATTGTCTGTGTTTTTTTCCTTTGCCCATAAATCTCCTGACTTTACTGTAAAAATGCAGGAAGTTTTTTTAAAAGCAAATCTTGCTGTGGTTGGGGTTTTGCCGAGATTTAATGAATATGAAGGTGCTGAAATAATCGGTAATACCGGTCAAATGATAATGTTAAAGACAACAGAAAAAACTAATTCTATAATTTCAGGTTCTTATGAAGAGTCAATTTATACTGGAGAAGTTGTTAAAACTATGAGAAAATATAAATGTAAGAAATGTGGGAAATACTATACGGTAGGTATTAACGGCATTCATTCAACAGTTGAAAGCCTAAAAAAAGCAACTTGCTCTATATGTAGTAATGATGTATTTGAGCTAGTTGAAAAAGTAAAAGTTGTTGATGAAAAAAAGACAGAAATTAATAAAAATAATATTGAGAAGGTAGAGAAGATGAAAATAAGAAAAATGAGAAAAGACGATATAAATAAAATAGCAGAATATGAAAGGGAGATTTCAATAATTTCCTTTGGCGATGAGGCAATAACGGAGCTTAATTTTCATACAAAAAAACTTCAAAAAGCAATGCAAAAAGAAATAAATGGTATGATGGTTTTGGAAATTGAAAAGAAAATTGCAGGATGGCTTTGGATGACTCCAAGAATTAATTCTGTAAGCAATGAGAAATATGTTAATTTTAAAAGTTTTTATATAGAAGAAAAATATAGGGGTTCAGATTATGTGAATGAGTTTGTAGAGGCAGGGATGAAGTTTTGTAAAGATGAAGGTGTTAAAACAATTATTTGCAAGGTGAATGTTAAAAATATTGGTGCAAGAACTTTGTGGAAAAGCTTTGGGTTTGAGCCTACACACTTGACCCTTGAATATAATTTTTAATGGCAGGGAAAAAAATGAAGATAAAATGTTTAGTATGGGACTTAGATGATACTTTATGGGAAGGTACCTTAAGAGAGGACAGGGATGTAGTTTTCGATAAGGTAAAAAAGAGCATTATAAAAAAGATAGATGAAAGAGGAATTTTACAGAGTATTGCCAGCAGAAACGATTTACAACAAGCTCAAGAGAAGCTTAAGGAGCTGGAAATTCTAGAGTACTTTTTTTATCCTCAATGTCATTGGGGCTCTAAAGTTGAAAGTATAAAATTAATAGCAAACAAGCTAAATATTGCTTTAGATTCTATAGGATATATTGATGATAATCCTTTTGAACTGTTTGAGGTACAGTACTTTCTTCCTGAGGTAAAAACATATAAGTCCGAAGAATATGAAGAACTTTTAAATTTAGAGGAATTTAAAAGTGATTTTTCAACAAAAGAGAGCAAAATGAGAAGACAGATGATGAAAAGTCGTGAGATGAGAGAACGAGCAGAAAGTTTTCATAATGGATCAAAAGAAGATTTCTTAAAGGCATGTAAGATGGAATTGATCCTTCGCTCTGCGAATACTAATGATATTTATAGAATTTATGAACTTGCATCTAGGACAAATCAAATGAATAACATGCTAGATAGAATTAGCAAAGAAGTTATTGTAGATTTTATAGACTCAAAAGACAAGGCTATTTATGTAGCAGAACTGTCAGATCGTTTTGGTTATCATGGTATAATTGGTGTGTGCTTATTTGAAATGAAAGATAAAATTTCTTTTATTAAGCTGTTTTGTATTTCATGTCGTATTGAGGGAAGAGGTATAGGGGCAGCTTTTTTAAAAGAAGCAATTAGCTTGATGTCTAAAAAGCACAGCCAAATTGAAGAGGTATATTGTGAGTACCTTGATGAAAAAAAGAACAGACCGGCGTTAATGTTGCTTCAGATTACGGGTTTTAAGTTTTTTAAAAAGAATGAAAAGAAATCAACTTTTAACTTAAAGCTACCGGTGGAAGAGAGCAGTTTAAACTGGCTAAAAGTTATATTTATGTTATAGAATATATTAAAAAAGGAGTTTGATTTAATGGAAGAAAGTAAAATAAAAAAAGAAACAATTGAATTAATAGAAAGCATCACCGGAAAAAAAGATATAAATAATGATACACCTCTTATTGGTAAGGGTGGGATTATGGACTCGGTAACAGCAGCTAATTTTATAAATAGTCTTGAAGAGAAATTTAAAATATTTTTTATGCATGAAGATTTAAACTTAGAGTCGTTTTCTAATATAGATTCCCTAATTAGTTTAATTCAAAAATATTCAGAGTGAATAAAGTTTGTTAAAAACTTAACTAAAAACGTAATTAAAAAAACATAAAAATATTTTGTAGTCCAAACAACCAATTTTTTAGTTTTTTAAAAAAACCTTTAAATTCAGGCCTGTCCAAGTGGCCGTTTTTGTAAAAAAAATCTTCATGTATAATTAATAATTCCATGTAGGTATCATCAAGTTGTCTAATGAGCTCTTGTTTTTCTTTTGGTACGGCATTTTCTAAAGATTTATACAATTCATTGTAACGGCTATTAATTTCTTTGCATTCTTTTGTTTTGTCTAATTTTACAGCTAAAGCATCTAGTCTTTTTGTATAGTCTGTATTATTTTCTATATCTACACATGTGTTTTCAATATTTTTACCCATTTTCCCCAGTGCCCCCTTAATGTAAATTTATAAAAGAAAGTAATATATATATTTTATAGTAAAGGCGTAAAAATTTCCAGTGTATTTATGCATAAATTTCTAGAAAACTTCTAGATAATATATACTAATTAAAGCAAATCACATAAAAAGCACATTAGTAAAGCATTTAGCAAGGTGAATTCGTTTAGCTAAAGCTAAACATCGAGGCTTCAGGTGGAGTATTAGAATAAGATAAAAATACTCTGCAATGGCTTTTAATATTTTAAAAGTTTAAAAAACTTAAAATAAGAAAGACTCCAACTTATAGGAAGTGGAGCCTTAGAATAAGGTGAATTTTTTTTAGATACGAGAAAAGGTTTAATCTAAAACTTTTATTTTTTTTGCTTCAGCTGAAAATTCTTCAATAGAAACTTCGTAAAAAGTAAGTTCTATATCCATATCCTTTTCAAGCGTATCTACAGAAATTTTTTCATCTTCACTGTTATAAATTTCAGTTTCATCTGATATGGAAAACATAAAGATTCCAGCTTGCTCCTCTCCTTCCAAGTGCTTCCTTACAGCAATATGACTATTGTCATCTTGAACGTTATTAATTTCTCCTATAATAGTTGACGTTGAACGATTATCACTACATGATGACATTGAAATAATAAAAATAATACTTATTAGGATTAAAGAAATTCTTTTAAAATTCATATTTATATCCCCTCTTTTAACATTAAAATATAGTTTAATTTTTTATACGCCTAAATCTTTTCAGCGTGTACGTCTAAAAGTCAAGAAAGGACTTATAGACATCCTGTATATATTGTAGCATTTTTATTTTAAGTCTCCAAGATGTTTAATTAAAAAAATTAAATATACTTTAGATTTAATTTAAGATTTTTGATATAATTAATATTGAAAATAAAAATGTGCAGCTTACTAAAATGGAAAGGAATGAATGCATGAGTTTTTATAAAAAAGAAGACAGAAAAAAGATAGAGATAATTAACAAGGGAATGGGAACAGCTCATAGAACAAAACCATATGATTTGAAAAAGACCGATGATTTAATAAATTATACTGAAATGATAACTGCTGAATATATGGATATGAAATCTTATTTATGCTGGCTACATGATATAATAGAACTGTACGACGATAGTTTAGAGCATTTTCATCCTGATATATGGATAAACCTTACTAGTGAAGAACTAGAAGAGAATGACTACAGTGAGGCATCATATGTACTAACAGATTTAGATGGTTTGTTTGTTAATATAGTGAACAAGGCAGAAGACAGTTGTTATAGAGCGTGGAAACATGTAATGGAAAGTAATCTTGAAAAAGTGCATCAGCATTTTTTTGGGCAGGTAATTAGTATAGATTCTGAAAAATTTAAAGAAATTTTTGAAAAGACAATTCTAGAAGTTGTTAATGCTGAATATCAATATAATGTAAGCAAAAGTGCTAAAACCTTTGCGGATAATTTGAAGGACATGATGTTAAGGGATAAATAAGTATTTTCCTGATATAACGTGAAGTTTTAATATTTTAAAGATTTTATCAAAATATAAATTTCCATAAAAATTTATTTGAAAATCACTTGACTTTTGCTTTGTTTATCTGCTACAATGTTAAAGCGTGCTGGAGATGAAGTATTTATATGGCGGTGTAGCTCAGTTGGCAAGAGCATACGGTTCATACCCGTAGGGTCGTTGGTTCGAATCCAATCGCCGCTACCAGTATGTTTTAAAAATTTTATATTAATGGCCCATTGGTCAAGCGGTTAAGACACCGCCCTTTCACGGCGGTAACAGGGGTTCGAGTCCCCTATGGGTCACCATTCGGGCGCTTAGCTCAGCTGGGAGAGCATCTGCCTTACAAGCAGGGGGTCACAGGTTCGAGCCCTGTAGTGCCCACCAAAACGACTTTACAAAATGTAAGGTCGTTTTTTATGTGTATAGCTTTAGTAATTCTTTATTAAATGAGTTCTCTTCTAATTTTATGCCTATAAATTTATAAAAAAGTTTTTGACTAAATGCAACATAATTATTGAAAAGCATATGCATGTTCAAAGTTTTATTTATGCATTGAGTAGGTTTCTTTAAGTTAATTAAATGTAATCCCGGGTTATGTTTTGTGGAGACATGTCAGAAATATTTTTAATTTATGCAACTTAAAATGACAAATATTTTTTGTTAAATTGTTTATAATCGTTTTTGCACACAGATACAAAATTAAAATAAAAAATAAATCAGGGGGTTACAAAAGATGAAGTCACAAAGTTTTCTTTATGAAAAGGCAGGAGATTTAGGCAGAATTTATCGAAAGACAGGAGGGGGAATTTTTTCATACTTGGAACTTTCAAAAAGTAATGTTTTAATGCTGCTGGTGAGTTTTCTTTTAGGAAGAGTTTCCTTATTTCAAGGTATGATGCCTTTTGGAGTGGCATTTTTTGCTGCATCTTCAGGAAAGTCGGTTAACAGAATTTTAATGGCGATGGCTGTATTAGCTGGAATGATAACAGGTGGAGCTGTAGGTGAAGTGTTTACAGCACTTGCGTTTATTGGTGGGTTCACGGTTTTTAGTAAAATATTTAAAAATGTTAAAATAAAAGAAGACTATAAAATAGCGGCTATTGGTCTGATAAGTGGCTTGATACCTCAAATATACATGGTATATCTGAACGGCTTTTTATTGTATGATTTTTTGATGGCAGTTTTTTATTCAGGATTAATTTTTTCATTAATATTTATTTTTAGAAACAGTGGATTATTAATTGAAGATACAAAAAAGAAAAATATATATTCAAATGAAGAAATAATAAGCATGGCAGTATTAGCCGCACTGGTTTTATCGGCAGTAAGTGATATTGCTTTTTCAGGAATTACATTGACAAATACATTAGGGATTTTAGCAATATTAATATTTAGCATGAAGTCAGGGCCTGGAGTTGGAGCAGCTGTAGGAGTAATAGTAGGTCTTGTAGTAAATATGTCCAATCCAGTAGTTCCACCTGTTATAATTGGTTCTTATGCTTTTTGCGGGCTTTTGGCAGGTGTATTTAAAAATCTTGGGAAAATAGGGGCATGTATTGGTTTTATAGCGGCAAATGCATTACTTACTCTTTATATAAATGGATCTACACAGGTACTCATACACATAAAGGATATAGCGATAGCTTCCATAGCCTTTATAATTATTCCTCAAAAAGTAATGGAAAACACATTTGGATTTTTAGAGAAAAAATCTCAAGTTGTCAGGGACAAAATTAGTTACACTGATAGGATAAAAGAGCTCACTGTAAATAAACTAAATAACTTTGCCTTAGCCTTTACTGAAATATCAAAAACTTTTAACGAAATATCTGAAACAAAAATGGTTACTAATAAGCAGGATATATCCTCTTTATTTGACAGGGTAGCTGAAAAAGTTTGTAAAGACTGTAGCTTGTGCAGACATTGTTGGGATAGGAACTTTTATAATACCTATCAGGTAATGTTTAAAATAGTTGAGGCTCTAGAAAAAAAAGGGTGGATTGATGAAAGAGATATACCAAAGCACTTTATTGAAAAATGTGAACGAACAGTGGAGTTTGTAAAGCAAATTAACAATGTATATGAATTGTTTAAGGTGGATATGGTGTGGAAAAATAAAGTAGGGGAGAGCAGAGGGCTTGTCTCTCAACAGTTAGATGGATTATCAAAAGTTATTTCAAACTTGGCATTGGAGATAGATACAGACATAGACTTTAAAAGAGATTTAGAAGACAATTTGTTTTTAGAATTAGATAGGGACGGGATAAAGGTAAAAGATGTTGTGGTATATGAAAACAAGTGGCGAAAGTTTGAGGTGAATATTTTTCATAAAGGATGCAAGGGGAAAAACAGGTGCATAGATATAATAGAAAAAAGTGCATCTCAAGTTTTAGATAAAAAAATGATTAAAGATAGGGCTGAATGTGTTTTTAATCATAAAACTAAAATATGTAATTTAAAATTGATTGAAGAAGAAGTTTTAAGCATCACCACAGGTGTAGCTAGAATGCCAAAGTATGAAGGACAGGCTTGCGGGGATAACTATACTTTCATGAATACAGGAGATGGAAAATATGTTTTGGCATTAAGTGATGGAATGGGAACAGGTCAAAAGGCCTCTAATCAGAGCAATGCTGCCATAAGTCTATTAGAGCAATTTATGGAGACTGGATTTGACAAGGACACGGCTGTAAGGCTTATTAATTCAATTCTTGTATTAAAATCTGATGAAGATTCTTTTGCAACAATTGACCTTACTGCAGTTGATTTATATGATGGAAAAGTTGAATTTGTTAAAATAGGTGCTGTTCCGACATTTATAAAAAAATCAGAAAAAGTTGAAGTTGTTAAATCTGTTTCATTACCTGCTGGAATACTTAGCAATATTGAGACAGAACTTGTCTGCAAAACTGTTGGAAATGGGGACTTTATTATAATGGTATCGGATGGTGTAATTGATTCATTTGCAAAAGAAGACGAAGGAGAACAGGCATTAATAGATTATATTGATGACATTAAAAGCATTAATCCACAGGGAATAGCTGATTTCATATTAAATAAAGCTCTTTTTAATTGTGGCAAAAGACCTTTAGATGATATGACTGTGGTGGTGGCAAAGATATGGAATAGAGTTCATTGAGTGAATATCATATATCATGTGTATAATTTTCACAATTCCGAAACAAACTAGTTTTGAATATATATTTCGGAGGAACTGTATGGTATATGACGAGACCAAAAAAATTATAATTGTAAAAAATTTACCTTCAAATTTTATTGAAGAAGCTATTTTGGTTTTAAAGGATAAACCTAAAAGAGGAGAAAAAAACATTAAAACTATATCTGCTAAAAGCCCGTATAAAAAAAATCAGCATATTATAAAGGAGGCTGAGGACATTATAAAAAATTATGTTTGTGGTAAGAAAAACTTAAATGATGTATCTGTTGAGTTAAATTTAAAACCAGGCTTTTCAAGATTCAGGATGTTTGCAAATACAATAGTAAATATCGTAATGCTTGGAAGTATAGTTCTTTTAATTTTAATGGTTGCAAAACTTTTGTAGTGAAGTCGTTTAGCATTAGCTAAACGACTTCACTATTAATTAATCGAGCAGTGGAAGAAGATGAAAATTTAACTTATTCTAAGGACAAAGAAGACAAGAGAACCGTCCCCTTGTCTTCTTTGTCCTTTTCTGTGTCTTGTGGAAAAAAAGTCAAATTTTCTTCAATAAAAATCATAGTATTTTATGTGTAAAAGAAATAAAATACTATATAGAGATGTATGAAATTTAAAATAACACTTAGTAAATTAAAGAGAGCTATAATGCAGGAAAACAATTTACTTCAAATCAAAAAAGTCAAAAATGATTATCCATTCTAAAAAAATATGTCTCAAAAATAGAGTGTGAATTTTAAAATTAGTAAGGTTCCCCTTTTTTGTTCGTTGCAGCATGTATCTTTGCATACGTGTTGCAACGGACATTTATAGAAATAGCAACAAAAGCCCTTTCCTGTACGATTTGAGGAGGGCAATAAGTATAATTACTTTTGTGGCTTATAAAAAAATATTTATATAAAAAGAGGGAGGACAAGTTTATGAAAAAAATGTTTTTAGTAAGTTACTAAGCATCCTGTTGATTATATCATTATTACAAAGACATATATTAGAAATTCCAATTTCTATTGATGATATTTCTGTTGCTGATTTAAACGGAGACGGAGTTATTGATTCTACTGATGTAACTTTGCTTAGTAGGTATATATTAGAAATCATTGATAGTTTTCCAGTTGAAAACTGATTACAGTTTATATTGTTCAAAGTTTTAAAAATAATGAACTCGTTTAGCTAAAGCTAAACATCGAGGCTTCAGGTGGAGTCTTAAAATAAGATAAAAATATCTTATACACATTTAACATATATAACCTCTTAAGCTCAGGAAATAGACATATAAATAGAAATGATGTATCATTGTTAAAAGGAGTATATTTTACATACTCCTTTTAACAATTACAAACTAATTTAAGGGGTTTTATAGTGAAAAAATTTTTAATTGACAGATTGCTGTTTCCAAAAACTTTTTTTAAAAAGCTAAACGATAAACTACATACTTTATATATAGGTATAGCATTAATCGGTCTGATTAATTTAGGTCTATCATTTATATCTAAAATACCGGTTTACTTTTTTGACAAACCTCCAGAAATAATGGTTTACAATATTTCTTTTGCACTTTGTGTTATTATTTTGGTTGGTCTTGCAGATACTGCATTTTTTGCAATGCCTTTATTTGATATATTTAAGTATTTTGCTCTTAGAAAGCGAATAGCTAATATAAAGGGACAAATTATTAAGTTGATGAAGATATATATAGTATCACATTTTCTGGTTGTTCCTGTATCCTTTTTTCTGCAGTGGATATTTACAGATGGAACTATGATAATCAGAACACAATCAGGAGTTTTTTTAGTTTTTACAATTATAATTGGTTTTTGGCAGGCAGCAATTATAACTCGGGGAATATATGTAATTTATACATTTCATGAAAAGCTTAAAAGCCTAGTGTTTTTCATGGTGTTTACATGGATTATCTTGCTTGAATATTCAATTGGCTATTTAATTGATACATGGTTGATGAGACTTTTTATGTAAGAAAATTCTTGTTTTTTAATATTGTAAATGTAAAAATGTTAGATTATAATTATATAGATGAGTCAATTAGTTTTTTAATAGATTATGTGTTTATGAATGTCCCGGTGGTCTAATGGATAAGACGGTAGATTCCGGTTCTATTGATACGGGTTCGATTCCTGTCCGGGACACCATGATATATTTAAGTTAAAAGCTATTTTTTAGCCATTACTAATTGTATTGTATAAATGTTAAAATTATAATTTTCAAAAAATTTTTATAGTACTGTTAAGCACTTCTTAAACTTTTCCGATATACCTATTGAAATAATATTAAATCTTTTATTTATAGGAGAGAAAATATGATTAGAGGTCTTTATACTTCTGGATGGAGCATGTTGTCAAACACCAAACAAATGGATGTAGTGTCCAACAACCTTGCAAATGTAAATACAAATGCATATAAGAGGGATACCGTTGTATATGAAAGCTTTCCTGAGATGATGATAAAGCGAATAAATGACAGCCAAAGTACTGACAATCCTTCAGGAAGAGTTGGTGGTATGCATTTGGGAAATGATGTTGGGGAAGTTTTCACATATTATGCCAAAGGTCAACTTACAAAAACAGATAAAAGTCTTGACATGGCAATAGCAAATTCAGAATCGGCTTTTTTTACTGTCGCAGTTCCATTAGATAATGGAGAGTTTGCCCAAAGACATACAAGAGATGGTGCATTTGTATTAAATGCTGATGGTCAATTAGTGACAAAGGAAGGTTATTTTGTTATGGGAGAAGAGGGAAATGTCACTTTAGAAAATGAGGATTTTACTGTTTTAGAGGATGGCACAATTTTAGAAGATGGTCAGGAAGTAAATAGACTCTTGATTAGTGATTTTGAAAATACAGATGCATTAAGAAAAATAGGTGAAAATCTTATTGCGGCAACGGAAGATGCACAGGAGCAGGAGTTTACTGGAGCGGTAAAACAGGGATACATAGAAATGTCAAATGTTAATGCAATAAATGAAATGGTGAATATGATTACTGTAATGCGTGCATATGAAGCAAATCAAAAAGTTTTACAGGCACAGGATGGTGCTTTGGAGAAAGCAGTAAATGAAGTGGGAAGAGTTAGATAAAAGGAGGGGAATTTTTATGATGAGAGCACTTTGGACGTCAAGTTCTGGAATGAAATCACAGCAGTTTAATGTGGATGTTATTTCTAATAATCTTTCAAATGTAAATACAACAGGGTATAAAAAGGAGAGAGCCGAGTTTAAGGATATGCTTTATGAAACTTTAACAAGAGCAGATCTTCTTGATGGTGAAGGCAGACCTGTAAACTTACAGGTGGGACATGGAACGGTACCAGCTGCCACATCTAAAAATTTTCAAATGGGAAACCTTGAAAAAACAGAGAATCCTCTTGATTTTGCAATAGACGGTGACGGCTTTTTTACAGTAGCCGGACGTGGCGAAGATGTAGCTTATACTCGTGATGGAAGCTTTAAAATAAGTGTAACGGATTTTGGTAATATGATTACAACATCAGATGGTAGCCCTGTTTTAGATGAAAATGGAATGGAAATAATAATTGATGTTGACATTTCAAGACTTAATGTTGGGACAGATGGAGAGCTTAGCTATACTGACGAAGAGGGTGTTGTTATTCCTATGGGTCAGAGGTTAGGGTTGGTTAAATTCCCTAACAAATACGGCTTAGAAAGCATAGGAAGCAATAATTACACAGTTACTCCTGCATCGGGGCAGCCGGTTCCAGATGACCAAATGGGAAGAAGAAGTAGTATAAGGCAGAATTTTTTAGAGTCATCAAATGTTCAGGTGGTTGAAGAAATGGTTAAGCTTATTACAGCACAAAGAGCGTACGAAATAAATTCAAAGGCCATTCAATCTGCAGATGATATGCTTGGTATGGCAAATAATTTAAAGAGATAAAGGATGGGAAATGATATGAATGTAAATAAAATTGGAGACAAAGCAATTGACAATAATTTTCAAAAGAATAAGGAAGTAAGTCAGGATGATGAATTTGAAAAAAGACTTTTAAGTGCGTATGAAAATAAGGATGAAAAAGCACTTAAAGAAGTTTGCAGAGAATTTGAGGGGCTACTCTTAAATATGGTGTATAAACAAATGAGAGCTACAGTGCCTAAAAGTGATTTAATACCACAAGATGCAGGAAGAGAAATATTTGAAAGTATGCTTGATGACGAATTAGTAAAAGAAGCATCAAACAATAGAAGTTATGGATTGGCGGAAGATCTCTACAGGCAGCTTAGTGGAAATATTAAAGCCAAAGAAGTGTATTTTGACAAGTAAATTTTCTGTTATGTTTGTATTCGAAGAATTAAAGCCTTCCCAACTATTGACATGGAATTGTGTATAGGTTATCATCAAAATAACAAAATCAATTTGGGAGGCAGTATAAATGTTATCAAATATTGAGATTCAAAATATTATTCCTCACAGGTATCCATTTTTATTAATTGACAAAATAGAGGAAGTAGAGCCGGGGAAAAGAGCGGTTGCTATAAAAAATGTTTCAATTAATGAACCATTTTTCCAAGGGCATTTTCTAGGCAATCCTATTATGCCGGGGGTATTAATAGTAGAGGCATTGGCTCAAACAGCCTGTGTAGCTGGACTTATGCTGGAAGAAAATAAAGGCAAACTAGGGGTTTTTACTGGCATAGAGTCAATGAAGTTTAAAAAACAGGTTGTTCCTGGAGATGTTTTAAGGCTTGAGGCGGAGTTTCTTGTATTTAAAATGGGTATGGGAAAAGTAAAGGTATCTGCTACTGTTGATGGTAAGGTTGCCGCTAGAGGTGAGATTAAGTTTGCAATGATTGACAAAGAAAAAAAGTAATATTAAGTCAAAAGTTTAAATATATTTAAGCATATAAAAAAGACATTCCGTAAACTTAAGGTTTTGGAATGTCTTTTTTTAATTATTTGTAAAAGCATATTAGCTTACGGCTACTATTTTTTTTGTCTTTAAAAACATTTCTCCAACACTATTGATGTTTCCAGCACCCATAGTTATTACTAAATCGCCAGGAGAAGCGTGTTCATTTAAATGTTGCACAATTGATTCAAAATCAGGCATATAGAGAACATTTTTGTTAGAGGCTTTTATTTTATCCACTAGCATAGAAGAATGAACTTCGCCAGTGTCTTTTTCACGAGCTGCATATATGTCACTTACTATTATTGTGTCAGCATCATAAAAGGCATCTTTAAATTCATTTAATAAATGCTTTGTCCTTGTGTAAGTATGAGGTTGAAACACGCACCAGATTTTTCTGTAAGAGCTGTTTTTGCATGCTTTTAGTGTGGCTTTGACTTCTGAAGGGTGATGAGCGTAGTCATCAACTACTTTAATGTCATTAATCATTCCTTTTAATTCAAAGCGTCTGTGAGTGCCTGTATAGCTTTCTAAGCCAGCTTTAATATCTTCAATGTCACAGCCCAATGCATGACATGCAGATATTGCTGCAAGAGCATTGCTTACATTATGTACGCCGGGAACTTTTAAAGTTATGTTGATAATTTTTTCATCATTTTTATATATCCAAAAAGAAGCACATCCAGAATGATTATAGGCAATGTCTTTTGCTTTCCACATTGCTTCCTTTGAAGTGATTCCATAGGTAATTTTATTACAATTTGCTTTTTCCAGTATGGAAACAATATTTTCATCATCATAATTGGCAATTACATAACCCTCTCTAGGAACAAGAGATATAAACTTTAAAAATGAAGATTTAATATGTTCTATATCTTTAAAAAAGTCAAGATGATCCTCTTCGATATTTAAAACAACAGCGAGAAATGGATTGTATTTTAAAAAGCCTTCAGCATATTCACAGGCTTCCGAAACAAAATATTTGTTTTCACCAATTTTGGTGTTCCCACCTATGGCATCTAATTCGCCACCTACATGTATAGTAGGATTAAGTCCACACTCTAAAAGTATCATTGAAACCATAGAAGTGGTAGTTGTTTTTCCATGAGTACCAGACACGTTGATACTATAGGGAAAAATTTTCATGATCTCTCCTAGAAGGGCAGATCGTTCCATAACAGGTATTTTTAATGATTTAGATTTTTTAAGTTCTGGATTACTTTCTTTTACCGCAGCTGTATACACAACTAAGTCTGGATTTTTTATATTTTCTTCACTATGTCCTATGTATACCTTAACTCCCTTTTCAGAAAGTTTTGCAGTTAAATTTGAGGAATTAATGTCCGAGCCGGATATTTTATATCCCATGTCAAGGAGGATTTCTGCAAGACCACTCATGCTTATCCCTCCTATGCCAATAAAGTGAACATGCTTAGTATTGTTTAAGTTTAAAATATTTGATTCCACCAAAAAATAACACTCCTATTCATTTGAAAAATTAGTCTATATAATAGTTGACTGTTTGTATTTAAAATATTCAATTACTATTATATGAAAAATTTAACTCAAATATAAGTGTAAACTCAAAAATATTTATAAAATTTTTAAATCAGACAAACAAAAGTACATATATAGCTATTTTTCATGAATAATATAAAGAAAAAGAGAAATGCTATTAAGAAAGACTGTATTAGCATAAAAAACAATAGTATTATTATAATAGATACAAAAATTTTATGTTCACTTATACTTAAAACATTGATTTTGCATGCTCAAAGGACATGTTTTTAATAAAAATTTAAAATGATAAAAAAATAAGCAGGAAAATTAAAAAAAATGACGAATATATTAATATACACGAAGAATTCACAATTATACGGAAGGTGGTAACATCTTATGGAAATTACTGATGTTCGAATCAGAAAAATCGATTCAGAAGGAAAAATGAAAGCAGTTGTTTCTGTAACCTTTGACAATGAATTTGTTGTTCATGATATAAAGGTTATAGAAAGTCAGAATGGACTTTTCATTGCTATGCCTAGCAGGAAAGCACCGGATGGCGAGTTTAGAGATATTGCACATCCTATTAATGCAGAAACAAGAGCAAAGATACAAACGGCTATACTGGACAAGTATGAATTTATTTCAGCAAGTGACGAACTAGACGAGGGCGAAGAAGAAAGTGCAGAAGAATAGTTACATTTTATGTAAAACACAATATTTTGATTGAGAAAATATATATTCTCAAAAGGCGTCTTAGTAGAGCATAAATTTTTTGAGAATAATGTTGATCGTGAAAAGCATTGCGTTGATGCCCTGAGATAATAGCTATTTCCAGTCTTTTATTCTGTGTGTATAAGCTTTATGTTTACTCTTTTGAAAATTTAAAAAAGAGATATCAGAATATATGACTTTGATTTGAGTTGTATTCTTAGGGCGTGTCAAGCCTGAAGGGTTTTTGTGTGTGTTTTGACACAAATACATTCTTTAAAGGGCTTTGAGATGGCGTGTGTTTTTGACGATTTTTTATTCTGTGTTTTTTTATTCTTATTTTAATATTGAAAAAATCAAGGAAAAGTGAGAGAATATATTTGGTATTAAGATTAAGTAAAGAGAGAGTACTTGATAGGTGCATGTTATTTAAATTAATGGAAATATGGAAAAAACATTGTGGAGCGTTGTAGAGCTTGATTATCTGTTAGAGGAGGAGAAATGTATGGAGCACTTAATGGCTGTTATTCTTGCTGCAGGTGAGGGCAAGAGAATGAAGTCAAAGAAGACAAAGATTTTACATGAAATATGTGGTAAGCCGATGGTGCAATGGTCTTATCAATCTGTAAAAAATGCTGGCGTAGATGATATTGTGCTTGTTATTGGTCGTAATGCAGAAAAAGTTGAGAAATGCATGGGAAATAAAGTTTCTTATGCCATGCAAAAAGAGCAACTAGGAACAGGTCATGCTGTTATACAGGCTAAAGAATTTCTTGAAGGCAAAGAGGGACAGGTTCTTATAATGTATGGAGATATGCCTCTTGTTTCTTCAGATACAATTTCAAGTGCAGTTGATTATCATAAACAAAAAGACAATGCAGTTACAATAATAACAGCAGATTTTGAAAATCCTACAGGGTATGGAAGGATAATAAGAGACAGTCATAAGGATGTGTTGAAAATCGTTGAGGATAGAGATGCCTCTTCTGAACAAAAAAAGATAAAAGAAATTAATTCTGGAATCTATTGTTTTAATATAAGTGCCCTTAGAGAAGCTCTAAAGGAGCTCAACAATGAAAATGATCAGGGAGAGTATTATCTTACTGATACTATAGAAATATTAATAAATAAAGGACTTAGAGCAGGAGCTATTAAAATTGAGAATAGAGAAGAATTATCTGGAATAAATGATAGAATACAATTGGCGGATGCAGGAAAATTTCTGAGAAAAAGAATACAGAAGAAATTGATGGCTGGTGGCGTAACAATTATAGATCCTGATTCAACATATATTGATGGAGAAGTAGAAATAGGCATGGATACAGTTGTATATCCTTCAACTGTTATTGAAGGAGAAACTAAAATAGGAGAGGAATGCATAATAGGTCCTGGCAGCAGAATTGTAAATTCAAAAGTTGGAAATAAAGTTGAGATAAAAGAGTCTGTTGTTTTGCAAAGCTCTATAAACGATGAGTCAAAAGTAGGGCCTTTTGCGTATTTAAGGCCTAGAAGTGATATAGGTAAAAATGTAAAGATAGGAGATTTCGTGGAAATAAAGAAATCTTTAATTGGAGATGGAACTAAAATATCACATCTTACTTATGTAGGAGATGCGGAAGTGGGGAAAAAAGTTAACATAGGATGTGGTGTAGTGGTGGTTAATTATGATGGTCAAAATAAACACAAGACAATTATTGGAGATAATTCTTTTATTGGCTGTAATGTAAATTTAATTTCACCTGTTGTGGTTAAAAACAATGCATATATTGCAGCAGGTTCTACTATTACCGATGAAGTGCCTGAGAATTCTCTGGCTATTGCAAGAAACAGACAGGTGATAAAGGAAAACTGGGTTGTAAAAAAAGGTATACTAAAGAAGGATTAATAAATTAAAAAGCGTTTTCAAATAAGTAATAAAAGGGGAGCTTAAGATGAATCTACATGGTAAGGATATAAAAATTTTTGCTGGTAACTCAAACCGTGAATTAGCACTGGAAATTGCAGAAAAAATTGGTTTGCCGCTTGGGTTAGCAAAAGTAGGAAAATTTAGCGATGGAGAATGTGCAATTGGGATAAATGAGGTTGTAAGAGGATCGGATGTTTTTTTGATACAGTCAATGTCTTCGCCGATTAATGACAACCTTATGGAGCTTTTAGTAATTATAGATGCATTAAAAAGGGCGTCTGCAGGTAGAATAACTGCTGTTATTCCTTACTATGGATATGCCAGACAGGATAGAAAAGCTAAAGCAAGAGACCCTATTTCTGCAAAGCTTGTAGCTAATCTTTTGACTACTGCTGGGGCAAATAGAGTACTGACAATGGACTTACATGCACCTCAGTTACAAGGTTTTTTTGATATTCCATTGGATCATTTGTTGGGGGTACCTATTCTTGCTAATTATTTTAGAGAAAAATTTGAAGAAACAAGTGATGTTGTTGTTGTTTCTCCTGATGTGGGAAGTGTGGCAAGGTCGAGAAAGTTTGCACAAAGGCTGGATGTTCCTTTGGCTATCATTGACAAAAGACGTCCTAAGGCAAATGTATCTGAAATAATGAATATAATTGGAGAAGTAAATAATAAGAAGGTTATATTGGTAGATGACCTTATAGATACAGGCGGCACAATTGTTAATGCTGCAAATGCATTAGCTGAAATAGGTGCTAAGGAAGTGTATGCTTGTTGTACCCATGGAGTGCTTTCTGGACCTGCAATAGAAAGAATTGAAAAATCTGAGATGAAGGAGTTAATTACCTTAAATACAATTCCTTTGACTGAAGATAAAAAAAGACCAAAAATAAAATCACTGTCTGTTGCATCAGTGTTTGCAGAAGCTATTGAAAGAATATATGGAGATATGTCAATAAGTACGCTGTTTACTCAAAAAGAATAAGGTGCATTTTATAAAAGTGAGAATTTGTTTCACTGTAAGTAATAATTGCTGCCTGTTTTTCACAAAACTTATTAAATAATAAGTATAAAGTGAAAGATTATGGGCAGTTATTCTTTTACAGACTCAATGTAAAAGAAATTTTAAAACATAGAAATTTATAAAGTAAAGAGGTGAATTACTTTGGATGATTTATTTGTAATTATAGGGTTGGGGAATCCAGGGAGAAAATATAATGATACGAAACATAATATTGGATTTTACGTTGTGGAATTTTTAGCAATGAGACATAATATAAAAATGTCAAAAATCAAATTTAAGGCACTTTATGGAGAAGGGGTTATTGGTGGAAAAAAAGTATTGCTGGTTAAACCTCAAACGTATATGAATCGTAGTGGAGAAAGCGTAAGAGATTTAATTAACTGGTATAAAGTACCTGTAGAAAACATTATAATAATATATGACGATATAGATTTGCCTGTGGGAAAACTTAGATTAAGACCAAAGGGAAGTGCAGGGACACATAATGGCATGAGATCTGTTATATATCAAATAATGTCAGATGAGTTTCCTAGAGTAAGGGTTGGAATTGATAAGCCTCCAGAAGGATGGAAATTAGCCAATTATGTGTTAAGCAAGTTTTCAGGTGATGAAATAGAAAAAATTAAAGAAGCAATTGTTAATGCGTCAGACGCTGTTGAAGCGATAATGGGTTCTGGAATTGATCAGGCGATGAATAAATTTAATAATCAATGAATAACTTAGAAACAATGTCCTGTTTTCAAGGACAAAGCCCCGATGATTTATTAATTACACTAAGAAGTGTGTTGCATAAATTATATGAACTTATCTGAGAGCGTTTAAAATTATAAATATTTGAGGATTGAACAAAAATGAACAATGTAAAAGAAAAAAAATATTTAATAAATCCACTTATGGAAATAAATCAGTACCGAGATGCTTTAAATCGTATTAAAACGGGAAACACACCAATTTCTATTGAAGGATCATCTCAATCTCAAAAAGCCCATACTACATATGCTGTTTTAAGGCATTTAAAACAAAAAGGAATATTTATTGCAAACAATGATATTAGTGCTAGAAAAATATATGAAGATTTTTTGAACTTTTTTGAAGAAGGTGTTTTATATTTTTCACCAGGAGAAATTATGTTTCATGATGTAGAAGCTAGAAGTCACGATTCCTCTTATGAAAGAATAAAATCTTTGTATAAAATTATAAATGGTGAATACCAGATAATAGTTACCAGTGCTGAAGCAATAGCCAGAAAGTTAATAGACAAAGAGTTATTTTGCAATAGCATCATTTCTTTTTCTATAGGGGAGATAATGGACTTGTCTGTTATTTCAGAAAAGCTTATATCAATTGGCTATGAGAGAATGCCTGTAGTAGAAGGTAAAGGGCAATTCGCTGTAAGAGGTGGAATAATTGACATTTTTCCAATAAACAGTGAAACTGCTGCAAGGGTTGAATTTTTTGGTGATGAGATAGACTCTATAAGGAGTTTTGATGTTGCCTCTCAGAGGTCTTTAGAAAGAATTGAAAGAGTTACTGTTTTACCTGCAAGAGAGGTGGTATATAATGCCAATAAAAGGGATGATATTTTAAATGCAATTTCAGATAGTCTCAATCAGTATTTAAAAAAGATAGGAAAAATTGATGTAGAGGGGTTTAATGAAAAAATAGAAGAAAAAATAAAATATGATATGGAAAGATTTAAGCAACAGTACTATTTTGCAGGTATGGACAGGTATATACCATATATTATTGAGAAGCCTTCAATTATCACAGATTATATGGACATGGAAAAAGTACTAATCTTTTTAGATGAACCAAAGAGATTTGAAAAGAGATATGAAAATCTTCTTTATGAAAATTATGAGCTTTGTAAAGGGTTTCTTGAAAAAGGATTTTTATTACCAGAAAGCTTTGAAATATACACTAGTTCAGGACATATCATGGATACTATAAATGAGAACAAGGCAGTGTTTTTTAATACTTTAGAAACATATGGAGAGGTTAAAAATTTTAAAATATCTTCTAGGCTATTAAACTCATATAAGGGACATTTTGAGCTTTTAATAGATAGTGTTAAAAGCTGGAAAGAAAAACAATTTAGAGTTATTGTGTTGTCAGGAGGAGAAAGTCGTGGACATATACTAGAGGAGAATTTTAAAAAAAATGGAATAGAGGCAATTTACCAAGATGAAATTGTAAATGAATTATTACCGGGACAGGTTGTAATAACAAGAGGAAGTCTTCAAACAGGATTTGAATATCAGGATACAGGATTTGTAGTAGTAAGTGGAAAGGATTTTTTTGGAGAAAGAAAAAGACCTAAGAAATCTTTTGGTAAAAAGAGTAAGGGTAAGAAGATTGGTGTATTCACTGATCTTAATATTAATGATTATGTTGTTCATCAGATTTATGGAATAGGTAGATATGTTGGTGTTGAGCAGCTTGAAGTAGATAGTATAAAAAAGGACTACTTGAAAATTCAATATTTTGATGGAGATTTTTTATATGTACCTACAAATCAACTTGATTTAATTCAAAAATATATAGGTTCTGAAGGGAGAACACCAAGGCTTAGCAAATTAGGAGGGAATGACTGGGCAAAGACAAAGGCAAGAGCTAAAGAGTCTCTAATGGAGTTAGCAGAAGAGCTTATAGGTTTGTATGCCAAAAGAGAATCTTTAAAGGGATATAAATACAATGAGGATACAGTATGGCAAAAGCAGTTTGAAGAATTATTTCCATTTCAGGAAACGGAAGATCAGTTAAAATGTATTGACGAGATTAAAAAAGATATGGAATCGGAAAAATTAATGGATAGACTTTTATGTGGTGATGTGGGATATGGAAAGACGGAAGTTGCAGTTAGAGCTATATTTAAAGCTGTGATGGATGGAAAACAGGTGGCGTATTTGGTTCCTACCACTGTTTTAGCACAGCAGCAATTTGAAAATTTTAGAGAGAGAATGAAGGACTTTCCTATAAGTGTAGAAGTAATAAGCCGTTTTAAGACTAAAAGAGAGCAGGCAAAAATTTTAAAAGATGTAAGGTCAGGAATGGTAGACGTGCTTATAGGAACTCACAGACTTCTTCAAAAAGATATTGAATTTAAAGACTTAGGACTTTTGATAATAGATGAAGAACAGCGATTTGGCGTGAAGCATAAAGAGCGTATAAAAAATATGAAGGTAAATATAGATGTACTGACTCTTACTGCCACTCCCATACCTAGGACACTTCACATGTCCCTTATGGGAATACGGGATATCAGTACTATTGAAGATCCTCCTGAAGAAAGATATCCAGTACAGACATATGTAATGGAACACAACCCAGAAGTTATAAAGGAAGCAATTAATAGAGAGCTTGCTAGGGGTGGGCAGATTTTTTATCTTTTTAACAGGGTCAGATCTATAAATATAAAAGCTGCTCAAATAAAAAAACTTGTACCTGACGCAAAAGTAGCAGTAGCTCATGGACAGATGAAAGAGTCAGAGCTTGAAAATATTATGTTTCAGTTTGTAGAAGGTGAATATGATGTTTTGGTTTGTACTACAATAATTGAATCAGGTCTTGATATGCCCAATGTCAATACCATTATAGTAGAAGATGCTGACAGAATGGGGCTTGCTCAGTTATATCAGTTAAGAGGAAGGGTTGGACGATCAAATAGATTAGCGTATGCCTATATAACATATAAAAGAGATAAGGTGCTTTCAGAAATAGCTGAAAAAAGACTTCAGGCAATAAAGGAATTTACCGAATTTGGTTCTGGATTTAAAGTGGCTATGAGAGATTTACAGATAAGGGGAGCGGGTAATTTGCTTGGTTCACAACAACATGGAAATATTGATTTAGTGGGATATGATATGTATGTTAGACTTCTTTCGGAAGCGATAAATGAATTAAGAGGCATTCCTCTAGAGGAGAAGGATATAGAAGTTTCTGTGGATTTTAAAGTTAATGCTTATATAGACAGCAGTTATATAAATAATGAAAATCAAAAAATTGAAATGTACAAAAAAATAGCCTCAATAAATGACCAAAAAGATGTATTTGATGTAAGGGATGAACTAATTGACAGGTATGGGAAAATACCAAAAGCTGTAGACGCTCTTATACAAATTGCATATCTAAAGGTATTAGCAAAGGAATGTGGCTTTTTATCTCTACAGGAAAAAGACGACTATATAATATTGCAGTTCATGGAAGATAAGCATATAGACATCGATATAATCGGGAAATTAATGGAGAAATATAGACGGAAGATACTTTTTGCTGCCAGCAGCAAGCCATATATTACATTTAAAATCAACGAAATAAAAAGGGAAAAACTTCTAGAAAGTATTAAGATTTTATTACAAGACGTTATTGAATTGCAGTAACCTTTGCAATTTATTATAATGTTTATAGTCATGAATTTTTCTAAAATAAATTCTGACTTTTTATTATACTTATAAGGAATGTGAGGAGATACTGTGTTGAAGAAAAAAAGAGCAATTATATCTATAGCAGCGTTGTTGGTGGTGGCTGCACTTTTAGTAGGTTATATAGCTTATTCTAATGCAACCAGCTATGTGGCCGAGATTGATGGAGAAAAAATTACAGAAGAGGAATATCGTTTCTTTCTGTACAATGAGAAAAGAGAGATGGAAAATAGAGAGGGAGCAGCAGGGAAAACTCAGGAAGAGATAGAAGCTCTATGGAATTCAAAAATTGATGGTGTTGATGCAACAGAGGTGTTAAAGCAAAATGCTCTTGAAAATGTAAAGAAGTACAAAATTCAACTCTTTAAAGCTGAAGAACAGGGTTTGTTTTTAAATGATAATGATTATAATAATATAGAAAACTCTATAGAGAGTTTATTAGGTCAAATATCAGATTTTGAGGGATCAAGAAGAGAAGCAGAAAGAAGCTTTAGAGAGGAGTTTGGTGTAACTGTAGATCAATACAGGGAGATAGCAGAAAATTTGAACTTAGGCTTTAAGTTTGCACGAAGGGAACAGGAAGAAAATATGTCGGCCACACAAGAGGAATTAAGAGAACACTACGATGAAAATAGTGAAAATTTTACTACTGCTACTGCAAATATTTTAGTATTTTATAAAAGAGATGTACATGGTGGATGGGATATGTTTCCTGAAGAAAAAATAGAAGAAGCTAGAGAAAATGCTGAAGAGGCTTTTGAAAAAATTAAAGAAGGTGAAAGGTTATCAAGAGTAGCGGCAGAATTTGCTGACGACCCTAATGCTGACCTTGAACGAGATACAGAGATTAAAATGGATGCTCATATTGAACCAGAGATAAAAGATTGGGCTTTAAAGGGTGAAGAAGGAGATTTAGGTTTAGTTGATACAGATTTAGGCTTTAACATAATAGAAATATTAGAATTGACATCCTTTGAAGATGTAAGAGATAGAGTGAGAAATGTAGTGGTTGGAGAAAAGTATGAAGATCTTTTAGAAGAGTGGACAAAAGATCCTAAATATAATTTAGAATTAAATGAAAGAGCTCTAGATAGAATAAAAATCAGATAAAAACACATATAAAAAAAGACTGCCATGTGGCAGTCTTTTTTTATATGTGTTTTTTGCTTTTAAAAAATATAGTATTAGTTAAAGTTGCTTCAATTGTTGTCGGACAAAGGATGTTATCATAATCCACCTATAATGTATAAAAATCCAATAAAAAATTAATAATAAAACTGTAATCTAAATTAAACGTAAAAAGGAGGCAAATAAATTGAAGGCAACTGGAATAGTCAGAAGAATAGATGACCTAGGAAGAGTAGTAATTCCAAAGGAAATCAGAAGAACTTTAAAAATTAGAGAAGGTGATCCTCTCGAAATATTTACTGATAGAGAAGGAGAAGTTATACTGAAAAAGTATTCGCCGATAGGTGAATTAAGTGATTTTGCTTCACAATATGCAGAGTCACTTCACAGAACAAGTGGTCATGTAACATGTATTTCTGATAGAGATACAATAATAGCAGTTTCAGGGGCATCAAAAAAAGACTTTATTGAAAAATCTTTAAGTCAGGATGTTGAGAAGGTAATAGAAGACAAGACTACTCTTGTGGTACAGGCACCAGAGGAAAATTCTATTAAAATTTTGTCTGAAGAGGCACCAGACAGGCAATATTCTTCACAGGTGGTAACTCCTATAATATCAGAAGGAGATCCTATAGGATCGGTTATGTTTTTGTCAACTGATCCTAACATACAAATGGGAGATGTAGAAGCAAAGCTTGCTCAAGTAGCTGCAAGCTTCTTAGGAAAGCAAATGGAACAGTAATAGCATTTTAAATAGTTTTAGTTTAATCAAAAGGGAATGTTGCAAAAATACTAGTGGTATTTGAGCAATGTTCCCTTTTTATCCCTTTCTAATTTTATTTTAAAACATAAGGCGTAGTTTTTCTATTTTTGACTTTATTATAAGAGCAACTCCACCTTCTATAAGGTGGAGTTCAGTCTCCATCTGAAGCCTCGATGTTTAGCTTTAGCTAAACGAGTTCACTTATATCTCCTTGAAAAGAAGTGTATTATTTTATCAATTATAAAATAGTGGTATAATAAATACATTAAAATGTTTATTAATATACAAATAACTAGGGAGGATTTAATTATATGTTAAAAGAAAAGTATACTTTTTCCGATTTAATAGAGGTTATGAAGTTATTGAGAAGTGAAAAGGGGTGCCCTTGGGACAGAGAGCAAACTCACGAAAGTTTAAAAAAATACTTAATAGAAGAAACTTATGAAGTATTAGAAGCAATTGATTTAAATGACAAGGACAAGCTGTGTGAAGAATTAGGGGATCTTCTTTTGCAAATTGTCTTTCATGCTCAAATATCCACTGAGAATAAAGAGTTTGGAATGGATGAAGTTATAAGTGGAATATGTAAAAAAATGATTAGCAGACATACTCATGTTTTTGGTGAGGATAAAGCTGAAACAGCAGATGACGTTGTGGCTAATTGGGAAGATATAAAAAAGAAAGAAAAAGGCATCACTAAACAGACAGATGTTTTAAAAGATGTTCCTTCAAATCTTCCAGCTTTAATGAGAAGCTATAAAATTCAACAAAAAGCTGCTAAAGTGGGGTTTGATTGGGATGATATGGAGGATGTTCTTGCGAAAATCTATGAAGAAATAGATGAATTGAAAAATGTATATAAAGGCAGGGATGTGGCAAGAATAAATGATGAAATGGGAGATGTATTATTTTCCATAGTAAATTTATCTAGATTTTTAAAAGTCCAACCTGAGATTGCTTTGACGGGTACTATAAATAAGTTTATAAAAAGATTTGGCTTTATTGAAAATGAAGCAGAAAAGCAGGGAAAAAGCATGGACGAAATGTCATTAAATGAAATGGAGAAACTCTGGGAAAGAGCAAAATACGAATAATTAAAAAAACTTACAAAAAAATTAGAATATAAGGAGGAATTTAAAAATATATATCGAATAATGTTTAAGACACGTAGAAATTGGCATTATGCTTTGATTTTAAGCTGATTGATAATAATAGAGTAAAATAAATTTTTATTTTAATAAAAAGAAACACATGTTTCTATGCATTAAGGATAATAAAATAATAGGAGGATTGTGAAATGAATAAGACTGAATTAGTAGCAAGTATGGCTGAAAAGAGTGAATTATCAAAGAAGGATAGTGAAAAAGCACTTAATGCTTTTGTTGAAAGTGTTGAGGAAGCATTAGCAAGTGGTGACAAAATTCAGTTAGTGGGTTTTGGTACTTTTGAAGTGAGAGAAAGAGCAGAAAGAAAAGGTAGAAATCCACAAACAAAAGAAGAAATAGTGATTCCTGCTACTAAAGCACCAGTATTTAAAGTTGGAAAAGGTTTAAAGGAATTAGTTAATAAGTAGATAAGTACTTGTTTATTAATTAATAAAAAGGGCTTCTTAAAAAAAGAGAAGCCTTTTTTATAGTTTGAAGTTTTAGAAAGTCTTAAAAGAATTACAAGTGATGGGGCTTACTGCCTCGAACTTTTGTTGGGGGATTTTACAATGAGAATAGACAAATATTTAAAAGTGTCTAGATTGATAAAAAGACGTACACTGGCTAATGAAGCCTGTGAACAGGGCAAAGTTAAAATTAATGATAAAATTGTCAAGCCTGGAGCTGAAGTAAGAGAAGGAGATAATATTGAAATCCAACTGGGGAGTAATTCTACGACAGTTGAAGTTATTTCTGTAAATGAACATGTCTCTAAAGCAGATTCTAAAGAAATGTATAAAATCAAATAACAATCTAATTAAAAAACACAAAAAGCCTTTAAATGAGGAGGCTTTTTTTATGCATTTTACTTTTCAAAATAAATCTCAAAGAAATAGGTATTTTTAATATAGTACATGCATAGATATTCTTAAGAAGCAAAAATCAAGGTGCATAAAATGAAATGGTTAAAATTAATAAAGTAGAGTTTTTAAAATTGAAATTTAGAAAAGAGGGGTTTGAAGTGCTGAAACATGTGAAAATAAGTGTACCTGTAACTGGAGGGATAAAAAATGATTGATGACAAAAAAACATCTAAACCACCTGTTCAAAATGTTTTACTGGAAAACAGAGAAAAGCTTGGCATATCAGGTGTACTGGATGTAGAAAGTTTTGATGAACATAGTGTTGTTGTGGATACGGAAATGGGAATTTTGATTATAAAGGGTGAGGATCTTCACATTAATAAATTGAGTATAGACAATTCAGAGCTAAGTATAGAGGGATATATTGAGGGGATTGAGTACAGTGATAAAGATGGAGGCAAATCAAAGGGAATGGGATTTTGGGCAAAAATGTTTAGGTAGAGGATAAGTGATAAAAATTGTGGGTTTCTGTTAATGATCAGGCGTATGTTTTTTTGTGTTGTGTTCTTGGTGGTATGATTATTGCATTTATATATGATGTTTTCAGAGTGCGAAGAAAGGTCATAGAGACTGGCAATATTCTGGTGTACTTTGAGGATTTTATATACTGGATAATTGTAGCTCTTGTGTTATTTGCCGTAGTTTACTACAGCAATGAGGGAGAAATACGGGGATATCTTATTATTGGAACGGTTTTGGGAATAATTTTATATGCAGTGTTACTTAGCAAAATTGTGATGAAACTATTTGTACATTTTATAAAATTTATTTATAAAATAGTGGTAACCATATTGGGCATAATACTATTTCCAGCAAAAATCATTTATAAAACCTGTATGGTTCCAGCAAAAATTATTTATAAAAACATAAAGAGAGTTTTTCTTAAAACTAAAAAGTTGAGTAAAATAAATATAGAGAAATTTACGGGATTTAAAAGAATAATAAAAATTATAAGAAAAAAAATTTAGAGTGTGAAGGATTTTTCTAACATGTGTAGAATATTATTAATAGTGTATAATTAAGGGAGAGTAATTTTTATGAGCAAAAGAAAAAAGCCGAATTGGTTTTTAATTATAATTTTATTAATTGGAACAACATATTTATCAGGCATGCTTATTAGGCAACAAAGCATTTTAAACTCTCAACGTTCAGAAATTGAGCAGTTGGATTTAAAGATAGAGGAAGAAGCGGAACGTAATGCTAAACTTATAGAGGAGAGAGAGAAAGTTTTATCTGATGAGTATATCGAAATAATAGCAAGGAGAGAATTGGGTCTAGTCAAAGAAGGTGAAAAAGTTTTTGTGGACATTAATAAATAATTGCAATAAGAAAGTGAACTCGTTTAGCTAAAGCTAAATAAAAACGTAGAAAGTATTAAAATAATAGATTCTTTGAGGAATTTTAAAATTATTGGTACTTGACGTAAGTCCATATCATATTATATAATCAAAGTACTTTAATTAATCAGGAGGATTATTTATTTTATGCTCGTTGAAGTAGGAAAAATCGTTGACGGAAAAGTTTCAGGCATAACAAATTTTGGAGCTTTTGTTCAACTATCTAACAGCCAAACAGGTTTGGTTCATATCTCTGAGGTTGCTGAGGAGTATGTTAAAGACATCAAAACTTATCTTAAGGAAAATCAGACGGTGAAGGTTAAAGTTATTTCTGTGGACAATAATGGAAGGATTAGCTTGTCTATTAAAAAAGCTCAGGAATCTAAAAAACCTTCAGTTAAGTCAAGCAAACCAGAAGAAATAGACTGGGATCGTCAAGATGCTAGTAAAGGTTCTTTTGAAGATCGTTTGGCAAAGTTTATGAAAGATAGTGATGAAAAAATGCATGATCTCAAGAAGAGTTTTGAGTCAAAAAGAGGTGGCGGAGGATACCGTAAATCAGCTCAGCATTAGTCATTTTTTTAATGTTTAAAAAGTTGCTGTTTTGTACTTGTGGCATTAGTTACAGGTAAGGTATTGCCATCTAAAAAACACGCTCTACTAAATTATTAAAGTTTAATTTTGTAAAGAGAAAAAATTGTAAGAGTTTTAGGGATTTTATTTATAATAGTTAATATAGATATTAGTTTTTTAAAAAGGCTTAAATGAAGAGTCTTTTTTTGTGTCTTTTTCCAAATCTTTTAACTTCCCAATGTTTTAAAATATAGGACTTGACCAAACAGAAATATACAGGTAAAATTTTATATAAGGATAAAATTTACCATGTAATTTAAACCTCGTTACATCTATGCCATTCTTGCCCAATTTGGGCGTTGTAACAATAAAAAGATAGTGTAAAAGAAAGAAGGAGGACAAAACAAAATGAAAAGAAGAATGTTTTATGTCTCAACAGTGGTTTTACTTATTGTATCACTTTTATTTACTAGCTTTGCATTTGCATCTAGAGGAGAAAACAATAGAGGGGGGCAAAAAAATATGAGGGGTGGAGCTGGACCAATAGTATCTACTGAGTGGTTAGAAAATAACATGAATAGAGGAAACCTTGTTATTATTGACATTAGAAGTGACGAGGAGTATCAAGCAGGTCATATAGAAGAATCCATCAATGTACCTTATATAGTTCCATTTTCAGCATGGCTCACGATGAGAGATGGTCTTCTTATGGAATTACCTGAAAAAGAAGATATATTTGACATGATAGGTTCTTGTGGAATAAACAAAGGTTCACATGTAGTTTTGATTACATCATTACCTACGCCTGAAAACCCATATGCTATTGGTAACGCTAATAGGGCTGCCAATACTTTGATATATGCAGGTGTAAGAAAGGTTTCTATTTTAGACGGGGGTTTTGATAAGTGGGCTGAAGAAGGAAGAGTTGTTTCTACAGAGCAACCTGAAGTTACTCCATTTGAATATAAGAGTAAGGTTAATGATGATATGTTTGTTACCATGGATTATGTTGAAGATAATCTTGGTGAAGTAATATTAATTGATGCTAGAGATTATGAAGCATATACAGGAGAAATTATTGAGCCTTATACAGGTGTTCCAGGGCATATTCCAACAGCTAAGTCTTTACCAGCACCAAAAATATGGAACGATGATTGGTCTTATAAAAGTGTAAATGAGCTAAATGAAATTGTAGAGAGTGTAATTGGATCTGGAAATCAAAGAGAAGAAATTATTGTTTATTGTGGTGTTGGTGGTTATGCTAGTTGCTGGGCTTTTGTTTTAACAGAAATGTTAGGCTATAGAGATGTCAAAGTATATGATGGTTCTGCAGAAGAATGGGTTAAATATAATGACACGGTAGTTGTAGAGTGAATAAAGTTAAATAATATGCTCGAAGAGAATAATAAAAAACTGTTCCTGAATTACAGGGGCAGTTTTTTCTTGCCATTGTATATAAAGTTAACTGGAAAATTGCAATTAATTTTAAAAACATATGGATAAGAATAATTTTTAATCTGTTAGCAAAAAATAAAGTCTAATACTTGGATTGGTGGTGATAAGCTTGGAAAAAGATAATGTTGAAAAGAAGAAGGAAGTAGAAGATGATTTAGTAATACATGTATATAATCATTATCAAGCATTGGCACTTAATCAGCATCATCTTATAAATGAAAAAATGACACAGTATTTTTTAGGGAATACATTTCTTTTTAGTGGGTTTATAGCCAGCTTAGGTGTAACTGAAAAAAATCCAGAGTTGCCTGTGATTTTAGAAATAAGAAGCTTGCTTCCCATCATGGCCATTGTGATTTCATTTATATATGCTTTTTTCTTTATTCTACCCGCCATAAAAACACTTAGAATTTGGAGTTTTTATTTAAAAGAAATAGAAAAGGGATATATAAAGAAAAAGATGGTGTCAGATGCTAGTTACATAAAACTTCCGTACGAAGTGAGAAATATCTCGAAAAAATGGGATATGTATTTTTCTTATGTAGGAATACCACTGCTTATTGGAGCGTTTGTTGTTCTTTGGGGATTCATTTTATGTTAACTATTTATGTTTGTTTTGAATAGTATATAATATAACGAAATATAAGGAGGTTATATTATGGATTATTCAGAATTCTGGGTAGACTCAAAAAAGGGTAAAACAGGCTGCAAAAAATGTTGCAAAAAACCACATGTGCCCAAAAAAGACTTTTGTCCCCAGCTTCCAGGAACAGTATTGCGTATCTCTATACCACCAGGAGCAGTTATAAATCTGTTAAATATAGTGGAAGTAACTTCACCAGGTGGAATTTGCCTTATAATACGTCTTCCGTTTTTAGGCAAAAAATCTAAGTTAGGTGGAATATTTGATTCAATAAGAGATGCAGGAGGAGAAATTGAAGTATTATCATAGTGAACTGGTTTAGCTAAAGCTAAACATCTAGGCTTCAGGTGGAGGCTCAACTCCACCTGAAGATTTATAAGAGCTACTCTGCCTTATACAAGGTGGAGTATTAGATAAAGATAAACTTACTAGCCACTCAAAAAAGGTTCTTATTTTACTCATCGTATTAACATGCTCTAAAACTTGATTGACAATGCTTATTCCATATTTTTTAAATACTAACGATTTATGCCTTGGCTATATTCATAGAGCTTTACAGAAAAGACTAATTAGAGTATAATGCAAAATGGATTGATTTTAATTTAGTTTATATATTTGGAATAAATAAACTAAAAACAGCATAATATTTTGGAGTGATAATTGATGAGGGCGCATATTTTGGAACTGCTAAAAGAATATGGAGTAGAAACTGGAGTTGCCAGTTATTTATCGTATGCCATATTAGTAGTGCTCATTATACTAATAAGTTTTGTGGCAAATTATGTTACAAAAAAAATTGTTTTGAGAATTCTTTCTCATTATATCAAAAATAACAAATTTAAATGGGATAATATTATGCTTGAGAGGAAAGTTTTTCAGAGAATGTCCCATTTAGTTCCTGCTATCATTATATATGCTTTTGCGACAGCCTTTCCTGAAAGTGTAAGACATTGGATTTCCACAGGAGCAACTGTCTATATTATTATGGTGGCAATACTTACTATTAGTTCTCTTTTAAGTGCAGTAAATGATATTTATGATACCTTTGAGGTTTCTAAAACCAAACCCATAAAAGGATATATTCAAGTAGTTAAAATTTTTGTTTTTGTTATTGCTGGAATATTAATTATTGCTGAAATTATTGGTCAAAATCCTTTGGTTCTTCTAGGAGGCTTAGGAGCACTTTCAGCAGTTCTTTTGCTTATATTTCAAGATTCTATATTAGGTCTTGTAGCTGGAATTCAATTATCTTCTAATGACATGGTAAGAGTAGGAGATTGGATTGAGATGCCTAAGTTTGGTGCGGATGGAGATGTAGTAGACATATCTCTAAACACGGTAAAAGTTCAAAATTTTGACAGAACAATAACGACTATTCCCACATACAAACTTGTTTCAGATTCATTTAAAAATTGGAGAGGTATGATGGAAACTGGGGGAAGGCGAATAATGCGTTCAGTTTTTATAGACACGTCAAGTATTAGTTTTTGTTCTGATGAAATGGTTGAGGAGTTCAAAAAAATACACTATATAAAAGACTATATACAAAACAAACAAAAGGAAATTGAAACATATAATAAAAAACATAAAATTGATTCTTCTGTAGAGGTAAATGGAAGAAAGCTTACTAATGTTGGCGTTTTTAGAGCGTATATTAATAAGTACCTCGAAAACCATCCTGAAACTTATAAAGGTATGATTCAAATAGTAAGACAGCTTCCACCTAATGAGTATGGACTGCCGATAGAAATTTATGTGTTCACAAATACTATTGATTGGGTGGAGTATGAACGTATACAGTCGGATATTTTTGATCATATATTGTCAGTTGTACCTAAATTCCATTTAAGGGTATTCCAAAATCCTTCAAGTCATGATTTTAAGTCATTAATGAGAGTTAGCAGAAATGAACTGGTTTAGCTAAAGATAAACATCTAGGCTTCAGGTGGAGACTCAACTCCACCTAAAGATTTATAAGATGAACCTTACCTTATAGAAAGTGGAGTCTTAGAATAAGAGGAAAATTTAAATATATGGAAACATTTTATTCCCTTTTTCATAGTATACAAGTAGATAGTGTTATGTAAACAAGGAGGTAGTGTTATGTACTATAGTCCTGAGTTTTTTTATGATGGGGATATATTTAGGCAGATGTCTGGAATGCCAGGATTTTCAACAGTGTATGTTGTAAGGCCGGGAGATACCTTAGGAAAAATAGCAGGAAGCTTTAATACAACAGTTGAAATGATTGCAAGAGTTAATAACATAGAAAATCCTGATTTAATCTATCCAGGGCAGAGGTTGGTAATACCAAGGATGCCTATACAACCTATGCCTGCTTTGCCAGTTTTACGCCCAGGTGATAGAGGCATATATGTGATATTCCTTCAGAGACTTCTTTTAGCAAATGGATATGATATAGGTGTTATTGATGGAAATTTCGGTGAATGTATGCGACAGGCAGTTATAAGATTGCAGCGAGACAGAGGGATTCCAGTAACAGGAATGGTTGGAAGAAGAACATGGCAGACTCTTATAGAGCAGGCTCCTGAAATAGTAAGGCCTCCTGCTGCTCCAATAGTATATACTGTAGAGCCGGGAGACACATTGTATTCTATAGCGGCTAGATATAATATTAGTTTGCAGCTTTTGATTGCTACAAACAGATTAGAGAATCCTGATTTAATCTATCCAGGAATGAGAATTATAATTCCTCTTCAATAATGCGTAAATTCATATTATATCTAAAGTCACCATCTTTTACAATCAATTGATAATCCTTTTAAATTTAGGTGGGGAGCTTCCCCATCTTTTTTGATTTTTATCTTATTCCACAATATTTTTTCAACCTTTCATTCACTTAAATGACATGCTTCCTAAATATATTAAACTAAATAATATCTAGCAGGTTATCAAATAAGATAAGTCAATAGTTAACCCTTACTAGCCAGAAATTTATTCCTTTGTTGTTCCAGCCAAGATCCCAAGGAACTCTATACCTATCAGTATTATGGCAGTTGACCAATGCATAACCCTTAGAATCAACTCCTGTTACCACTGATATATGTGTTACTTTCCCCTTTTTTTCATAGGCGACAAAATCACCTGGCAAAAGTTTGAACGATGCTTTAAATACCTGGTTATAATTGCCCTTTGCAATAAGAGAGCCTCTGCCACTGTAAATCATGTAGTCTTTAAAAGCTTGTGCATTTACCCATGCCTTACTTCCATCTTTTTCATATCTCCAGGTGTAGTTTTTTTCAAAGCCTGCTCCTTCGTATAAAATCTGTGACGCAAAATTTGCACAATCCCCTCCTAAAGGGTTGTAATCTTTGTATTTTTTATTGTAGCTGTATCCATATTCTTCATTAGCAGCCGCTCCACAATATCTGTCTGCATATTCTACAGCACTTATTCTTCTTGAATTTAGGTTAGATAGATCAACTGGTTTTGATTCTAGTACATAGTCTTTGAATTCGTCCATTTTTATATTATCTAAATTTAGTGAATCTGCAAAAGGATCAGTATACCATTCCTTTGAGATTAGCCATTTATCATCTTTTTTTTCTAGGTTTAAAGTATGATAAGTGCCAATTCGGAAAAGATTTTCTGTTTCCAATTCATTAATATAAGAATACCTATATTCTGTAGAGCCTATAAAATTATACTTATAGCCGGAATCAATGTCTTTTATGTGTCTGATTACCACATTGGTATCAATATCATTAAAAACAATTCCCTGCTTATCAGCCCATTTATGAAGGTATTTCATTTTAATTGTTTGATGTTCATATGCCCATGTACCTAATTTGGTGTTTTTATCATAAAGAGATTCAAGTGTATTTAAATCATTTTCCAAAAAAGATTTATTTCTTATAAGGAAAATTTCTTCTATCATACTTTGGTGTTTGTCACTTATAAATATCGCAGGTAAAATTTTGGAATTACCATACAAAGCTATACTAAACACACATAAAACTAATATAAGTGATATTGATATAAGGGCAGATTTTTTTATAGTTAAAAAGAGATACATCTAAAATATTACCTCCAATAATATAGTCTTTTGAAAATATTGCTTAGTATTGGCTAAGAAATAACATGCACCTGTGGTTAAGTTTTAATTAAGTACACTTACTTATAAGATTATATGAAAAAATAAAAAAAAAATTTCTAATTATTGAAACTTTTTTATCTTTTTAACCATCTAATAATAATAACAAATTAATGACAGGAGGAATTTTAAAATGAAGGGAAAAATATCATTGGTCTTAGCTATAATAATGGTTGTTACGGTGTGCATATCTGGAGGTGTATATGCTGATGATGGCATGAGCTTAGAGGAGGTAATAAAAACAGCTAGAAGTTTATTGGAGATTTCGGATGATTATGATGAATTTAACTATGGAGTCAATACTTTTGATGGCAAAAAAATATGGAATCTTAGTTGGACTAAAAATGATATGCGTGTTAGTGAAGAAGTAAGCATTGATGATTCGGGAGATATATTTCACTATTACAGTTACGATTCTAGCAGCATGGAAGATAGCAAAAAAATACCTGATATTAACAGGGGAGAAGCTCAAATAATAGCTGAGGAATTTATTAAGAAATTAAATTCATCTGATTTTTTTGACAGTTTAAAGCTTGTAGAAAGAAATCAAAGAATGACAGGAAATGTCTCACATTCATTTTGTTATATAGCAACCCATAATGAAATAGCAGTTCCATTTAACAACATTAATATTTCAATAAATTATCACACTGGTCAGGTTCAAAATTACAGTAAATCATGGACTGAAGATTTTGAATTTCCCAAATCAGATAATGCAATAACTAAAGAAGAAGCTCAAGAAGCTTATAAAGAAAATCTTGGACTAAAACTTACCTACAATCTAGCTGGTGAGGAAGTATATTTAGCATATGTTCCTGTTTATGGAGATCAGTATGTGATAGATGCAATTAGTGGAGAAGAGATAAATTTAATGCCGTCTGTAGAAGTATATTTTGAAAGTTCTTTAACAGGACGAGGAGTTGCAGATATGTCAGCGGGAAATATGGAATCTAAGGAAGTTGCTCTTTCGCCAGAAGAAATAAAGTCCATAGAAGAATCATCTACTCTAATTAGTCAGGAGCAAGCAGAGGAAATAGTAAGAGAATTTGAAATTTTTGAAATAGATGACAGCTTTAAGCTGGAAAGAGCAACTCTTAATAGAGGATGGGATTTAGCAAGAAATTATACATGGAACGTATCTTTTGTAAAAGAACAGAGTGAAGAAAGTAGAGAGTATCATAATATAATAGTTTCGGTTAATGCATTAACTGGGGAAATACTAAATTTTGACATTCGATATCCAAGAGTTGAAGATCAAAGCAAAAAATATGATGAAGAAGAGGCGAAAGAAATTGTTGAGGAATTTTTAGAAAAAATACAACCTGAAAAGTTTAAAAACACTGAATATCATAAATCTCATCAAAGCATGATTGATCCAATTGAAGGGGGAGAAGATGGTTATTATAACTTTAGGTACATAAGAATGGTAGATGGCATACCATTTATAGATAATTCTTTTATTGTAAGATTTGATGGAGTAGAAGGGAAAATATATGGCTTCAATATGAATTGGCAGGAGTTGGATTTCCCTTCGGCTGAAAATGTTTTGTCATTAGATGAAATATATGATTTGTTTTTTGAAGAGGTTGGACTAAGCTTAGAATACAGAGGGGCAGAACAGCAGTATATAAATTATGAAAGACCTTTATATGGTGAAAATCCTGAAGAACTAGATGATCTTGTGAAATTAGTATATGCTGTTAATCCAGAAAGACCCTCAAGGCTTGATGCTTTTTCTGGAAAGCTATTAAATGCTAATGGAGAGCTATATGAAGAAGATATGCCTATAGAGTATACAGATATATCTGAACATTATGCAAAAGAGCAGATAGAGTCTCTTGCCCAAGCAGGCATCGGTTTAGAAGGGCCAATGTTTAGACCTGATGAAAAAATCAAGCAGAAAGATTTTCTATTACTTATATCTCAGATAATAGATAGAGGTTACGAATTTAAGGGAAAAACCACTTTAGAAAATGATTCAGAGACAGATAGACTTTATAATTTGTTGATAAGAGAAGGGATAGTAAAAGATGGCGAGAGCAATCCAGAAAGCTCATTAACCAGAGAAGAAAGTGTTAAATTTATAATAAGAGCATTAAAATATGACAAAATTGCAGATTTAAGAGATATATTTAAATGTGACTTTATAGACAAAGAAGAAATTAATCCTGAACTCACAGGCTATGTTGTGCTGGCAAAAGGTCTAAATATTATAAATGGATATGGAGACTATTTCAGACCGAAAGGAGAGCTTAAAAGAGGAGACGCTGTTATTATAATTTATAATTGTCTTAGAATATAAGAGTGTATATTTCTCTTATTGCTTAATATACATAACATACACCCAAAATATATTTTTAAAGAAAATTTGCTATTGTGTATGAATTTTCTTGTCCCTAAGGGAATCCTAGGAATCCCTTTAGGCTTTCAATTAATGTTAACAGGCTCTAAGCCTGTTTTTTCCTTTTTTTAGAGTTATTTTATTCAAATAAAGGACATGCACTAAATATATAGAGTTATATGGGGAAAAAATAAAAACATAGTAATATTATAACTATAAAAGGTAATAATATAATTAGTGTTTTTAAAAGGAAGAGCAATTTTCTTAAAAATATTAGCTCAGGAGAGTATATATGTTGCTAAAGCCACTTTACAAACAAGTTTATATTGATATAAATAAAAGTTGTGCCTTTAAAGAGTTTACAGACTCTTGTTATGAAATTATAAGCAATTCAATGAAAAATGGATACAAATCTATTGTTTTTGTGTGTATTGGAACGGATAGATCAACAGGAGACAGTTTAGGTCCTCTTATTGGATATAAAATAAGTGATTTAACATATAAAAATGTTTATATCCATGGAAATTTGGAAAAGCCAGTTCACGCAAAAAATATAGGAAAAGTTATGGATGATATATTAAGAGTTTATGACAAACCTTTTATAGTAGCCATTGATGCATGTCTTGGCAAAATGGATCACGTTGGATTCCTAACAGTAGGAGAGGGATCTATAAAACCAGGTTCTGGAGTTAAGAAAGACCTTGCACCTGTAGGAGATATGCACATAACGGGAATCGTTAATTTTAGTGGTTTTATGGACTATTTAATTCTACAAAATACTCGTTTGAGCATAGTTATGAAAATGGCAGATATCATTTCGATGGGAATTAGATATGTTTTGTGGAAAGCTAACAATGATCCTGTGTTTACGTCTGTACTTTGCATTAATCAATGAAAAAAGTTGATAGAGTTTGGCAGGAACATTATGAATCTTTTTCCATAATATAAAATAGGTATATTAAAAGTTTTAGAGAAATGGAGTATAATTATGAGTGAGAATATAGATGGTTGTACAATCAAAAAGCACCAAAAGGCATATAGAAGAGATGCAAATAAAAAAAGTAGAAAGTTAAGAATTGCACTTCCATTAAGAGAAGTATATAATAGTGTTAAAAATATAAATGGGAGTTGATAAAGATGGATAAGTACGTTTGCACAGCATGTGGGTACATATATGATCCAGAACAAGGTGACCCAGATGGAGGAATTGCACCAGGGACATCATTTGAAGACATTCCAGATGACTGGGTATGTCCTGTATGTGGTGTTGGAAAAGATATGTTTGAAAAAGCTTAAATGGTGCTTTTATATTTTATCAGTATTATAACTAAAACGACTGTCTTCTAGGATACTAGGGACAGTCGTTTTAGTTATAATATTTTACAAGAAAATAGATTTTCTATATTATTTCTAAGTACATTATGATTAATTAATTTTGGCGGATTATTGAATGAATTCTATTAGTGAGCTGTCTACCCACTTAACATAATCTTCCTCAATAAAAATCAAAACTTCATCTTTTAACCATGTCAAAACAATCACATCACTATCAAAATACTTAACCTTTTTTCCTGTGTAAAACATTATTAAACCTCCTATCTTATGTAAGGTACATTATACTTAGTTATTATATCGGCAAAAAGTTGTTCTACTTAACTAAAAAATGTATTACATAATTTATAAAAATTTAGATTATACTTTAGTTTATATGGGTGTACGTTGCTTAAGTGAATGAAAATATGGAAAAAACATTTAATATATAAACCCGTTGATATAATTTTATTGAAAGAAGTTACTTTGTAATATATAATATAACTAAGAAGAAATTTTGTAAATTATTTATATCAAGTTATCGCTTTTCCGTATTGACAAAAATAACACATGAACAAATATTTCAAAAGTTTGTGTCGATATTGTTAATTTTTTAGTTTGACTAATAATGATAGGGATAGTAAGTTAAATATATGCTGTTATTGATTCGGTATAGCAACTTCTAACAATATGAAATCTTAGAGGAGGTCTTTGATATGAAAGTTGAAGTAAAAGAGGTGGACAGTGCAAAGATTATTAAACTTACAGGACAGATTAGAATTTCAACTCAAAATGAATTTAAAGATTTACTTGACAATTTAGCAAAAGAAAATGAAGGGAAATCAGTTATAGTTAGTATGGACGGAGTAATATATATGAATAGTGCCGGGTTAGGAATAATTATTGATACCTATAAAAAATTTAAAGAAAAAAAAGGGAGAATAATTTTGTGCAACCTTACGCCGGATATTACCAAACTTTTCGAAGTTACAAGACTAGATCGATTTATTGAAATTTATAAAACTGAAAATGAGGCCTTGAGCAAAGTTTAATTTAAAAAAATAGCCTTGATAAAACCTTAAAAAATGATATAATTACTTTGGTGTTATGAATAATAGCGTTCTCAATGAAAGTTTTTGGGCACGCTTTTTTATTTGAAGTCTTAGAAAGAATTGAATTAATAATATCAGGGTATCTTCTAATTTGAAGGTACCCTTTTTGATATGGTTAATTCAAGATAAAGTAAAAAAATTAAAAAAGAATACAGTTATTATATGGCATAAACCTACAACTTATGGGCTTTTACAGTTTTTAAGAACTAATAAAAGCATTTCAGGTCATTTTATATACATCTCATACAAAATAAATAAAAAAAAATCGAAAATGTAGTAAAATTAATTACAGGTAGGACAAATATATTGTAACATCATAATAAATCCTATAAAATTACAATTTGGGTCAAACTTTGCCCAGGAAACTGCGTATTAATTTTTTATATAATTGATATACGCAGTTTTTTGGTTATTAAAACAGGTTTTGGCATTTGAAAGTTATCTTATTCTAAGACTCCACCTTCTATAAAGTGGAGTTCCTCTTATAAATCTTCAGGTGGAGTTGAGTCTCCACCTGAAGCCTCGATGTTTAGCTTTAGCTAAACGAGTTCACTAAATTGCAGAAAAAGCTTTTATTTGGTGCATGTGGATAATGTAGATAGTATATTATCAAAGTAACATTCATATTTTAATATAGACGCTTATATTATAATAAAATTTATAATAAAGACAGTAAGAAATATTGTAAAAATATTTTTTAAAAAAAATATAATTATAGGAAGTGATATTTTGAATAGAGAAGAAAATCATACAAGAACAAATTTAAACAAAAATGACAAAAGAGTTCTTGATAGGTATAGCAAGGAATATACAAACTTTATTGAAAGTACTACTGCCAGAACCAGAACATATGATGATGAAAAGTATAAAATGAAAGATTAAGCTGGGTGTATATAATAGATAACATTCACCTGATTAGAATTTTGTAAAAAATCAAGGCAAAAAAGAAGGTTGGATAAAATTTCATCATTATATTATTCAAAATTACTTGAAGTATTTATAGATATTAAGTATAATGTATAAGTGACTTAATTAGTCATTGCTCATACTAAAGTTAATATTTGGTCGTGCTAGATGGGGAGGTAGCGGTGCCCTGTACCTGCAATCCGCTATAGCAGGATTGAATACCTTCTTGAGGCTTGTTTTTGTAAGGTCTGGTCTGTGTAAGTGGCAATGAAGATCGGGTCCTGCGCAATGTAACCCTATGAACTCCGTCAGGTTCGGAAGAAAGCAGCGGTAAGTAGGCCCTTACGTGTGCCGCGGGATAGCCTGATTCGAGTTAACTGCACAGGTATCGCTTATAGAAGCATGTCGATAGAAGGTGCACGGCCGATTATTATAAATAATTTATGAGAAGATTTTAAAGCTATTTAAATTTTTAAATAGCTTATTTTAATATTTTGAAGTCTTAAAATTACTGCTGCTAAAGGGGAGAAATGAAATGTCGTATTTAGCTCTATATAGAAAGTGGCGTCCTATGGTTTTTGAGGATGTTGTCGAGCAGGAACATGTTGTAAAGACACTGTCTAATTGTGTTTCTAAAGATAGGATAGCTCATGCATATCTTTTTTGTGGAACTAGGGGCACAGGAAAGACTACTACTGCTAAAATTTTCTCCCGAGCTGTAAATTGTTTAGACCCTGTGGAGGGTGACCCTTGTAATAAGTGTGAAATATGTAAGGGTATATTAAACGGCAGTATTTTAGATGTAATAGAAATAGATGCTGCTTCAAATAATAGTGTGGATAATGTTCGTGATATAAGAGATGAAGTGGTTTATACACCTTCTAAAGCAAAATATCGTGTTTATATAATTGATGAGGTTCACATGCTTTCAACTGGGGCGTTTAATGCACTTTTAAAGACTTTAGAGGAACCTCCTTCCCATGTAATATTTATACTGGCTACCACTGAGCCCCACAAGCTTCCTGCTACAATACTATCTAGATGTCAGAGGTTTGATTTTAGAAGAATTCCTGTAGAAAGCATTACAAAGAGAGTGGAATATATTGCAAAAGAAAGTGGAGTTGAAATTCAAAATGATGCTTCAACACTTATTGCAAAGCTTTCAGATGGAGCTTTACGGGATGCCATTAGTATTTTAGATCAGTGTATTTCTTTAGGGAAAAAAGAACTTACACATCAGGACGTTTTAAAAATAACTGGAATAGTTAAAGATACCTTTGTCTCTGAAATGACAGAATATATAATAAACAAACAGGTGGAAAATGTTTTAAAAAAGATAGACAACCTTGTTATGGATGGGAAAAGTATCAGTCAGTTTGTATCTGATTTAGTATTTTATTATAGAAATCTTCTCATATGCGGTACAACTAAAAATCCAGAGGAAATAATTGATGCCTCAGAAGAGTCAATACAAAAAATGAAAGAACTGTCTAAAGGGTTGGAAACTTTTGAATTAATAACTGCAATTAAAGAGTTATCTTCTTTAGAGGCTGCTTTAAAATGGTCAACACAGCCAAGGATTTTACTTGAAACTACCCTTATTAAATTATCTGAAAACAATTTGAATTTAAAAGATACATTTATTACTGACAGAGTTAAGTCTTTGGAAAAAAAAGTATCCGATATTTTCTCCAAGGGAATCTCTATAAAAAAGGATTCAGATACTGGTAAAAAAAGCACAGAAAAAAAAGAAAATTCTAAAAATGCTAAAGAAGAAGCAGATTCAAATGAAAATACTGCTGGAAAAATGAAGGGACTTGAAGTTTGGAAAGAGGTATTAAAGGAACTTAAAGATTCCAGAAGAATGGCTCTTTATGCCTATTTAATGGATACTAAAATTGTTGAAATTGACAATAAATTTATTGGCGTGGTATTTGGTGAAGGAAAGGGGTTGGCAAAGACCAGTCTGTCCAAACCGGAAAATGCTGAAGTTGTCGAATCACATTTGTGTAATTTCTTAGGTAGAGAAGTAAAAATAAAATGCATTGATGAAACAGAAACAGTCGATACTGTAAAGTCAGAAGAAAAGGATGAATTGGTTGAAAAGGCTAGAGATATTGCAAAAAAGTGTGATGTTGATTTAAATATAATTGATGAATAAAAAATAAATTTAAATAATGTATATAAAAGTCTAGTATTTTGTATTTATATTAATATATAATGTTTATTAGGAAAAAAATAAATGGAGGTAGAGAATTATGGCAAAAGGTGGATTCCCAGGAATGGGTGGCGGAAATATGGGCAATCTTATGAAGCAGGCTCAAAAAATGCAGAAGGAAATGGAGAAGCTTCAGGAGGAACTTAAGGATAGAGAAGTTGAAGCTTCTGCTGGAGGTGGAGCAATTACTGTTACAGCAACAGGGAAAAAAGACATTAAGGACATTACTATAAAACCTGAAGTTGTAGATCCAGAGGATGTTGAAATGTTGCAAGATCTCATTTTAGCTGCAATTAATGAGGCTTTGAGAAAAGCCGATGAGATGGTAAATGGTGAAATGAGTAAAGTGACAGGTGGAATGGGTGGACTTCCAGGAATGTTTTAATTAATGTCTTAAATAAGCAGTATTATTTAAAGGCATCAAGACAAGGGGTATGCCAATGAGTTTTTATGCAGCACCAATAGCCAGACTTATAGAGGAGTTTGAAAAGCTTCCGGGCATAGGGCATAAGACTGCCCAAAGACTGGCTTTTTATGTACTAAATGTGCCGAAGGAGAAGGCGGAGAAGCTTTCAAATGCAATTATTGATGCAAAGACAAAAATAAAATATTGCACTATATGTGGCAATTTAACTGATTTGGAATCATGCACTGTTTGTAATTCCAAAAACAGGGATGATTCTTTAATTTGTGTGGTAGAGGATCCTAGAGATGTCGTTGCAATGGAAAGAATAAAAGAATTTAAGGGTCGTTACCATGTACTTCACGGAGCGATATCCCCAATGGATGGAATTGGCCCTGAGGATATTAAGATAAAGGAGCTTCTTGAAAGGATAAAAAATGGTTCTGTTAAGGAAGTTATAATTGCAACCAACCCTAACATAGAAGGGGAAGCAACGGCGATGTATATATCTAAACTTTTAAAGCCTTTGGGGATAAAGATAACCAGAATTGCCCATGGGATACCTGTTGGTGGTGATTTAGAGTATGCAGATGAGGTTACATTGTCTAAGGCTTTAGAGGGAAGACGTGAGATATAAAAAATAGATAGAGCGTGTTGTAAATGATTTTACGCATACTCTGTCTTTTTTTTGTGAATTTAATAGGCAGATTTCGACAAAAAAAGAAATTTACTATTTACATATGATAGAAATCTGTGATAAAATATTTTTTAGTTGTACAAACCCATGTAAATTTATTACAGGGAATAATTATTAATTATAAGGGGAGGAACTAACCTATGAAAAGAAAATTTAAGTTATCCATTTCTGTAATTCTAATTTTTGTCATTTCATTAACTAATGTTTTGGCAGTTTTTCCAGAGGACAACGGAATACAAGATGGTAATGAGGTAATTGTTGAGGATAGCACACTAGAAGAGATGTCGGAAAAGATGCCGGAATCGACACCGGAACCGACGCCAGAACCTACACCAGAACCTACACCAGAACCGACGCCAGAACCGACGCCGGAACCGACGCCGGAACCGACACCGAAACCGACACCAGAACCTACACCGGAACCGACGCCAGAACCGACACCGGAACCGACGCCAGAACCGACGTCAGAACCGACGCCAGAACCTACACCAGAACCGACGCCAGAGCCTACGCTAGAACCAACACCTGAGCCAACACCAGAACAAGAATTTATGATAATGGGATTTGAAGAGCTATCAAGTACCGAAATAAGAAGCAATTTGACTTTAGATGAAGATACTGAATTTGATAATCTATACATATTTAATGGAACTGTTGATTTAAACGGATACAGTT